>JAKBAI010000188.1 GCA_021809185.1 Planctomycetota bacterium
CGTTTTAAATTCCTCTAATCAAAATACGAAAAACCGTGCAAATTTCGATAACAACAAGTCAAACTTGATATTTCCGCTATTTAAGATAGCTAAGATACTGAAACTGATTTGATTGTATCGATTCCAGCGATTACAACTAAAATATCTAATAGATAGATTATTCTAAAATATCTAGCTTTTTCAAACGATGGCAATATATTGAAATTTACACTGAAATTAAAAATGAAGATTATAAGTTTTGTTTGAATAAATACTGTGAATTTTGCAAGAAAAATTCTCTCGATTAATAATATAATAGGCTATGTCCAATTCAACAATAAAACATATTGCTAAAACCCCTTCTTTCACTCCCAAAATTCGTCAAAAACAGCTTACAATTGAAAATGAAATCCTTGAGGGAGACTGTTTAGATCATTTGACTTCACTACCTCGCGGGAGTGTTGATCTTGTTTTCGCGGATCCCCCTTTCAACATCGGCTTTGACTACGATTTTTATCACGATAAGCGATCGAAAATCGACTATCTTAAGTGGACGACTGCCTGGATTGAAGCTTTGGAACCTTTACTGACCAAACAGGCTTCCATATTTGTGGCCATAGGGGATGAATATGCAGCAGAAATGAAAATTCAGCTTGATCGCATGGGATGGCATTTTCGCAACTGGATTATCTGGCATTATACATTCGGGGTTCATTGTCGAACTAAATTTAGTCGATCTCATGCCCATATCTTTTATTATGTTGTCAATCCGAATGAGTTTACTTTTAATGAAGAAGCTATTCGAGTCCCATCCGCTCGCCAATTGGTTTATGCTGATCGCCGGGCAAATCCACGTGGAAAACTCCCTGACGATACTTGGGTTCTACGACCACAAGATGAAGAAAAATCGTTCTCTGATTCGATGGATTCCTGGTACATTCCCAGAGTATGCGGAACTTTCAAAGAAAGACAGAAACAGAAAAATGAGAAACGATCTGCGCATCCATGTCAGATGCCAGAAGCTATTTTAAGCAGAATTATCAAAGTAGCTTCTAACCCAGGTGATTTGGTATTAGATCCCTTTGCTGGGTCTGGAACAACTCTGGCGGTTGCTAAACAGCTAAACCGACGTTTTCTGGGAATAGAGCTATCTCCCGATTATTGTCAGACCATAAAAAATCGCCTTAAATCGATCACAACACCTTGCTTTGAATCGATCTCCAAGACCGATGGAAAATCTAGTTAGGGTTACAGGAAAATCGAAAAAGGGTTATCCCTTTTTCGATTTTTTACCATTCCACAATGAATTGAATCAAACATTCAAGAGACATAGACCGTTTTCGTAACTTTTTTGGGGGTTTGAGGAGCTTCGACCTGATTCGGTATTTTTTTAGATTCTTTCAGAGAACTTGGATCACTACTTCCAAATTGTTTAGGCCATATATGGAAGCCACCACGATTCGTTATTCCTGCCCAAGTAAGAATCCACGTTCCCCAAATCCCTTTCCCTTCATTGAATCCAGAATAATCGATCGCATGTTTATTGAAATATTGTTTTATAAATTGGCACTTTCCATCTTCGAGGTTATAAGTTCCATTGACTAAAAACTCGCCAACGAAATCTTTCCCTTCACCAGATAATACACCGTTGACAAAATCGAGATGAAGTTCCATCCAATGCTTTCCTGGCATTCGATCATCCAAGAAAAACCCAACCCAAGGACCGGAAACAAAACGGGGATCGGTTTCTTGAAGTGGAGATTTTTTTATATGGTCTTCATCCGTTTTTTCTTCAAAATCCAACTCATCTAAGTCATCAATTGGTCTGAATTCATCCCGATTATCTTCAGGGAAATCTCCATCTTTCACTGCCATGACCATTCTCCAAATGATGTATTGCTATTCCCGAACTTATTTCTAAACCAGCTCGGGTGCAACTCTCTGGAAAAGTCATTTAGAATGAAAACGATCCATTCTTTCAACTAACCAGATAAGTATGAAGATATTCTACCGCTTTTTGCAAAGCTTGTGAAATTTTTCCTGGATCTTTTCCGGAAGACTGAGCAAATTCTGCTCGTTTACTGCTTCCACCCCCACCAAGAATTTCAACAATCGGTTTGATAATTTCAGCTGAGGAAAGTTTTCGCTTGACCAGATTATCGCTAATCCCAACAAGAATAGGCACTTTGCCATCTTGTTGCCAAACGACAATAACTACCGTAGACTCCGAACGTTTGCGCAAATGATCGATTTGATTTTTTATCAATTCCATCGGTGCGCCTGGCAATTCCCCGATGATTATTTTACAGCATGCAATCTCCTTTGCATTCTGAACTAACCGCTCAAAAACCGATGACAATTGAAATTCTAAAGCCTTTTCAAGATCTTTTTGTAATTTTTTTATCTCATCCTGCATTTTTACAATTCGAGTTGGAAGTTCCTCCGCTCGGCAAGTTAGCTGAGAGACCATCTGGTCGATCAGTTTACCAGAGATCAAAGCCCATTGCGAAGCTTTACCCGAAGTGATTGCAGTAATTCGCGGTACTCCTCGAGCGATCGATTCACAAGAGACGATCTTGAATAAACCGAGAGAAGAGCATGATTGCACATGAGTTCCGCCGCAAAATTCAATGGAATATTCTTTTTTTGCCTGAGCAAGATCTTTGAATCCGATCCCAACCACTCGCACCGGATCGGGATATTTTTCTCCGAAGACCGCCCGGACCCCACCAAGCTGTTTCGCTTTCTCCAACGGCAACTCATAGATAGAAACTGGCCAATCTAACTGGATCCATTGATTGACTTTTTGTTCAATTGTTAATAATTGTTCACTAGTTATGGATTGATCATGTGAAAAGTCGAATCGCAATCGATCGGCCTCGACCAAACTTCCCTTTTGTTCAATATGTTCGCCCAGAACATCGCGCAAAGCAAGATTGAGTAAATGAGTTGCCGTATGATTTTTCATGATTTCCGAACGGAGTGAGGACACTTCTGCCATTGCAATACTTCCCGCTACAATCCGCCCTGATTTTACCTTACCGACGTGCAGAATGGAATCACCTAATCGAACTGTTTTTTCGACGGCAAAAACCCCTTCTACTGTTTGTAGATTTCCTGTATCTCCAATCTGTCCCCCCTGTTCGGCATAAAAATTGGTTTTATCAAGAAAAATTCCTGCTTCTTGTCCGGAAATCAATTCACCATCCCGATAAACATTGTTATCCATTAACCAGCCTAAAATCGTTGCCGTAAGCGGTGCTAACTCATATTTTGCTGAATCATTACAATCGGGTATCTCTCCCGAAATTGCGGAGCTATTTACTTTTTGATTTGCAGATCGAGAAAGTTCCTGTGCCCGTAATTTTTCGTCTTCAAATCCCTTTTCATCAATTTTTAGCCCCTCCTCCTCTGCCATTTGCTCGACAATATCTTTGAGAAGCCCGTACGTATCATGCAGGCGAAATAGATCTGAACCTGCAATCTCTCCGCGATTTTCTTGTCTCGTGGTTGCTACAACTTTTTGAAAGAAGCGAATACCCGAATCGAGAGTTCGAATAAATTGTTCTTCTTCGCGCTGAATCATCGACTTGACCCGATCAGGATTGCGTTTTAGTTCGGGATAGGCATCCCCAAATTCAGCAACAACGGTATCGACCAATTTGCTTAAAAACGGTTCCTTGGCCTGGAGATGCTGCCGGCCATATCGTGCAGCTCGGCGCAGAATTCGCCGTAACACATAATCCCGTTCTTTCGGTCCGATCACCGCCCCATCGGTGATTGCGAAAGTTAGCGTACGCACATGGTCCGCTATGACCCGATACGCAATATCTCGATAATTTTTCAGAACGGCTCTATACGGCTCTGCACCAGTAACATCCCGAATCGCGGACATCAACGGGCTAAAAATATCGGTATCGTAATTACTGTTTTTATTCTGCAGAATAGCCGTTATTCGTTCAAAGCCCATCCCCGTATCGACATGCTTAGCAGGCAATGGGGTCAACTTCCCATCCAAACCACGATTATACTGAATAAAAACCAGATTCCAGATTTCGATAACATCGGGCGAACTGGAATTCACCAGCGAATGCCCGTTCGCACCGGGAGTACGATCATAATGAACTTCTGTACAAGGACCACAAGGACCACTCGTCCCCATCTCCCAAAAATTATCTTTCTTCGATCCAGCATGAATCCGTTCGGGGGGTACTCCTGCTTCTTCTCGCCAAAATTTCGCCGCTTCTTCATCATACTCCAAATTTTCTTTATTATCTCCACCAAACACCGTTACATGCAATCGTTTTTCATCGAGCTGCCACACCTTTGTTAATAGTTCCCAACCCCAGCGAATCGCCTCGCGTTTAAAGTAATCCCCAAACGACCAATTTCCTAGCATCTCAAAAAAAGTATGGTGATAGGTATCTCTACCAACATCATCCAGATCGTTGTGTTTTCCACTTGCTCGGATACATTTCTGGGCATTCACGGCTCTCTGATAAGGTCGATTCCCTGTCCCAAGAAAAACATCTTTAAATTGATTCATCCCTGCATTGGCAAATAGCAAAGTCTCATCCCCTAACGGGACAACACTGGATGAAGGCACAAAGGTATGCCCATGTTTTTCAACGAAAAATTGGATAAAATCTTGTCGTATTTCTTTTGCACTTCGCATCGGCTCTTTTTGTCCCCTTATCCTTTCAAGCACCTTCGCCAATTCATCTTGAATCTAGCGAACTTTAATTTTTTTCAATCCTTTTGTTGTATCGAAAATAACGATTATTGAACAGTGATCCTCGTTTTCCGATTAATATATAATCCTTTAACAGGTCAGGGTCAGATTTGAATGATATTTGAAAGTACTTTTCCCAGTCTTCGAGATGAATGAAATATATTCTTCATCCAAATGGAGATCAAAATGAAATTCAAAGAGGAAAAAAATTTATGAATTTAGAAAACTAGTAGATCTGTCTCGAAGTTTATTTAACCGGGGAAGACTTTGAGGTTGTAAGAGAATTAGTACTCGTTTCTGTGGTATTATCCAGCTCTTCAGGAACCCCGATTTGTACACCAGGATTCATCGAGTTTGCCGATGATTTTTTACTCTCTCCCGAATTAGGGAGTACCGATTTTCCTAAAGAATTGTTACCGTTATTGTATTTAGATATGGATGGGGGCGGGACGGTGGTTCCTGATGAAGAAGGGGCAGAAGGCGACACAGTAGGCTGTGGTGCAGATTCCGTTGCCGATGGAGTTAAAAATTCGGGGCTGTTCCCAGTAGGTTGTTTTTGTGGAAGCGGATTTATAAACAACGGATCTGAAGGTTCTGAAGGTAAAGTTGCTGATTCGGGATTACCGTTTTTACCTGGTTGGAAAGGATTGTTTCTCCGCGAATAACCGCCTGGTTTATGCCAATCCATCCAATCTGCAAGTGGGGCCGTGCTGCAGCTCGTTAGAGATAAGCTCGTTAGAGATAGCGTTAGCAAACAAAATAATTGCAGATTCAAACCTTTGATTTGATTTCTCGAAAGCAATTGATCCTTGCTTCGCCTTTTCCATTTTTTTGCTAATTGGATCATCTCTAACCTTTGGGAGTTATCATCGGTATCGGTTGCTATCTGCTAATACGCCTTATTCGCTCTATTTATTCGCACTACTGGATACTTTTAGGAAACTAGTTCAGCGGAGAATAGTTCTTCGGTTTTATTTTGGAAAGTGATCGCTAATTCCCCTATTTTTTCGATTTTCATTATTTTCTATCTTCACTCACTTTTCCCAAAACTTTTGTTATTCTCTAATCTTCCTTATTTGCTGTTATTTGCCGTTTTATTGGATGGTAAAGTTAAAAGTTCTTAAAAGAACCGGATTTCCCATACCATTATTGCGAAGTTTTAACAAGTTCAACTTGGGGAAGTCAAAACAAAAAAAGGATTCTCAAAACTATTGAAAGTAAATATGCCCAGAAAATTGATCATCTCTTGAGAACATCTTCAACAACCTGGACTATTTGATCCAATTCAGCAAGCGCCCCTATACCTACATCTCCACAAGCAAGGGATTTGCTGATCGGTGGGACGATTTTCAACAGAGTACAAGTACGATTGATCAGGTCTATCAATCCGGAAAGTGGTTCTGTTCGTGATAAAGAGATACCTTCACGATCTTCGACTATTTGTATAAACTGCCGGAGAGTGATACGATTATCCCACATCGAAGTATTCATTGCGGGAGCAAGGATGATGGGCTTGTGTTTCTCCCAGGCACGATAGACACAGGTTAATAGATTGTCGCATATTCCAGAACTCAACTTGGCCATCGTATTGGCATCGATAGGAGCTAGCAAAAGGAGATCAGCCCAGCGACGCAATTCAATATGCAGTACTTCATCGCCTCGTTGGTAGCCTGATTGATCCACTGAGGAGTGATTAGCCACGGATTGATCAGCTAGTTGGGAAGAAAGATCTGCTAGCGAGGAGGGATTTGTTAGCGTTCTTTCTCTTGTTGGCCATTCTTCGCGATCGGTATAGATCGTCCTTTTCATCCAAGGGAGCTGATTCTCTGTTTCCGTTCGATAACGATCATGGAATTCAGCGGGCCAAAAATATTGGGCAGCGCGGGTAGAGACGATTTTAATCTCGTGACCCGAATTCGATCGTTGTAAATTCTTCTCCAGTTCCAAGGCGCGGATGGTAGCAACGGAGCCGGTTATTCCTAATAAAAGATTGCTCATATTTCTTGGCGATTCCTGCTTCTAATCCTCTCCGCAAAAACAAACTGCCCAAATCATCAATCCGATCAACCCCTCTTTTAGGAGCAATTATTTAGATGCGATTATTTAGATGCAATTATTTAGCATCATTCTTGGAAATCAAAGTACGATAACTTTCCAGGAGAGGATCTAGCTTCTTATCTTCAGATATCAGATTAATGGCATTGCGATCCAAAGCGAGACATATCTCTTTTTGCCAGCTTGGATTCGCTAATATATCGAAAGCATTATTAGGAAAATTTGCTTTTTTATCGCGCGGCTTCATTCCGTCCAAAAAATGGATATTCGATTCACTCGCTTTATCTTGATAGGCGAGTAATATTCCCCGTAACAGATTCTGAATTCTACGAAGAAAAACTTGTTTTGCTTGATTTCCCCCTTTTGCTGTACCGGAGCGAATACGAAAATAGGGACGTGAAGACAAAGAAGAAATAAATTTCTCCGCCTGATCGAATCGATGCTCGCGGATATAGATCATGGTTAAAGACAATACCTCATCAACGATAATCTTTGGGTTAAAGCTGGCATCATCGATTTTTTTGAGAGATTCTGTTTCCTGGGTCTTCAATGATTCCTCAAAAAGATTTGGGAATATGTCCGCATCGGAAATCAGACCTTCCTCCACACTCAATCGATTATCTGAGGTTTCGGGAACGGTGGAGTTTTTTTGCAAAAGAAATCGGGTACCACCACTAATGAAAAACAGGAAAACGATAAAAAGAATCCGAATACTTTTGCGTTTATACCAGGGTAAAGACAGTGGTTGAAAGAATGTTAATTCTTTAGAAGATCCTCTAGATAAAGCGGAGAGTTGGCTTCCAGACGGAGATGGTTTAGATGGATCAGGAACGGCAGTTTGTAGGCTCGAAAAATACAAATTGCTCATGGTAGTTTGATTCAAAAACCCAGGGGAGTTATCGGAAAGTGCTTTTGGAGAGAGAGATTTCTGGACCAATGAAAGATTAGTAAGGTAAGAAGTTGCCGTAACCCCCTGAGTAATCGCTTCACGAATACGAACGACCTCACGGAGCACATCTTTCGCAGATTGGTAACGATCGTCAGGGTTTTTACACATCATCCGATGAATCAAGTGACTAACATCCAAGGGGAGATCCGGGCGCTTTTCCGACAGAGGGGGCGGCTCACTCTGCACATGATGCAAGGCCACTTCAAAGGCGGTTGCCCCTCGAAAAGGGGTTTCGCCCGCTAAAAGATGATAACAAGTAACCCCAAACGAATAGATATCGGAACGGGGATCGACCGTTTTCCCCTGCACCTGTTCAGGACTCATATAAAGCGGTGTACCCATGGTTACCCCACTCTGCGTGAGACTTAGCATCTCTTCGGAAGTAAAACATCGCGATAAACCGAAATCGGCTACCTTAACCTCCCCTTTTCGAGTGAGAAGGATATTTTCTGGCTTAATATCACGATGGACGATCGATTGCTCCGCTGCGCGATGTAATGCCGCTGCGATTTGCCTCATGATATTGAGAGAAATCGTCAACTCTGGTGGCCCTTTTTTGGCAAGATAATCTTTGAGATTTTTCCCCTCGATATACTCCAGCACCATGAAATGAATCCCTTGATGCTGTCCAAGAGTATATATTTGAACAATATTGGGATGATTGATTGTCGCCACCGCTTCTGCTTCGCGCTGGAACCGCTGTAAAGCGATCTGATTCTCCGCTAGATCTTGTCTCAATACTTTTATGGCTACCTGGCGCTTTAAACTGAGTTGGGTCGCAAGATATACTTGCCCCATCCCCCCTTGTCCCAGTTTACGAATGATCTGAAAATCGCCAAAGGTCAACCCGATAAAATCGGTAAGACTGCCTGGAATCATTTTTGCTGAATTCTCTGTTGGCTTTATTGAATTGGGCAAGTTATTACTAACCGATTTATCCTGGGAGTTTACACTAGAATTTACAACTTTATCACCAGGAACACCCCCTGGAATGTCCTCATGAGGAGAACCATGAGGAGAACCAAAAGGAGAGCCAGAAGGAGTCGCTAACTTCTCATTCATTACCTGGGTCTTTCGTTCGTATCAAACCATTTTTTCAGGGATATGATTGCACCATCTTGGCGAAGCTCTGGTGAATCGAAAAAATCGAACATGGTTCAAATCAGGTTATATCTTCCTGAACTTATTTATTGATATCCAGTTATTCGCGGCCTATTGTCTACAAAAACATCGATTGAAAGTCAAAAAAACCTAGTCCGTTTTTCTGGCAATCTACCTACATACTAACCATCATGAATCTCGAAAATCCTGAGGATATCTTGATCCGAATCGCTCAATTAGTTTGACTCAATCAAGATTCAAAAATTTAAAGAGTTCAAGTTTCTGAGCTTACGAAGAAGCAGTTCACCACTTCAAACGATCAATCAATAAACTAAGTAGCAAGGGAACAGGCAAACAACTTAATCATCCAAAAATCTCTGAAATTCGAAACGGTAAGATGTATAATTACTATTCCCCGTAAACAGATACTTACCATCCTCCGAGAATGCCAGAGACTGAATAGCCGTTTCAAACTGGCGTGCAACTACCTGAGGAGTTCCAGACCCTTGGGTCGAAAAATTCCATGCTCGGATCGTACAATCATCAGAAGCAGAAACAACCCATTGACCATTCGGGCTAAAAAGGATCGCATTGATTTTATCGGAATGAGCTGGAATCTCTAGTTCAATTTCCTGAGTTGTGAAATTCCAAAGAAGAATTTTTTTGGTGAACAAGCCAGCGACTAACCAATTCCCCGATGGATCGAATGCAAGTGCAGTAACTCCATGAGCAAGACTTGAAAGCTTTTCTTTTTCTTGCAAATCCCAAATACAGAAAGTTCCATCTGTTCCACTGGTACTCATCCAATCCAATCCACCCACCGCTAGATAACGACCACTGGGATGAAAAGCGATACTTTCGAGAGTGCAATTTTCTGAAGCTTCCGGGATAACCAGTTCCGCTTCTCGAACAAGCTGATTGGCGGTTGGATGGACGGAATCGATTCCCCAGAGCCAAACCAACCCATCCGTTATGCTAGCCGTAGCCAGTTTAGATGAATCGGCACTGAAAACCAATCTTGATATCGGTCCGCGCGTATGGGGTAGCTTGCGTTGGAATTCTAAAGCGGAATTGCAAAGAGAGACTTCATGACTATTATTCGAATAAGCAATCCATTTCTGATTAGGACTTACGGCAATCGATTGAAAGGGGTCAAGACCTTCAACACTAGAACTCAGCTTATTGTTTTCGGTATCCCAGATCTGTAAATGAGTGCTGACACTACTCAGAAGCTCAAGCTTTTCTTGATGTTTGCATAAAGCGATTTGGTGTTCAGATTGCGGGTTTGGGCCAGCAAGGAGAAGTCCAGATTCGGCATCCCAAATATGAACGGTATGATCCGCCCCTGCTGATGCAAGTCGGGTATTATCATGCGAAAAAGTTAAAGTATTAATCTTATCGGTATGCCCTTGTAAAACTCTCGAAACTCTACCTGATTCGGGGTTATGCCAGATGTGAATGACAAAGTCGGAATCTGCGCAAGCGAGATGTTTACCATCCGGACTGAAGACCGATAGTTCCACTTGTTCGGAATGATCATTTAAGAGCATTACAGGATCTGTAGCTGGCGGTTTCCAAATCCGCGCGGTCGAATCCCAACCGGCAGAAATTAAATATTCTCCTTTGGGATGCCACTCTAAACAAGGAATACGATCCGGGTGACCGCTAAGAGAACAAATCAACTCCGATGTTTGCCAATCTCTTATTTGAATGATGCGATCTTCATTCGCTACGGCTAACCATTTACCATTCGGATGAAAAGCCAAAGCCGATATTTCGCTATCTCCTATTTTCATCTCTCTAATCGGATGCAGCTTATCCA
>JAKBAI010000015.1 GCA_021809185.1 Planctomycetota bacterium
AAACCGTTGCAGCATAGCTATATGTTAATGGTAGTCATTCTGGGTTGGATTTTCTTTCGATCTGCCGATCTCGACCACGCTTGCCAGTATATCACTCAGTTAATTCCCGGAACCACTAGCTTATATTCGTTTGCCGATTTCTGGAATCAAAAATTAGCCCTGACTTGGTGCTTCGGCATCATTGCATGTGTCCCCATATTACCTTGGACTCAAGAGCAAATATCTCGATGGAAAACAAATCATACGAAGCAGAAGGAAATGCTGTTGGAAACAGTAACATCCATGGCCTCGATGATCGGGTTACAACTGATCATGTTTCTGGTCATCGTTCGCATAACCAGCGAAACGTATCAACCTTTCATTTACTTCCAGTTCTAAAGATGAAACAACTTACGATCATCCATTTACCATCACCCCCTCTCGCTCAGTCCCTACGTTGGCAAGGGATGGCCGATCGCCTGACGATTTTTCTTTTCTTTCTGGTAATTTTTGCACTGCCTATTGTTGGATTATTTATCAAGACCCCAGAAATCCCAGCTTACGAAAATCGTAAGCGAGCCGATTTCCCCCATATTCATTTGAAAAAGAACGATCTGAAATTGCTGCCGGATCAGCTCGAGATTTACCTGAACGATCGTATTGGATTCCGCGATAAACTGATGCAAATGCAAATCTGGCTCGATCGCGACCTGTTCCAAGGTTCCTCCTCCAACAAAGTTGCTATCGGCCCTCAAGGTTGGTTATTCCTGAAGGAACAGACCCCCTTCGACCAACCGCATCCGCTACCCGAGCTGTTCGAAAAACAGGTCCAGGATTGGTGCGATGAAATTGCCCGGCGACAGAATTGGCTCGAAAATCGTGGTCGGCACTATGTCCTTTTGATTGCTCCAGATAAACATACCATCTACCCCGAAGAACTGCCTAAGTGTTACCAGTACTGGGTCAAAAATTCCCTCTTAGATGCCCTGATTCAAAAAGCGAAGTCTCGGCATTTGCATGTGGTTGATCTGAGAGAAAATCTTTTAGCAATTAAAAACGAAAAACAGGTTTACTGCAAATTCGATACCCACTGGAACGATGAGGCTACCTGGTTGGCCTCGCATTCTCTCTTACAGCAATTTCAACAATGGTACCCCCAAATCGATAACCCCTCTCGCAGTGAATTTTATATGAAGATTGAACCGTTTGCTCAATTTGATTTGTATCGGCAATTGGGATATTCAGAAGTTGCTTCAGAACCGTATATAACCATTCACAAAAAACAATCGTCTGGCTTCGTTCGTGAATCGATTGAACTTCCTGCTAAAGATCTATCGCGATTTTTAACTTATCTCCCGGCAAGTCGATCAAAATCCCAAAATATAGCCAAACCGGCAAAACCTCGAGTACTATTTTTGCATACCTCTTTTGGCGCTCGAATTTTACCGATCTGGCAAGAGAGTTTACCAGAACTGATCAATATCCCAACCATCTGGTTTCCGAAGGAATTAATCGAACAATATTCCCCAGATATTGTCTGTGAAGAGATCGTCGAAAGGATGTTAAAACTGCCGGTTCCTCATTGAATAATGTTAATAAATAACTTTCAGAAGCAACTCTCCAAAGAAACACTCCAAAGAAATGGGAGAAATTGCGTTCGGAGCTTATCTGATAGGTTATTCTTGGTACAATCAATCGATTTCGAAATCGATATGTTACTACGGTTGATCACAAAATGATCCCAATCAAATAGCTAGGAACTTAGTTTTTGATAGCTTACCTAAGTTGAAGTCCAGGAAGACCCAAAATCGGATGACTCGAGTTGAAAGCCATTAAACATCGACATTAAACATCGACCGGAAAAAAATGATTGAAACTTTGATTTCTATTAGATTCTCCCAATAATCGTAATAATTATAGATGAAAGCTATCGAACTTTTTCCTTAAAATCTTTATAATAGAAGAAAAGCACGAATTCTGGGTCAACACCCCAAAAGTTTAAGGAATCGATAGTTGTTATGAATACCGTATCGCACTTTTTTCTCAACGAGTGGTATTTTTCTGCTCCAATGACGTTAATGTCATTGATCGGAATCACTCTAGTTATTTGGCGAATCATGCTCAATAACAGTGCCAAAACCGCAATGGATGAATTTCTTCCTATTTTTCAGGAGGTTCTGGAAAAGAAGGGGGTCAATAACGGTCTGGCACTCTGTTTAGAAGAACCAGGAATCATTCCAAGAAAACTGTTTGCCTCCGCACTAGAAACAGCAAAGTTAGGCCCTGCTGCTATGAAAAGAGCAATGGCCAGTGCCCTCGAATTAGAAATTATTCCTGAACTGAACTTCCTCCTAGCGCCAATCCTCGCTATTGCCAAGATTGCGACAATGGTCGGTCTGTTGGGAACCGTATTTTCTATGATTAATACGTTCTCGGCGATTTCCGATGCCAAAGATAACCCAACTTCGGTTACAACCCAAGCAGGGTCGATCGGTCTGGCCCTTTTCGCTACGGCAATGGGATTGATGACCGCTATTCCACTGGTTTTCATGCACGTGTTATTCAAAGATTGGATTGCACGATTTGAAGCCAAAATGAAATCCACAGCGCAGAAATTTTTAATTCTCTACCAAAATATCAATCCAAAATTGGGAGATGAAGTCGTTCCACGAAATGTGGAAGAAAAAGGGAAGAAAGAAAAAGGGAAGAAAGAAAAAGAAAAAAAGGACCAACCGAATCGCTCCCGTGGCAAGGACGATTTTGATGATGATCGGGATCGGGATGATCGAGGGCGAGAGCGGGATGATCGAGGACGAGAGCGGGATCGGGATGATCGAGGGAATTCTAGAAGAGACGATTTTGATGACTTCGACGACAACCGCGATAACCGTAGAGGATCTCTAGGCCGTCCAGGACGCTAACTAAATGCTAACTAAATGCGAGCTAAATGCAAATGTATGGACTAACGGGGATGTCGATGCTATGTGTTCTTCGGTCCGGAGCCGAAAGAATATGAGTAGATATTTTTGTCGATATCAAGTATTGATTAAAACTAATGTTCAGTAATCCCCAAAACTTTCGACTCTAATTCAAGTTATATCGGTTTCATAAAATATCGGGAAACGGATTTCGATAAACCACTTAAAAGGATAGAAAATCGATCCTTAATGAAATCAGAATCCCCTTGTTTCCCTTTGTTTGCCATCATGGAGATAATACGCCTTGAGTACAACACCTAAAAGATTTGATATCTGGTTTGTTAAAGCAAACACGGTTCTCAAAGAAGTCCCGTATGAAATAGCAACCAACTATCTACAAACAGGACGGATTACCGCGGAAGATCGGGTTCGCGCGGAAGGGACAAAAGATTGGATCCTCGTTAAAAAAATGGATCTCTTATCTGCTTATTTACCTCGCACCGTTGAAGCGAAAGTATTTGATGAATCGGATGCTATTGAACCATTGGAGCTTGAAATCCCTTGGAAAAAAGGGCATGGGGAAGAAGATGACGATGTCGATATGATACCCCTTATCGATATTAGTATGGTATTGCTGATCTTTTTTATGATGACAACCACGGTCGCTTCGATTTCTCGAATCAAAGTACCCGATGTTTCTAACGCATTTAAAGTCGATTCCAATCCGGGAACGATTACGGTGCAGATCGATCTACTCAGCGACGAACGTATTGAATATGCCTTAGGGCTGGGTGCTGCGGCCCCCACACCTGATAGCGACCATCTAACGGAATCGCAGTTATTTTCTCGACTTGATGAACAATTTAAAGCGATGGGAACCCACTCTGCCAAAGTACGAATCGCCGCGCACCGCGATTTGACCTATGAAACCGTGAATCAAATCCTTAAAGGGATCGAAACTCGAAAGCGGAGTGGCGTATTGATCGATGATATTACCGTCGAGACCGGGCAAAAACGATAGATCATTTTCTTCCCTTACAAGGATATTCCGTAATATTAGAAGTTAAACTTAGAATCAACGACGAATGCACAAGACAACCATTATCAGATAAAAACGAAGTCGGCTAGCAATTTGTATAGGCAAAGAGATATGAGCGCAATCTGGAAAGTCAAACGAGAAGGTTCAACTGTAATATCAGAATACGAAAACCCCGCAGATATACTGGAAGGGTTTGCGGATGGCATTTGGTCCTCCACCGATGAAGTAATGGGGCCAAAAGAGTCTAGGTGGTCCAAATTAGAAACCCATCCCCTTTTTGCAATCCCTATTGATGAGTACGAGCAAGGCAAATTGATGCCTGTCGAGGAAGAAACTCGCTTAGATATGAACCCTTTGATCGATGTTTCTCTCGTATTACTTATTTTTTTTATCTTAACTACTACTGTTGAAGAATTGCGCAAAGAATTACCTGCGCCGGTGGGGGAACCCGATAAAACAGAAGGGAAATCGATAACCGAAAAAGAGCTGAACGAGAATACTCTACGAGTGACGGCAGCAATGCAGGGGATGGAACCGATCCTAACTCTCGAATCGCAACAGATTCCATTAGACAATCTAGAGCAAGCCCTCAAAGCCAAAGTGAACGAGACCAACAAAAAATCGCTCGCGGTCGAGATTCAGCCGAATGTCCCTTGGGGGGTATTCACTTTAATTCAGGATGCCGCCGCTGGTGCTGGCATTCAGGAAACTCTGCGAATCAATCGCCAGCAACCACCCTAACAAAGTGCGCGACATGAGGAGCCGATCATCATGACCGAACCCGAAAAACCACTAGAGGGCGAGTTGATCCTCTACCAGACGACCGAAAGAAAGGTCCGAATCGAGGTGCTGTACAAAGCGGAAACTTTCTGGCTTAACCAAAAGAAGATCGCTGAGCTGTTCGGTGTAGAAATTCCGACCATAAACTACCATCTAAAAGAAATTTACGCTTCGGGTGAATTGCAGATAGAGCCAACTATTAGAAAAATTCTAAGAGTTCAAACCGAGGGTAGCCGCGAGGTTCGCCGAGAAATCGAGTTTTACAATCTCGATGCCATCATCTCCGTTGGTTACCGGGTGAACAGCTCGCAGGCGACGCAGTTTGTTTCGCATCTGGGCGACTCAGACCTTGCGCGAATTCGTCAGCAAAGGATTTGTCTTAGATGACGATCGGTTGAAGCTCAACAAGCGATTCGGCAAAGACTACTTTGACGAGTTGCTGGAACGAATTCGCGAGATTCGCGCTAGCGAACGGCGGTTTTACCTCAAAATCACTGATATCTACGAACAATGCAGCATTGATTACGACAAGTCAGCGGAAATCACGCAGATATTCTTCAAGACCGTCCAGAATAAGCTGCATTGGGCGGTCACCGGTAAGACCGCAGCGGAGATAATCGCCGCCGAGCGGGCCGATGCGACGAAGCCCACGATGGGATTGACCACCTGGAAAAACGCTCCAGATGGCAAGATTCTAAAAACCGATATATCGATCGCGAAAAACTATCTGATCGAGAAGGAGATCAAGGAGCTTGAGCGGATCGTTTCGATGTACCTGGACTATGCCGAAAATCAGATAGGACGACAGATTGCGATGCGCATGGCGGACTGGGTCACCAAACTCGATGCCTTTCTGAAGTTCAACGAATATGAAGTGCTGACCAACGCTGGTTCAGTAACCGCAGAAGTGGCAAAACGACTAGCTGAAGAAGAATACGCAACTTTCCGCATCGAGCAAGATCGCCGATTTGAAAGTGATTTTGAAAAAGAGGTCAAACGCCTAGAAACGAAAAAAGGCAAAAAGCCCTAGGATAACGGTACATGAAACTACAATTCGACCCTAACCAGATTTATCAGCACGACGCTATCGCCGCCGTCGCCGATCTTTTTGAAGGCCAGCCACGGGGAATGCCAGAATACACCGTTATCGATATGGGTACATCGAATGACGATGGCCTATATACGGGTAAGTCCTGCACGGAAAACGGTGTCGGGAACAATTTGTTGCTAGCAACGGAAAAGCTGAAAGAGAACACTATTACCAACACTGCTGAGGAACTGAACGAGCTGCACAAGCTTCTGGTGGACGGCATCAAGTACGAGAAGATCGGCGGCAATGGCTCGGAGGCCGAGCGGGAAATGCTGCTTTTCAAGAACGAGGAACTGGTCAACTATCTGGATGCTCTCGCTGTGAGCAAGTCGCCTTATGAGTATGTCGTTTATGAATCGGAGGTCGAGAAGAATTTCGCCAAACGCCTTGACGAGCGAGAAGACATCCGCCTTTTTGTCAAGCTTCCTAGCTGGTTCGAGATCGACACTCCTATCGGCAAGTATAACCCCGATTGGGCGATCGTCAACTACTATCAGATGCTGTACCTAGACAGTCCCACTTCTTCCAGCGATCGAATTTAGTGGATACCGTCAAATAATAACAGTAAACCATCTGAAATTTGTCATAAAATCGAAAATAGATATTGGCATAATGCAATCGATTCGAACCTTGGAATCATCCAATCCCTTTTATTTTTTTGGCTCCAAAAGCTTTTTCATGCCTTTCTTGCTTTCCTTTATTTCTTTCTTCGCTTTTCCTGCCAAACCACGGAGTTGATCCGCTTTCTGCTTCTCCCCTTTAAGTTCATACAATTCGATTAATCGATCGCGTGCTTCACCAACACGAATTTTAAAACGATTAGGAATCTGTTTTTCCTTGGCAACCAAACCTTCATAGCCTTCTAGTAAAAACGGTTTTGCTTCCTTTAATTTCTTCTGCCCCAGTAAACTGTAACCCAGCAGACTTTTGGTATTGTCTACTAACCAGGATGCCCCCATCTGCTCTTGGCGTATTTGTAAACAAATTCGCCATACTCTTTCTGCTTTCTCGTATTCATTCACGAGGTCAGATGAGGATCCTAAATCGATTTTTTGCTTACTAAGCTGACCTATTCTATTCCCCCAGCTATTTTCCGAAAATGATAAATAGTCATCTACGAGCTGAATCGCCCGCTGACCTTCACCATCTTCCCGATACACTCTTGCTAAACTCATAAGAATATTAAGTGTATCGGGATGATCTTTCCCCTGCTTATCCTGTTGTATTGCCAGACAATCCTCGAACAACTTGATGGCTCGCTTCACCTGACCATCTCCTTGATATCCAATTGCGAGATACGTCATGGCAGTTATCGTAGCGGGATGCTTCTTACCTAACTTACTCTGCTGCAGGGCAAAACAATCTTCCCAAAGCTGAATCGCTCGCTGCTTTTGACCATCAACTTGGTATTCCACTGCTAGCATATTCATAATTCCTATAAGCTCCTCGGGATGGTCTTTGGCAAACTTACTTTTAGCGATGGCCAGACTCTCCTCCATCAGAATAAAACTTCGCTGTATCTGACCATCGAGCCGATAGGCCCCCGCAAGACTATCCATCGTCTTTAACGTCTCGGCATGATCTTTGCCTAACCGATTCCTCTGGAGTACCAACAATTCCTCAAATAATTGGATGCTTCGCCTGACCTGATTATCCGTTCGATAGTCAACCGCTAAAGCATACATGGTAAATAGTATATCGGGATGATCTTTCCCCTGCTTATCCTGTCGTATCGCCAGACAGTCCTCGAGCAACTTGATGGCTTGCTTCACCTGACCAGTTCCTTGATATCCCACAGCTAGATTCGTCATGGCAGTTAACGTAGCGGGATGCTTCTTACCTAACTTACTCTGCTGCAGGGCAAAACAATCTTCCCAAAGCTGAATCGCTCGCTGCTTTTGACCATCAACTTGGTATTCCACTGCTAGCGTATTCATAATTCCTATAAGCTCCTCGGGATGGTCTTTGGCAAACTTACTTTTAGCGATGGCCAGACTCTCCTCCATCAGAATAAAACTTCGCTGCCTCTGACCATCGAGCCGATAAGCCCCTGCAAGACCATCCAACGTCTTTAACGTCTCGGGATGATCTTTGCCTAACCGGTTCCTCTGGAGTACCAACAATTCCTCAAATAATTGGATGCTTCGCCTGACCTGATTATCCGTTCGATAGGCAACCGCTAAAGCATACATGGTAACAAGTGTATCGGGATGATCTTTCCCCTGCTTAGTCTGTCGTATCGGCAGACAGTCCTCGTACAAAGCAATCGCTTGTTTCCAGTGTCGCTCGTCAAAATATGAATAGGCAAGAAGGAGCATGGTATCCAAAGTATACGGATGATCTTTCCCCAACTTATTCTTTCTTAGCTTCAGACATTCCTCTAACAATGGTATAGCGCTCTTCGCCTGGTTCGCATTCCGATAGCCTAGCGCAAGGCCATACATCCCACCAAGAGTATCAGGATGATCTTTGCCTAATTTACTCTGAGTTATCGCTAGATAGTCCTGGAACATTTGGATTGCTCGCTCCTTTTGACCATCGGCATTATATACCCAACCAAGATTGTTCATGACCGTTAGAGTGGTGGGATGTTTCTTACCCAAGCTTTTCTGTAAATTGTGGTACAATTTCTCCAGCATTTCGACTGCTAGCGGAGTCATTCTTACTTCCATCAAGGTACTACCGAGTTGATTTTTGATCTTGGCGATGATCTCTGGATTGCCACGGTTTTCTTCCCCTTCGAGCTTCGCTACTACTTCCTCCAACCTCTTGATCAACTGTTGCTTTAATTCTTCCCCCGTTATCTCTTTGCCTGTATTCGCCTTCTGAAAATATAGTTCCTTCGAACTGGATAACAACGAACCGATTATCTCAAACCCTCTCTCCATCTGTCGTAAATTCTCTTCCACTTTCTTTTTCTGATTATCTGCTTTCAGTCTCTGGGTCTCCACCAACACCCTTTGTTCCTCCGCTATTGCTTGCTGTCTCTCCGCTTTCAGTCTCTGGGCCTCCGCTAACACCCTATGCTCCTCCGCTATCTCTTGCTGTCTCTCCGCTTTATGTCTCTGGGTCTCCGCTATCTCTTTCTGAGATTCTGCTATCGCCTTTTGCTCTAAAGTCTTTTGCTGTTGCACTATTACCAAGATCGTGCTCGATAGTAACAACACCATTACCGTTACCGCTAAGCCAAATGGCCAGCGATACCTCTTCACCATCTTGCTAAATTGATAGAGTTTAGATGGTGGGTGCGCTAACACCACTTCTCCATTCAAATATCTCTGCAAATCAGCTGCTAACTCTGCTGCGGATGAATAGCGCTTCTCTCGATCTTTGGCCAAGGCACGCAACACGATCCAGTTCAATTCCCGACTCAGATAACCACGCAATTGCGTTGCCCCTAACTGCCTCATCTCTCCTATCGCTCCGAATCTATCTTCCGGAATCAGGGATACTAAACTATTGGTTTCTGTGGATAGGATCACTTGCAATCGACCTAACAAATCTAAGCCTTTTAACTTGGTACGACATGGGGTTGTCCCGGTGAGTAGCTCACATAAGATTACTCCAAGGCTATAGACATCGGAACGGGTATCGATATCTAGTGTGCCCTGGCTCGCTTGCTCTGGACTCATATACTCCAAGGTGCCGATGAGTCCTCCTTGATGCGTTAGCATCGTCTCTTCGGAGAGGAGTTTCTCTTGAGTTGCTTTCGCTACTCCAAAATCGATGATCTTCGGAATCGCTTGGCCATCGTACTCCCCGACTAAGATATTCGATGGTTTCAAGTCACGATGGATGATCCCTTTCTGATGGGCATGTTGGACCCCTTGACATACAGAGATAAACAATTCAAGCCGTTCCTGAATTCTAAGTTTTTGCTGATCTGCATATTCGGTCAATGGTTTGCATTCTGGAATAAGTTCCATCACGAAATAAGGTTCACCTTGTTCCGATGTTCCTGCATCGAGGACTTTGGCAATTTGTGGATGATCCATTAGAGCTAAGGCTTGCCGCTCTGCCTGAAATCGAAACAATATCGATTCCGATTTCATTCCGGTCCGGATCAATTTCAGAGCGACGGTCCGTTTCACCGGCTCACTTTGTTTGGCTAGATAGACGGCCCCCATCCCTCCTTCCCCGATCTGTTCCAGTAACTCATAGACACCGATGGTCATCCCTTGGCAATTCGTTCCCGTTTGCCCGTTCCGAATTGCTTTGGAATCTAACGTTTCGAGATTTTCGAGTGCGGATCGAGCGGAAGCTATGCTCGGTTCATCTTCGCTAATACTTTTTGAGATACTTTGGTCATATCCTGAATTGATTGGCGCTACCGTAGCGGATAACTGACTCTCGCTCGCCACAGATATTTTGGCTGAAACCTCTTTGATTATCGTTGTTTCTAGATTCGATCCTCGATGATCAGCATCTTGATTGTTATTATTGCCTTGATTGTTATCTTCAGTCGATTGGTTTGAGACGGACATTGCAAATCTCTCAATTCAAAAACCCGGCATATTAAAAATATGCTCAGGAAAAATATAAAGATCAACGAGTGGTAATTAAAATCGAAAAATAATACATTAATTATTACCTCAAATATTTTACCTAATCCAGCATTATTTTACAATCCTATAGCCCTACCTATTTTTAATATTATTCCTTAAAGCAAGAGGATCATTTGAAGCGCTTAAGAGAAGAACAAAATCTTTACTTTTTAGCACAGAGTAAGCGATAGGGATCATGCAGGAACTCAATGCAGTAACTCAAAGTGAATAATAAATAGCTGAATTATTTTAAATATGATCTCTTATACTAAATAACCAGCAACAAGTTGATGAATCGATATTATTGAATTTAATCTTTTCAATGGCGAAAATCAACAACTTAAAACAACAATAAATCTGAGATCCTTATTCTTAAAAAAATATTAACGCATTTCAAATGAACCAAAGCAATTGATCTGAGATTCAAGATTATCTCCCCAAGGAATAACCCCATTTTCAAAGAATCAAATAGAAGTAATTATTTTGAACGGAAATCTTATTGCATAGTTTCGAGAGGATTAGGATCAATAAATCTTTTCAGGAGGAATATTTCAATTAAGCAAATCGATTATTGCCTGGCATTTTCCGATAAGCAATATGATTCTAGTGGGGTTCAAAATCGATCAGATTTGCTAAGAAAGGTATTCGGTAATGCAGGGCTAAAAAGTTCAAAGGGCAAACCGCTGTGAATATCGGTTTGCGCCTCTGATTTTTTATAAGGGTTAACAATCCCGTCGCACGAAACGTTATCAATAAGCAGCAAGGGACAAGCCGTACTGATACCAGGATGGATTGGCGAGGAACTGATCGATGAGGAGTTGAGTTGCTGGGTCGAAGGTTGCTACTTGGGGTTGATAACCGGTGATCGGAGCAGTTAAAATAGAGGCTTTACCCGTACCCGTAACATCTGCAGCAGCAACGTTGATACCACCGGAGAAGGAGGGACTATAGGCAAAGAAACTATCCGTAAAGGCGCCATTATCCCCTTCAATGACCTGTACGCGCGAAGCTCCTCCCGTGCGGGCACCAACGATAATATCTGACTTGCCCACGCCACGCAAATCCCCAGCAGCGACCGAAACACCGCCAAAAAAGGTATTACCAAAGGGTAAATAATTCGCAACATTCGTCAAACTGACCCCATCATAGACCGCAACAATCGCTGCGACCGTTTCTGTCCCAACAATAATATCGGAGTGGCCTGTACCATAGAGATCGCCACCAGCCACGGTCACTCCCCCCGTATAACCTGGGTTGTAGGCAAAAAAGGAGGCTAACACCGAATTATCTTTGCCACTGAAAACCTTGACATGAGGACCGCCGCCTGGTCCGGCCCCGGTGATAATATCCGCAGCTCCGTCGCCATTGACATCAGCAACCGCAACATTGACTCCCCCACTAAAAGTAGGTTGATAGGCAAAGAAACTACGCACCAGTGCCCCTGTGCTGGCATTGAAAACTTTCACATTGGGACCACCCCCTACTCCGGGAGCCGTTACGATATATTCATTACCGTCCCCGAGCACATCTCCTACGGCAACATTTACACCGCCCAAGAAATTGGCGGCATAAGCGTAAAATGAATAACGCAAAGTCCCCGTCTGACGGTCAAAGACTTGCACAATAGGAGGTGAACCTGGTCCAGCCCCAACCACAATAATTCCCTGGCTAGTTGCCGAAGGCTGCGTTGCAGGCGCAAGCGGATTCACGGTCGTATTCGGGTCGCCACTCAAGAAATTTTGCTTGGTAACTAAACCGGGATCCGCTGGGGTTTGAATCGTCACCGGTGATTGATTATTGGAGAGTACTGTATCGACACTCGTTGTGCTGACAATGGCATTGGATCTAAAACTGCCTGGGTCATTGACCAAGGCGGCGATGGTCAATGCGGCAGAACCCCCTGGTGGAACATTACCCAGATTCCAACGCAAATTAGTCGGGTCAAAACTGCCACTGGTGATCGATTGGACGCTCTGAAAGGTCAAACCGGCGGGAAGCTGATCCAACATCGATACCGAATTGGCTATATTCGGGCCGTTGTTTTTAACAACAAAGGTGAGCAAAACAGTTGACCCGATCGCCGGGTTGGGATTATTCACCGATTGAATGACTTGAACATCGGTTGTCCCATTATAAACTCCGAAATTATTGTTCTGCGAATTTACTCCAACACCTAAACTAATGGAGTTGATGACATCGGTTCCGGTGGTCCCTCCTGTCGACCCGGGATTACTCGAATTTGCTTGGTACCCGTTCGGGAGATTCTGCACTTGCACCGAGTAGGTTCCTGGCAACAATGAGGTAAAATGATAGTTCCCAGCACTATCCGTCGTTGTGGTTTCCGAAACCGGATTCCCGTTTTGATCGATCCCTGTCAATAACAACGTCGAACTCCCTACCCCTGGGTCGCCAGGCACGAAATTACCAATCTTATTGGTATCGAAGTAAACAGTTCCATTGAGGCTGGATAGAGGGATCACCCCAGCATTCAAATTCAGATCGTTCTGACCTGCGGTGAGGGTAAACGTCGCTGTTTGACCCGTTACTGGATTTGCAGAAGAATTGACGAGAGGATTAGTTCCAGCTCCCTGCAGAGTAAACCCGTAGCCAGAACCTAGACTTGTAGGGTCAAACTGAATGGAATAGGTACCAGGAGCGAGATTCGTGAAGGAATACAAGCCATTGGCATTCGTTGTCGCGGAGGCAACCAGATTATGATTGGCATCGTACAGATGGACAACTACCCCAGAAAATCCCTGTTCCCCCGGATCATAGATACCGTTTCCATTACTATCTAAAAAGACCCTTTGGCCAACAGAAGCCCTAACGGGGGCTTGATTGGTAAAGCCCATATCCAAACTAAAATTATTTTGTCCCGCAGAACCCGTGGTGAAGTCAATGACCGCATTGGCCCCAGAAAGTACCCCTTTGGAATTCAGATCGGTAGGCACCCCAGCGGCATTGGCTTTGGTAACCGTCAAACCATTGAGGCTAGCTTGGTTGGTAGGCACCTGGATTTCATAAGCGGTATTAGCGAGGAGATTGGCATTGCCGTTGAGATTTTCGTTGGTAAAGAAATAATCCCCTTCCGCGTTGGTGGTCGTGGTAGCAACCACTTGTCCCCCGCGAAGCAAATTAACGGTAAGACCAGCAATCCCTTGTTGATTGGCAACTTGCTGGCCATTGCCAGTGGAATCTAACCAGATTCGATTGCCAATTTCTATCGGAGCTGGGGGAATAAGTGCAATAACACTGCCATTACTATTGGCTTTACCGAAGGCATTGGAAAAATCATAGGCTTTGGTAAGAGTGCCCGTGGTATTACTGATCCACCGGAATCCCCCTTCAAAATAATTAGCGGCAATCGGAATCGGATCAAAAACGGAAGTAACTACATCGGGATAACCGGGGAGCTGCAACACCGAACCAGAAGCGACCTGATCGTGAAGATTGCCCGCCGCAGTGGTAGGTTGACCAGTTCGTTGAGGTTCCGTTACCCCGTTATAAAATCGGCCTCCCCCTGGGCCAAGGTTATTGCCAACACCACCCCCCGCAGGTGTTCCGCCAGGACCAGAGCCGTTATTTTCTAGAGTCCAACCTGAAGTAGGATTGCCAAAGGCTCGAAGAATATCTCCCCCTGCAATACCGCGGATTTCTTGAGTCGGATTATTCGGATCACTGAGCTGGAGGTTTCCGGTGGTATCCCCCGTACGATCGCGCAAGCCGATGATCATATTCCCCTGCGCATCAAAGGAGATACTACTAAACATCGCTTGAGGATATATCGCGGTTTGAGTATTCGTTATCGCTGTAGGTGGACTTAACGTTTGAAAGACAGGAGACCACGGCAGCCAATTGGCACTTGGACCGGGAGTGAATGGAATTCCTGGACCATTGGCATAATTTGGGTTTTCCTCTCCGCGCGGATAGTTGAGAGCAAAACTGAATACTTGTGTAGGTGTTGCAGTAATGTTGGCTGGATTGAAAGAATAGACATAGGCGTTCAGATCGTTGGTATTTCCCGTGACGGTTCCGCCAAGAGTAGTGCTTTCTGCTGTATCGACTTCGCCAAGATATAACTGTCCCTGATAATAGGTCAAGGCAAAGGGAACTATATCCGAACCTGGTCGACCGTTGAGATTAGGCAAGGGCACCTTGACGGAAGTAACATTAGCTGGATTACTCAAGGAGATAGCATTGAGCGTTTGATCAAAAAGATTGACTACATACAAAGTTTGACCATCTGGCGATAGAGCAATTCCCCCTAGGCCGGTATGGCCCACGGCATTCCAACCGGTGTTGCCATTATCGGTATTATAGTTGGTGGTATCGTGCAGATTAGGACCGGCATTGAGCGCGGTGAGAGTAGTTGTTACCCCAGTGGTTAGATTAGTTGCATAAATAGCTCCTGGTCCCCCGGGACCAAATCCGACATGCCGTTTGAAAAATGCTGCGGAATAGAGTGTATTCGTTGCGGCATTATAAGCTAACCCCCACACCGAACCAACGGCACCATCGTTTATATTATATTGGTGGGTTGTCGGACTCTGATACTCGATATTATTCGTCGTACTGTTCGATCCAGCTGTATAAGTGAAGCTTTGTATGGTTGGGGTATTCGCGTTCGCTGGGCTGTTTGGATCCCCCTCGACATAATTAACGGTCGCCAACAATGGCGAATTGGGAGAGTAATCAGCTGGTTTAATAAAGCCTACATTGATCGAAGTGGTGGTCCCATCGGCAATAAATCGAATCGGTCCTAGATTATTGTTCGGATTACCATTATTGATCGATGTATCAGGAAAGTACCCTGCGGGTGTACTGAATTGAATCCGATACGGACCTGTGCCCCCAATATTCAGTGCATAACTCCCATCCGCAGCAGTCGTTGTCTGCCCCTGTACGGCTCCATTACCATCCACCGCAGTTACGGTTACCCCACCAAGACCCTTATCATTCGCTAATCCAGTCGAGCCAGTTCCCCCATCGTTGGGCAAACTCTGATTTACGTTCTGAATTCCATTTCCATTAAAATCTTCAAAAACATTGCCACTGATCTGGGCTGTAGGGACCGTTCGATCTTCTAACATTTCCAAACGTAAACCGACCGGTTTTATGATCCGTGGCAGAGGTGAATTTTGGAACAATTGTTGCCATAATGTTTGAATGTGACGAATCGAATTTCTCATAAATTCTTTCTTGTCTTGTCGCTGTTGTAATCTTATCGATTATTCAGCTTGGGAGTAATCCTTCACTTTTGTCATTCAACGATACGAATATTCTAATTATTATCTGATAGATGTTATTTAGTAATTCCTTAGCTCAATCTAAGAGTTTTGATCATATCGAGAAATTAATCTTTCCTATTGTACAGATTTTGAACTTCCTCTCTACCCGATTTCTTTTATGCAAGTTAAATTCCCTACTTTAAGCCTAAAGACAACTTGAAATCATTCTTTTTAGGAATTCTTTATCATCCAAATAGATTGTACGTTGAATGGGAATAGTCATTCCCATTTCTATCTTACACATACCAGATCCGATCCTGCCCCGTTCTGTCAAATTGTATGGATTAATCCGCTTGCAATTATTTTATCTGGAGAACAAGCAAATAAGTATTTTGCAGAATATAGGGAATAAGACGATAAATGGAGAAGAGCATAAAGATCTTAATTCGCGAAATAACTCAATTACGCGAAATATTCTGATCGCAGAGCGGATAGGGAAAAAAGAAATAGTTCAATAAATCAGGCTACAGGACCAAAGGGTAAAACGATGCGGATTCAAGCAAACTATTCTACAAAATGGGTTACGGCAATAGCACTCCTTGCTCTCTTCGTTTGGGGGGTACACATCTACGCTCAAGGGGATGATGATGTTATCCCGGAAGCAACGCTAACAATCTCGGATAAACTCCTGCAACCGGCAAAAAAATCAGGAACATCAATACCTATACCACCGAAGACCAATCCGCAGCAGGTCGGCTCTGTGCCGGGTAACGGCTCGATTTATACAAATTTACAAAGACCGAGCCTGCAATCATCGATTAGCCAACAAGAACTACAGCGTTTCTCTTCACCAACTTATTCAGCTGGGACTACGTACCCTACGCAATCCGGAATATCTTCACCTAATAAAAATATTTATAATACAATAGCACCGAACTCTACACCGCAAAATAGTTCCGTTCCGTTGCAGATCCCTAATAATCCGATCGGATCTGGCAATGTGTTGCCAGGCAATGCCCCGCCAAGTGATAACGGTCAAGAAGTGACAGAAGGAGGCTCAGAAAACCCGTTCCAGAGCAACCCTTTCCGCGCTCAGCTCTTACCTATGCCCTCACGTCTAGGCAGCCCAGCTGCGCCGTTGCCGCTGGGATCGATCTCCCCTGGAGTGAATTATCCCGGAAATAGCTCTACACCAGGTTCTGTTCCCGTTCCATCTCCAACTTTTACACCAGGAACACTCGAATCTCCTGCAATCTCTGGACAAACACCGGGAGAGATGAACCCGATGGTCCCTCCAGAAAGAAATAAGACAATCATCCCGAATCGACCAATAATGAGTCCCCCGACTCGTTTCACTTCCGATCCACTGCAAAGATATTCTCCAGCGAACAATCTCCCACAAGGTAACTTCCAACAGCCTTTTGTGGCTCCGCAACCGATGCCATCTAGCAATAGCTTGCCAAATTCTTACAACATGAACTCACAAAACACAGGCAGTGGTTTTCGTTCCACGTATGGCTTAATCCCCATGAGACCGGATTTTCAAACCGCTCCTCAAACCGATAATCCTTCTACTGGCAAAGCCAAAATCCTTAAAAAGAACAATACCGTCCCAACAACGATTCTTTCCATAACAGGAGATGATGGATCTAGCCCCAATGCACCTAACACGAAATCTTCTTCGATGATCACTACTCCTTCTGACACCCAAATTCCGCTTCGAAGAAGCTCGCCTGTGCAAGACAATCTCCGTACCTCCGTTCCGAATTCGTTGAAGTTGAAAGATCAGGAACTGGGGCAGTTACCAGAATATTCTAGTTTACCCGATCCCGTTGAAGGCAATTATAAACAAAAATACATTCAATCAGAACCGCCCACCGTTAATCTGAATCCAACAACAATGCCAAGTTATGGAGTAGCTCCACCAAGCATGTGCACTGGACCTGAATGCCAATTGGATAACTGTTGTGTTTGTGGGCCTCCGGGAAGATTTTGGTTGAGTGCCGATTATTTATACTGGGTAGCCAGTGGGAATCACATCCCCCCCTTGGTCACGGCCTCCCCTCCCGGAACACCGCAGGGATTAGCAGGAGTATTAGGTGCTCCAGGAACACGAGTACTCTTTGGCGGAAATAATCTCGTCGATCCATGGCAATCTGGGTTCCGCTTCAATACGGGATATTGGCTCAATCAAAACCAAACGTTTGGTATCGATGTTGGCGGATTTTTCCTCGGACAAGCGAGTTCAAACGCTTCGTTTTCTTCCGCAGGGACACCAGGATCGACTATTTTGGCCAGACCGTTCTTTGATACATTAGGGCAACAGCAGTTTTCGCAGCTCGTTGCCTTCCCAGGAATTTTGGCGGGAACCGCGACCTCGCTCAATAACTCTTCCCTTTGGGGTGCGGATGTGAATTTAAGAAAGAATCTCTTCTGTAGCGATTGTTCTCGTCTCGATTTACTCTTTGGTGCTGCTTTCTTGCAACTTCAAGATCAAACGGAAGTTCTGGAAAATCTGGTTACCACTAGTCCGAATGCAGGGACGCCAATCGGTACGAATATCAGTGTATTTGATCAATTTCGAGCCATCAATTCCTTCTATGGTCCGCAGATCGGACTTGCAGGAGAAATTCGCAGGAGCATGTTCTTTGTCAATGGTACGATGAAGTTAGCTGCTGGGGTATCTCATCAAACTCTGGATGTCGATGGGGTCACTCGAGTAACTGTCCCGGGAGCTGGTACCACTGCAACGCCTGGGGGACTTTTGGCTCTACCATCCAATATCGGCACCTATCACTACGATCGTTTTGCAGTAGTTCCTCAAGGGGGTATCAATGTAGGGATTCAGGTAACCCGTTATCTGCGCGTGCAAGCTGGGTATACTTTTATTTACTGGAGTCAGGTGATTCGTTCAGGGGATATGATCAACACCAATATTAATCCGACACAAATCCCTCGCCTTCAACCTGCAACAGCTATCCAGGGAAGCCCTCAACCCGTATTCATGCCGCACTACAGCGATTACTGGATTCAAGGGGTAAATTTTGGGGCTACTCTGTTGTTCTAATGAAGATGGTTTTCTCAGATCTTTGACTACCAAATAATGGTGTAAAACAATATCTATCAGGGAACAGATCAACTGTTCCCTTTTTTAATTTATTCCCGCAACAATGATCGATCCTTTTTGATTCATTAGATCATGTAAAGATATTTTGGCAAATAATTCCTACACCTGAAATAAAAAAGTTCATCCTGCTAGGATTAGTCGATCCTAAGAAATAAACGGATACCCGCTCATCATGACAAACAAGTGTTTATGGCTTTGCTGATCGATTTATCACTCGGTAGAAACATTCCTCTAAGTGGTTTTTGTTACAGAAATTCAAAATTCTGAATAAGTTTTTGAGGAAATATCGCGAGAAATCATTGTCCCTTGAGAATCGATTCTTGTAAAATAGATCCCAAATAGCGAACAATAAGATTCCGAAAGGATTTTAATCAAAGATGCTAACTAAGCGGATAATCCCTTGTTTGGATATAGCGGCAGGTCGCGTAGTAAAGGGGGTTCATTTTCTCGAGCTGCGCGATGCTGGCGATCCGGTCGAGGTTGCATGCCGATATGAAAAACAGGGAGCCGATGAACTGGTCTTTCTCGATATAACGGCAACTCATGAACAACGGAGCATTTTGCTGGAGATGATTCGCAAAGTAGCTGAACAGATATTTATGCCTTTTACTGTTGGGGGTGGTATCCGCACCATCGAGGACGCCACTCAGATCATCCAAGCGGGTGCCGAAAAAGTCAGTATCAACTCCTCTGCGGTAACCAATCCGAATTTAATCAACCAAATCTCCCGCAAATTTGGGAGCTGTGCCACTGTGGTAAATATCGATCCCAAGAGAGTCTATCCAGAAGGTAAAGAAAAATGGGAAGTATTCATTAACGGCGGGCGTAAACCCACCGGTTTAGAAGCCCTGAAATGGGCCAAAGAGGTTGAAGAGCGTGGCGCAGGTGAGATTGTTTTAACTTCGATGGATGCCGATGGCACCAAAAAAGGGTATGATCTTCCAATGATCCAAGCCATTAGCGAAGCGGTATCGATCCCCGTTGTCGCGAGTGGAGGCGCTGGGCATCCGCAACATCTGGTCGATGCCTTCCAAGCGGGGGCTTCTGCTGCCCTTGCCGCTTCCATTTTTCACTACGATGAATATAGCATTCCTGTAACCAAAAAATATCTAGCCGAAAAAGGGGTTTTAGTTCGATTACCCAGAGATATTATGTAAGCTATAATTAGAAATTAGTAACTGCCAAAAGCAGATTACTTCTAAAATAAATTCATAATAACTTTATCTAGCTTTATTTAGCTTTCGAGTTTTGAACCTTTTTCTGATAATAATGATCAAGCTGAAGCAAAAATAAAGAGGCTGGATTTCCAATATTCATTCTCAAACGAAAAAGATTTGCTATTTGAATCTAGTTTAAGATAGAATATGAAATAGATAGTTCCAGAATGACAAGCATTGAAATCACTTTAATGAATGGGAGAGTATGTTATGGCGTTAGCTGAGATGGAAATGGAGATGTCGATTGACGATCGCGGTGCAGAAAATCGCCGCGAACCCGAAGTCAACAAGTTATTTCGAGCGGTTATGACCCACCAAGGATCTGACCTTCATCTCAAAGCCGGGATGCCAGGAATGATGCGGTTCAAAGGCTCCATTCACAAAATGAATATGCCGCCAATATCTCAAGAGCAGATGGAACGATTGCTTTTCCCCATTCTAAACGAATCACAAAAACATGTATTGGAAGAAAAGGGCGGGGTCGACTTTGCTTATGTCATTGGTAGTGACGAATGCCGATTTCGTGTGAATCTATTCAAACAACGCGGACGCTTGGCGCTGGTTGCTCGCCGTGTGAATACCAACATCCCATCGTTCAAGAAATTAGGTTTGCCGGAATCGATTGAAAAATTGTGCCATTATGAACAGGGGATGGTTATCCTTGCTGGTGTTACTGGTTCTGGCAAATCGACTACCATTGCTTCGATGCTCGAATACATGAATGAACGCGAAGCTTTGCATATTTTAACGATTGAAGATCCGATCGAATTTGTTTTCTTTGATAAAAAATCGATTGTAAACCAGCGGGAAGTCTATCTCGATGTCTCGGATTGGCATACTGCTCTAAAACATGCCGTGCGCCAAGATCCCGACGTCATTCTGGTTGGTGAAATGCGCGATCAAGATACATTCGAAGCGGGTATCCATGCTGCAGAAACCGGGCACGTGGTTTTTGGAACGATCCATGCTTCTTCGGCATCATCTACGATAAGTCGAATTCTAGATCTTTTCCCCTCGAGTATGCACAAAGCGGTGCGGCAATCTTTGGCGTTCAACCTCAAAGCGGTAGTCGCCCAAAAATTGGTCCCTTCGATTCTACCTGGTGTTCAGCGTGTTCCTACGAATGAAATTATGATCGTCAACCCAACGATTCGTGAGCTTATTATTAAAGAAGAAGACAAAAAATTATCGGATGCGATCAAGATCGGTTTCCTTGAAGGGATGCTCGACTTTACTGAAAGTCTCACTCGATTAGTGAATATCGGCTCTATTGATAAGGTCACCGCTCTGGAATATGCCCCCAACCCCGATCAGCTCAAAATGGCCCTCAAGGGGATTAAAGTCGCTGCTCCTGGTATCCTTTAATTCGTTGTGCAAAATAGCAATTTGATTCAGGGAGCAATTTGAGAATCGGTGGTCTGATAGCCCCCGCTTGACTATTTATCTCGTCTAGAATCAGGGGGTTTACACCCCCCGTTCGCTTTGTCAATTCAGTATGTAATTTCAATCGGTGGTCTGATAGCCCCCGCTTGACTATTTATCTCGTCAAGAATCAGGGGGTTTACACCCCCCGTTCGCCTTGTCAATTCAGTATGTAATTTCAATCGATGGTCTGATGGCCCCCGCTTGACTATTTATCTCGTCTAGAATCAGGGGGTTTACACCCTGATTCTATGCGGCGTTCGCTGGGCTTACAATTAACCTTGGAAAAACTTCTGCCTCTATTTTTTCTTGTCAGGAACATTCTTTTTAGGAGGTTCCGCGGCCAGAATTTTGATTGTAATCGGAGCCGAGGTAACAATCTGTTTACCCAGATCTTTTAAGGTCGCTTGCAGCAACAAGTCTTTTTTCTCGATAGGTTTCGTTGCCGGAGGAATTTCCAGTTTCAGCTCGGCAGTTTGCTTTCCTGCAGGGATGGCAAGCTGAATCGGCTTGGGAATCGGAGCGTTTTTTAATTCTAGATCAATAGCCCCCATATAGCCGTGCCGCTGAACTTCAACAACAATGGTCTCTGTTTTACCCGCCTTCCATTGCCATTCTTTATTCTTGAGAACGATGTCAACAGGGGGAATCACCTGAATGGGAATTGTTGAGCTATAAAACATATACGGTTTCCCTTGATAGTTCAGTTTCGCTTGGATGAGACAACGAAAAGGGACAAGAGGGGATGCCGCCGTAGATTTAATCGTCAATATGGTTTTAGTTGCCTTGGCAGGAACGGGAGAAAAAGTCGCCGTAAAAGTAGGAGGTAAGCCAAAAACCGCGAATGAAAGGGGGTCGTCCCAGTTTGCTTTTCTAGATATTTCAATAGGAATTGCTAAATCGATACCACGAGCTAGCGGAGGGATCGGTTGTTTCCATTGCATAACAATTGGCTGAGGCTGCAATACCTGTAAAGCAAATACGGTTGATAGAGATTGCGGAATATGATTTATCTCAAAGTGATTTTGACGAAACAAAACGGAAGATTTCCCTAGATGGGTTATTTTTTTCCCTGCTACCATAGCGGAAGACAGGATGGTGAGTGGATAAATCCCTGGAGGGACGGATTTCTGGATCTGAACAGGTAACCAGATAGCAATCGAATTGGGCGGGGTTGCGGTCGTCGCGGAATAAGTCGCTTTACCACTGACCCCAGGTGGCCCTAGGATCTCTAGCTCGATCAGTCCCGCATAGTCTTTTCTGATAATTTGAGCAATAGGCAATAAAAATTCACTATCAGGTAAGATAGATAGCCCCTCGGTAGCCACCTCGATTTGCCAATCTGGTTCGACAATGCCTCCTTGCAAATGATATACTTCGTTGGCGCCAAAAGCATAGAGAAGATGTTCTACTTGGAGATAATAATCCCCATCTGCGCCAGGGGCGAATTGCACGATAGCAGTAGCATTTTGCGGATTACTCTTCGCAACGACTTTCCGCTGAGCATCGAAAATCGTCAATAAAACATCGGCTGGGGAATTTATAGAAGCGGTATCGGCTTGGAATCGATACGTTTGTGCTTTATTGGCATGAAAACGATAGAAATCGGTATCCCCTTTTTCAAAAAATCCGCCAGACAATCCGCAAGGGAGTTTTATTTCTTGCGCTTCCTCGAATCGATTGTTTGGTTCTTTTTCTAGAATCTCCATTTTATCGGTAATACGAGTTTCGACCGGCCAACCAGAGATACCCGATTTAGTGCGAGGATTGACGAGCAAAGAACCTTTCGTTTGCTCGTTAGGAATTTGAAGCGAATTAGGAAGAATGGCAGCACGGTCTGGTCCTGTCCAAGAAAAATCGACTTTTTGACCACGCGGTGCATGAGTTGGATAAGTGGTAATCGCCCGTGGGAAATCCCCGATCCGCAATACATATTGATGTTTTGTCCCTCCCTGATAGGTGGAATCGCGAATCTCGATGAGATAATCCCCCGCTTCTTTGAAGGTATGGCGCAGATAACAATCTCCTTGCATTCCGGGGGCATCATCACAATACAGATTAGGAAGCTCGCGTTTGCGCGTGGCATCATGAATAAAAATAGCGGGATCGAATGGAGATCCGATTCGCCTGGATAACACCTCGAACGATAAAGTTTCGTTAGCCTTCACCGAAAACCGGTAAAAATCGCTACTCTCGAGCTTACAGGCACCATATACCACTGCGGGAACGGTTATCTTTTGAGCCGTTTCTTTGCTGATAGGCTGCCCCGATTTCTCGACAACCGGAAGCTCATCCACTACTAGTAATTTCGCAGCGGAAATCGCTGATGGTGTTGCCAGACGCATGGAGATGGGACCAACAGAAAGCTTGGCGGGAACTGCGATTTCGACTTTCACGAGCTTATCGTTCTTCGCCTGGTTCTGGATCGGTATTGTTTGACCAACACCGTTGATGAGTAACCAGAGCTGATTGACTTCTGCAAGATTGGAGCCTTCAACGGTTACAGTCGTTGTACTACCACTTTTTATTACACACGGGGTAATCATGTCGATGATCGGCGCTTGTGCAGTCTGCAAAATGGCCTTTATGGGCTGCGGTTGTGCGGAGAGCGAAGACACGGCAAAGAGGTAAGTCAGAAAAAAGGCAGATAGGTTTAAAAATCGTTTGTAATTGCCCGAAATAAGGGTGGTCAATGTCATTGTATCATCTCCGTGATTCGTAAGGTTTTTCTTTAGGCCTTTACTTAAGTTTTTTTCTTAAGGATCTTATGCGTTCATTTATCAGGTAGGTTGGTAGGATATATAATTCTACAAATATTAAATGAGATTTCCCAGAAAAGAAAACAGAACAAATGATCACTAAAATTGCGGGATCGAATTTCTCTTTCTTCAAACGAAGAATTGGCATCGGTTCTAAAAGGGAAATAAAGAACGAAAATAATGAACGATCTTTACCAACAAATGTGGACAAGACCATTCGAAAGAGAAAGCCAAAATCTACAACTAAAAAATTCCCTTGTTAAGTGGATGATTTGTTCCGTTCTTCGAAAAACTGTGTAACTTTTTGTTTATTTTCTTCAGAACCGGCTAAGAGGAGAAATCCCTCCGTTTCGATCGACAACCCTTCTTCCAGATTTCGGAAACAACCGAGATACATCACCTCCAAGGCGACATCGATAGCTGTAACTTCAGAATCTTCGGTTTGAACGCGATCGGGCAAAATCATCTGAGAAAATTCGGTAAAGCCGTTTTCATTATCAAAAAAAGCCTCCCAATGCGGGTTAAATTTCTTTTCCCGTTCGAGCTGCCACGAACTACTCCACTGGGAAGCTGTCATTAGTTCAACCGCTTTGGCGAGAGCCATTTCTGAGGAGACAATATCCGAGACAAGATTGAATTCTTTCGCTTTTTCCGCAGAATAGCGCTGGCCATGAATAATCCACTCCGCGGCGGGGGCAAGACCAATAAGTCGCGGGAGCCTCTGGGTTCCTCCCCAACCGGGGATCAGTCCTAGATGAATCTCCGGAAATCCGAATTGGCATTTAGCATGGGTGCCCGCCAATCGAAAGTCACAAGCAAGGGCTACTTCCAATCCCCCTCCTAAACAGATACCGTCCACATAACATACCGTAGGAAAACGGACCGATTCTAATTTGTCGAGAACTTTCTGACCAATCTGTAGATAATTCCGAGTTGGTTCTGGATTTTCGGGATCGGCATCCTTGAATTCCTTCAAATCAGCTCCAGCAATGAATATTCCCGTTTTACTCGATTGGATAATCAACCCCGCAACATCGGGTTCATTATTTATTTCATCAAGGCAACTATCGAATTCTTGCCAGAAAGGAGTTGAAAGTAAATTTACGGAACTGCCAAACTGATTAATCTCTAACAAAATATATCGATCATCAACCTGGCTCAATTGGATGCTACTATCCGCCATGGTGCCTCGTGTGTATGTAGGGAAGAAATTAAGGCCACGAAACCGTCTCTTTATCTTAGCAGAGATTTTTGGCATCAACAGGAAAATCGACTAAAAAAGTTGCAAAATCGTTAGGGTATTTCCAGGAAACAATGAAGGAGAGGAAGATAGAATCTTCAGTCGGATTCATTAACAATCCCTTGAATGATCCTCCTTTTCGATTTGATCGAACATAAAATCGACTGAATCAATCCAGATTCAAGAAAAAAAAATAAAAAAAATGAAAGTAGCGGCAAATGAATTTTGACAAAATGAGTAATCCGAAACAAAGAATAAGCAAAAACCCAAGCTGATAAATCCCACGATCCGTTCAAGTTATAAGTAACAAAAACGAATCGGGGAAAGCTTCGATAATGGGAGAAATTGAAGTAAAAAAGGGATCTCCTTGATTACCCTCTCAGCATGAAACTAACATATTTGGTTTCCAGATAGGCTTCCAATCCTTCGTGAGCCAGTTCGCGACCGAGGCCCGATTCTTTCATCCCGCCAAACGGGCATTGCGGAGTAGCAGGCACGGGATCGTTAATGCCAATAATCCCTGCTTCGATCCCTTCCGCCATTTTCCAGGCAACCGAGAGATCGTTGGTAAAGACATAAGCAGCAAGACCATAGCGAGTATTATTGGCAGCAGCGATTACTTCATCCATTTTCGAGAAATCGAGAATCGGCATTACTGGAGCAAAAGGCTCTTCGGTGAGCAGCTTGGCATCGGGAGAGACATTACATAACACGGTAGGTTCAAAGAAATACCCTTTATCAAACCGGCTACTACGATTTCCCCCGGTGAGTAAGGTTGAACCTTTGGCGGTAGCATCGGCAACGAGATCGATCGTATTATCCATCGCTTTTTTCTCAAACATCGGTCCAATTTCGATGCCAGCTTCAAGCCCATTCCCCAGTTTGAGATTCCGAGCACTTTCAACGGCAACTTCCGTAAATTTTTTGTGAATATCTTTGTGAACAAAAAATCGGGAAGGAGAAATACAAACTTGGCCGTTATTACGAAATTTACCAAGCACTGCTGCCTTCGCCACAACTTCCGGATCAGCGTCAGGAAAAACAATAAACGGAGCATGCCCGCCCAATTCAAGGCTTAATCGTTTTACTTGATCGGCGGCAGCTCGCATTAGTTCTTTTCCAACTTCGGTCGATCCTGTAAAACTGATTTTCCGAACGGTATGATTTTTGATGAACTCATCAGCAACTTCACGAGCAGGCCCAATAACAAAATTAGCAACGCCAGGGGGTAGACCGGCATCAAGCAAGCAGTCAAAAATCTTGATGAGCGATAGCGGCGTTTGCGAAGCAGGTTTGCAAACTATGGTGCAACCAACAGCGAGAGCTGGTGCAATCTTTCTAACTTGCAATGTTACGGGAAAGTTCCAAGGCCCAATCGCGGCGACCACACCAATAGGATGCTTGATGGTCATGTGCCGTTTTCCGGCAACACTATTGGGAATGACTTGACCATAAGCTCGTTTCCCCTCTTCTGCGAACCACTCGAATGTATCCGCGGAGTGCATAATCTCTCCACGAGCTTCTGGAAAAGGCTTGCCTTGTTCCATGGTCAGAGTTTTAGCTAGGTCATCGGCCCGTTCCCGCATCAGTTCTGCGGTCTTTTTAAGTACCTTCGCTCTATCCCAAGCCGTTAATTTCATCCAAGTCGTCATTGCTTTCGCAGCTGATTCGATCGCTCTTTTCGTTTCTTCTCGACCGCCATACGCAACTTCGCCAATAACTTCTTCTGTAGCAGGGTTGATGACGGCCAATCGCTTTCCTGATATGGCATCGCACCATTTTCCATCGATCAGCATTTGTCGATATGTTGATCCTTTTGAATTGGCTTGAGCTGTATTCGTTGTAGTTGACATTAAGAACTCTCCTGGTTGATTTTTTTACTATATCTTCAAACTATGGGGATTAATCAAATGAGGCAATCATTCCTCTGCTGATTTCTAAGATTTGAACCAAACTTCTCCATGAAATGCTTTTCATTCTTTTTGATCTGAGTTTCGAAAAAGATTTTCCAAACAAGAATATAATTGAATCTACTATTCAAATATTTAGTTCGATAATTGATTTAAAGAAAAATGATTAATCGATTTTAATTTCGATAATCTTTTCTAATATCATTAAAATTATGATGACAGTACTAAGGGTTTAGATGCATCATTAGCATGTGGAGATTCATCGAATAAATTCCAAATCAAATGACAGATCCAAATTTATCCAAATAATGCGTCTAACTATCTCATCACAATCGATACAATTTGCCTAATTAAAATAATCCAAACAATCGCTACTTATATCAATAAATGCTCAGCTCTCACAAACTATCATAACTTACCTATTCTAAAAGCTCGAATCACTGATGAAAGTACTATGTTCACCGGTGATTCGCTCGACTTTGACAACATTAAATCCCCAGCTGAATAAGGATTCACAAGGACTCCCAGCGATTACGCTCTAGGAATTCAAAATTTAAGTTACGAGTTGAATTTTGTTAAGAAGCTGTGTAAATTTTTCAATTTTTGCAATTATATCAAACCATGACCTTGCATAACTATTCCAATCTGATTAAATAGAATAATACGAAAAGCCGATTATATTGTTAAAGTCGCTTTTCAACCCCCTCCTGAATAAATAGGAAGTTTATTCAGATTATGTCAAATCGGTGATTGTCACCGAACATAAATTATTCGACGGATTGTTTCTTTTTTGGGAGATCCCGTTAATGTCTCTCCATTTGTTTAGTAAATGGTTTAAATCTGGTAAAATTTGCTCGAAATCAGCAGATGAGCAATCTTTGGGATTAAAAATTTTTGTTGGATTACCCAACACCAAAATCCCAAGCAAATCGATAAGTCAACCGTTAACCGTCGATAGTCTCGAAGACCGAACCGTCCCATCGGGAACGAACTTAGGGCTAGCGGGGAATTTTAATGCATTCATCTTTCAAAACGCCAATATGCAGAATAGTGATATTCAAGGGCGATTTGCAATTGGTCAGAATGCAAATTTAATGAATTATGGTGTAGGAACGCAATTATCTAATTCTCACGGTGGTCGCGATGATCTGATCGTGGGGGGTAATTTGAACTTTACTAATGGCCAAGTTTTCAATGGCAATATTGCCTACGATGGTTCGTCAACACTGAACAGCGTAGGGATACCAAATGGCACAGCCAAGCATGCGTACGATATTAATTTCGGGTATGCAGAAACTCAACTGATGAACGATTCCGCTGCTTGGGGTGCTCGGGCCGCCAACGGTACATTCGTCAATCAATGGGGTGGTTTAACCTTAACCGGAACCAACTCAACTTTAAATGTGTTCAATCTAACGACTAGCGACCTATCCAATCTCTGGGGGATAACTATCAAAGCCCCAGCAGGTTCATCGGTATTGGTCAATGTTTCTGGTACTGGTCCTGTTTCTTTACAGTATATGGGTTTCAACCTAGTTGGCACCGATGCCTCTCACGTGGTCTTCAATTTCACTCAGGCAACCAATATTACCCTTTCTGGAATTGGGTTCCAAGGCTCTATTTTGGCTCCGTATGCTAACGTAGAATTTAATAATGGTAATTTAACGGGAACCCTTGTAGCCAATAACCTTTGCGGTACTGGTGAATTCCATGAAGTTGTTCCGCAATTCAAAATCGGTTGTGGCTGCGATTCTGGGTCTCTGGTTGGTCAAGTTCTCGTAGAAGATTCTTGTGACCCAGGTACGATGATGCCAGTTCATGATGCCACTGTCATCCTCACAGGCCATAATGCGTTTGGTAGTGTTAATTTAACTAGCCATACTAGCGCTGGCGGTTATTATTCCTTCACCAATCTCTATCCTGGAACCTACACCGCTACGGTCATTCTGCCAAATGGCGATACCTTTGTGAGTGCTTCCATTGGTGATGCCGCAGGCTATGTTAGTGGGGATTCAGTTGTTGGAATCATCATTGGCGAAGCCCAAGCCGCTCGTGGGTATAACTTCACTCTCAGGGGTTATTAATCTTTTAGGTGAATCTAAAAATTCAATCTAGGCCATATCCATTAAATTGGATATGGCCTTTTTAATTATTTCCTTCTATCTAATTTCTTTTATCTAATTTAAATCAAAATGCAGATTTCTGAAAAATAAAAAGCGACTAGAAAGCAAATAAAAAAGAGCGATAAAATCGCTCTCGAGTATAAACTCAAATTTGGAATCCCAAAATAATTAATTCTCTAAATTAATAGTCTGAATTAATACATGATGGGTGCGACTTTGCCCGAAACCGGTTTCGCTTCCATAGATTCTGTAACGACGCTTATTCTTCTGCCCTCTTGATCAAAGAAAACTTTCCCATCGGCGAGAGCGAATAAGCTATCATCTTTGGCTCGTTTTACATTTCTACCTGGGCAGAATTTCGTTCCTACTTGGCGCACTATTATGCTCCCAGCGGTAACGAACTGTCCACCATATGCTTTAAGACCTCGTCTTTGGGCATTGGAATCTCGACCGTTACGGCTTGACCCTTGCCCTTTCTTATGTGCCATGACACTATCCTCATGAAATTTAACTTCTTAAAACTATTAAATTTAACATACAAAATATTTATCGATAGAAAAGAGGAATCAACAAAAGACAGACCATATTTTATTTGAATAAATGGCATTAGCAGTTATTACCAATATTAAATTAGTTTAAAATGGGACTTCAATGAATAAATGATGAAAATAGGAAGAATAAAAAAGGAGAAAAGCAAACATAACTGGAGAAAATAGAGGGCGAAAAGAACACACCAATCAAATTATTTTGGTAGGTCGCTGGAATTGGACGGTATTAATTGGGATGATGGATTCCCGTTGTTGGAATTGAGAGGATTTACCCTCTTGACGGGAATCGCGTTCTTCGGAAAAGAACTAACTTTATTGAACGGGTCAATCCCCTTGCCAGGTGCCAGTAATTGCTGCCCCTTTTCTTTCCCTTCTTCTTTTGGTACGAACGTAGAGGCACGATAGATCCAATTGTATGGTTTATCTCGATCTAGAGTCACATCTGAAGTATCCGTACCAAGACCATCAGTTACTCTTCGATAATTAAGTTGTAAGGTTTTACGGCGAATGATGCCATTATCGTCAATCGTATAGCCATCAGATAAACCCGTAACAAAGATACTAAATCGAGAAGTTCCTAATGCCCGTTCAGAAACATCCGACCACATAGCCACGCCATAAGTAGCACGAGGGAATGAATCTTTTTTGGTAATTGGAATCAACTCTTTAGCAATCGTGACCGAATTCTCTAAAAATATTCGGTGTTTCCCCGTAGTTTCATCTAATATTGGAAACTCTTTTTCCTGGATTTGTGCTTGAACAGAAGGCAGGATCTCATCGGCATGGGAAGTATTTTTATCTAAAGTGACAAAATCAAATTCTGGCACGAACTTTCGCGGTTCTCCGGTAAAGTTATAGACATTATAAAGAATATACCATACTAATTTTTTGCCACGACCAGGGACATCGGCCACAATAATCCGTGGGTCTTTCAGTCGAAAGTTAAGAGTATAGATCCCATCTTTATCGTTGGCTATTGTTTCTGGTTCAATCGATCGATCCCCATACTGAGTCTTTTCTTGAGCAGAAAGTGATTCTGAAGAAGGGATATTGAAAGATACCCCAAACATGACCAATAAACCAAAAACACCCAAAATTCCCATCATTCCTTTGAAAATAGGAATCCCATGTCCATTTTGATTCACTATCAACCTATTCATAAAGATCCCTTATTTTTTGGACGAAAATTAATTTTTTTTCTAATATATCTATTCACCATAACCAGTTTCTAAGGGAAAATCAATAGATTCTTCATTTAATCGCGTCAAAATGTATCGGGAAATATCCGTTTTTATGGCATGGTCGTTGTAAGAGGATTCTCAAATTTTACAAAAGATCCTATCTTAAAAAGTTTTTGAGAGACCTCTATAAATTATTTTACCATAATTTGAATTTTTCGTATTGATTTGCATTAATCAAATTGGATAAAATGAATAGATAGTCTGATGGAAAAGGAAATTTTTTATGAGCCGCGAAAATTCAGAATTCGAGAGTGATAGAAAGAAGAATTCATCACGTACTAGTCAACTTGATTACGACGATTATTCGCATCATAATCAGGATCAAGATCGCTATGATGAACCGGAGAATCACAAAAATTCTGATTCAAATTCCGATGACCAAGAAAATCTAGTCCCCCCTGAAGACGAATTTTGGGAAAAGTATTCTCCTCATTACGAGTTCCCCATTTCGAGCGTAACCTCGATTTTTCTACATGTTTTAGCGGGAACTCTCGTCATTGTTTGCATTTTCGTGTTAATGAATTTTGGTAAAAAAGAACCTGTCCCCACGCGGGAAGTAATCGTTTTGGGAACTTCCGATGGTGGGGGAGATGGCACCAGTGGCTCCGGCGGTGGTGTTCCTGAGGAAAATGCGAATACCATGGACGATCCCATGGATACGAATCCCATTCAACTCGAAGAGAATCAGAAGACCGATATTGTTACAGATTGGGTTCCCAAATCAGAAAATGCCCAGGAGATAATCAAAAAAGTAGCAGAATCCCCGAATTTCGACAAACTGCGCAAAGTGAATAACGATTTGCGCAAAAAGATGATGGAAGGAATCTCTGGCAAAGTAGGGGGTGGGAATAATCCAAACGGCAAAGGGACGACAGGGGACGAAGGAAGTGGTAGTACCGGTAATGGAGACGCCAATACCACCGGAGAACGGTCCCTGCGTTGGACTCTGAGTTTCAAAACAGAAAATGGGAGAGACTATGTGAATCAGCTCGCGGCTATGGGAGCCAAAATTATTATCCCTATGCCCCCCAAAGGCAATGAACTTAAAATAATTCCCGATTTACAATTCCCTTCTAAAATGCAAAATGTTAGTGCAATTACCGAAATGCACTTTATCGATGATCGACGGGAATCGGTATCTAGTCTCTGTCGCGCTTTGGGGTTAGATTTTGTTCCTGCCTACATTATCGCCTTATTCCCCAAAAGTGTCGAGGAGGAATTGGCTAAGAAGGAGATTGCCTACCGCGGACGAAACCCTGCGGATATCGGTTCCACAACCTTTAAAATTCTTGTCCGGAATGGCAACTATAGCATTACGGTTACAGATCAAGAATTAAAGAAAAGAAATCGAGGCAAGTAAAGATTTCCGAGTTATCTCGTTTTCTTTGCGAATCGGTCTTATTTCGATAGCGAATAGTTCAAAAACTTCTCATAGCTTTTCGAAAAAATCTGAAAGCGCGAGCAAAACGATTGCACCACTTGTAGTAAATCAGGGGTAAGTCTAAAAGCTACTTGCTGTTGGATCTCTTTTGGAACCCCTCCATAAAATGCCTCGGCGATACTCCCTGTTATACATGCTAATGTATCTGTATCTCCACCAAGAGAAATTGCCAAACGAACGGCGTGTTCAAAATTTTCAGATTCGAAGAATGCTTGCAAAGCAAAGGGAACCGTACCCTGGCAAGAGACATCAAACTTAAATGTTGGTCTCACTTCTGCAATCGAAAAATCAAATCGATATTTATAGTTCGTTTCGATATAGGCTTGAATCTCTTTTTTACTCCACCCCGTTCTTGCCAGAAAAATTGCCGTCGCCGTTGCCTGTGCCCCCTTTACCCCTTCAGGATGGTTATGTGTTATTTCGGCAGACCAAGCTGCATATTTTTGGACATCTTCTAAATTTGAAAAACAGTAAGCAATTGGACCAACGCGCATCGCTGAACCATTTCCCCAGCTTCCATAAGGTTCGCTGGTATTCGATAACATCCACTGAAAAAATGACCCTCCATACCCTGCGTGCGGATAAAGCCGGGCAAATTTTTTGATCATAATTATAAAATCGTCGAGCTGAACAAGTTCTGGACTTTTACTTTGCAAAAAAACATTGGCAACAGCGATACTCAAAACCGAGTCATCGGTAAAACGGCCTTCCTCTTGAAAAAGAGGTTGAAAATGGGGATTTTTCTCGGTCTTCCATAACTTATTGAATTCATATGGTTGACCAATAATATCTCCTGCAAGTGAGCCTAACATCTTATTGCTCCTTAAATGGTATTCCTATCTATTTTATTAGATAAAAAAAAGTTGTCAAATAATTCTACCCGAACGGAGATCGGGTTTCACCAAAAAGCGAATCCTGCATAAAGGGGAAAACAAGAGGGAAAATAAAAGAGAAAATAAAGAGTTTGGTAGGGTAAAGAAAATAGTTGCTCGACTAAGAGCAGTTGATAACTGGCAATCCCAAGAAAATAAACATTTTGACCTATGGAAATGGCTAACTGGCCATTAACGAATCAGCAAGCGATTCAATTAAAAGGGCGAGTGTGACCATGGCATCGATTTGAAAATCGGCACGCAAAGCCTGGTCCATCCATTCTAATAATTGATCGGGAGTATAGCGCATGCTGATCTCCTTGATTTTACTCGCTTCCACGCTGTTTGCTACTGCTTTTTCTTGAGCACCGTTGACCGCTAACAGAACAGCGGACCGTAATAGATCGATATAAATCTGAATAGTGACATGCGCACATTCGCGTTGTTTACTCCCCTCACTACCCGCTGATTGCACAAACTGCAACCAGTACTTGCCGAGCTGCAACCCCGGTACAGGATACGTTGCCAATAAATGTAATAATTCCTCACGAAACTTCCAGAATGGGTCACTACTTAACTGCACCGCTCGGCCAATACTACCCCCACTCAATTCCAAGATTTTTTCGATACGATCTATCTGGATTTCTCCATTTTGTCGGAGATAATTTTTGATATCCGCTTTGTTTAGCGGGGAAAACGAGATAATCTGGCAACGGGACAGGATTGTCGCTAAATGCTGTTCTCGGCTTGAACCACCGATTAGAATCAAGATACTATGAGCGGGAGGTTCTTCCAAAGTTTTAAGAAAAGCATTGGCGGAGCTTTCATTCATCAAATCGGCCTGATCTAGAATAGCAATCCGTCGCGGACATCGAATAGGTTTCAGTGCTAACTGAGAAGCAAGATTGCGAATCGATTCGATCGGCATTTCCAGAGTATCTTCTGGTTTTTGCATGATGATTAAATCGGGATGCGCGCGAACTCGCCACAGAGCGCAATCTGCACACTGCTGGCAAGGCTGAAACGGCATCTCATCCAATTTCGGGTTTTGGCAAAGCCATAATTGAGATAGAGCCAATGCGGTGGTGTATTTGCCAACCCCTCTTGGCCCGAGGAATAGATAGGCATGGCCCAGATGATGATCGCGATATACCTGAGAAAAAAAACGCAATACGTCATCATGCCCTATCACCCGAATATCTTCGTGCTTTACTTTCTGCAAAAGCGAAGAACCGGGAACAGCTTTCTTCGCAGTGCTTTTCGTGCCAGCCGATTTTTTCGCCGCTCCCGATTTATCAGATATTTTTTTTTCGCTCGATTTCATGCCGTTTTCCGTTTCTCAAACTCCGCTCTCTAGTAATAGGAACATCCGAGAACAATATGGTCTGATAAAATAGATATTGTGCAATGCCAATTTTTTGGTGCCAAACCAGTTCAAAGCGGTTTATGCATTGTTTATGCGCTGTCTATACCAGGGTTATCGTATCTCATTCTCTAGATCTTATCAATCCCCATCCAGCTCTGATTTTACAACAAAAATTTCTCGCAGAGATCAAACCCGGCCTCGATTAAACTCTTAAAAATGCAAATATATCTCGATCTCAAAAAAGGGGACAGATACTAAACTTCGATTGAAATTCCCTATGATCATTAATAATGATAGCTCAGATAAACCCTTTTGAGTGGCTCGACGGTGATTAGTCTAACTTATTGACGATCTTATTCGCTACTCTGTTTTAACAACTCCGAAAATCGCTTTTTCAACTTTTCGGAAATGGCATCAACAGAGTTGGTAGCATCGATAATTTCAATTCGATCGGGATGTTTATAGGCTTCGGTTAAAAATCCATTACGAACACGTTGATGAAATTCGAGTGCGCGGGATTCCATACGATCCGGCTCTTTTCCGCGTCTACGAAAAGCAATTTCGAGGGGCAGATCGAATAAAAAAGTATAACTCGGCAGTACCCCCGCTGCGGCTATGCCCCCGAGCTGCCAAAGATAATCGGGATCCAAACCGGCCCCGTAGCCCTGATAAACCACAGTAGATAATAAAAATCGATCGCAGAGTACAATCTCATTTCGCTGTAACGCTGGCTTAATGATTTGCTCAATTAATTCTGCTCTACTAGCCATAAATAAGAGGGCTTCGGTGAGTGGCGCCATTTCTGAGCGCGAATGCAACAAAAGTCGGCGCAATTCTAATCCAATTGCGGTGCTACCAGGATCGGTACACATACAGATCGGCAAGTTTTCGCTCTTCAACCATTCTGCAAGTAACTGGCATTGGCTGGTTTTACCTGATCCATCGATTCCTTCCATACTTATGAAAAGACCTCGATCCCGCTCGTTCATATGATTTTTTCCCAGTTACTCTCTAGATAATTCACCATTTCCCTCGATTTCTATATAGCCAAGTATTTGCCCCGCTGTTACCAGATCATTCTTTAGACATAATCGCGCGGACAGATAACCACTTCTGGGAGCAGGAACATCAAAAGTAGCACTCCCCGCCATGATTTCGATCAATCGATCCCCCTGTAAAAGAAAATCCCCTTCACTGGCCAACCATAGACTGACCACAGGAATGGTTGCATCGATTTCAGGCATCTGAATTGGTATCTTCACCAGATAATCCTTTACACATACTCATCTCTCGATCTGAATTTTCTTTTCCAAGAAAAAGTCGATCTCTTTTTCAGGTTCTGTTTTATCGCATATATAAATAAGCTCAACTAGATTTCTTAAGCAGATAACTATTGCTAAACATTTATTCTAACTATCTATTCTAACTATCTATTCTAACTATCGATTGCAACGAACTATTGCGAAACAATAATCTTTGCCTGCTACTCATTACTGCCCTCTTTAAACCTGAGTGAAAGATTCGGAAAGGGGTAATTGGGGAAGTGATGAATCTCCCAATAAATGAACCAATTCATCGGCATGATAGCTGGAACGGACGAACGGTCCAGCAACAACCTGGCGGAACCCAAACGATCGCGCTCGCGCGGCAATCTCATCGAATTCTTCGGGGGACAAGAATCGTGCTACCGGGATATGCTTCAACGTTGGGGCCAAATACTGACCAAGAGTAAGCACATCGCAATTCACCTGTCGCAAATCGGCGATTACCTGAAACAGTTCATCGATGGTTTCGCCGATTCCGAGCATCAGTCCACTTTTGGAGATCATTCGCGGGGCTTTTTGCTTGATTCGCTTGAGTAAATCTAAACTGCGCTGATAATCGGCACGGCCCCGCACCTTGCGATATAATCGTGGCACCGTTTCCAAGTTATGATTGTATATCTCTGGGCCTGCGTCAATTACCCGATCGATGGCATCCTGATTGCCAAGAAAATCAGGAGTCAAAACTTCGATGGTAGCCTTTACCCGCTGGCGAACCGCTTGGACACACTGATAAAAATGTTCCGCACCGCCATCGGGAAGATCGTCTCTCGTTACCGAGGTGATCACCACATGTTTAAGCCCAAGGCGCACCACTGCCTCCGCAAGCCGAGTTGGTTCATCCGCTGATACCTCCTCCGTTTCCCCCCGTGGCACCGAACAGAATCCGCACGGCCTGGTGCAAACATTGCCTAGCACCATAAACGTAGCTGTTCGCTGAGAATAGCACTCCGGCAAATTGGGACAGCGTGCGTTCTCGCAAACGGTTTCTAGTTTCAGTTCTCGCAAAAGATGGTGCGTAAAAAAATTCTCGTTCCCCTTTGGTAATTGCCGTTTGAGCCACGAAGGTAATCGGCGCGAACTGCCTTCCTCTTCGGATTGGCCTTCAACCATTGGCAAAGAATGCTGCATATTAAAATCCCTGAAGTATTATTCTAAATAAGTTACCGCTATTAGCTCATTCCACTATTTCAATCGCTTATCAGTAAACCCAGATCTATTTGTCTAATATTTCCCTATTTCCAATAACCGGTATTTGTTCGGCATTGTTGTTCTCTATCAAATCTCTTCTCTATCAAATCTCAACTTTATAAATTTCACTTTAACGGTGCAGGGCGCATTCTAAGTTGCTGGTGAATCGTAACCAGTTCAAAGTTAAAAGTTTTGGCATATTCTTCCATCAGATTTTGACGCAATTCCTGACGGCGCAATCGGTGGCGGCATTCTCGTTCTAAAGAGGTCATAATCGCCTGTGTCTGGGGCGAGTTCACTCGCGTTGCTAGCTCGTGAGCGCTGACTACGGCACTCGAATTGATGCTACCATAACCAGATTCACTCGTTCGATTGGCCTGAAACGAATTTTGATCTTTACAATTCAGATAACGAAACCAACTCAGATCAGGATCGATATTCAAGTTAAAGCCAAAATACGCAACCCAGTTCGTTATCGCTATGCCGATCTGCCCGACACAGCGATCCCCCAACCAATATCGCCCCTGCTCCCGATCGATCTGGATGTGAAAACCCTGTTCTGCTAGTACCTTTTGTAAACACCGGCTTAAACAATCTAAATACCCATTGATGCCGATTTGCAAAGCATCCAAAGCGACGATCGAATAGACCACAAGCTGACCGGGAACATGAACGGCACAATCCCCACCACGGTTCACCCACTGCAACTTCCAGCCGAGTCGGCGTAATTCATTAACATCGCGAGTGATTTGATTCACACTCCCTCTTCGACCTATGCTGATGGTAGAATTATGCTCGCAAAAACACAAAACCCCCCGATTCCTCGCCCCAGAAATATCAAACACCCAGCGGCGTTGATAACGCAGGATCTCCTCGAAATCCAGTACCCCCAAATGATAACAGTCTAAACTCCGTAAGTTATCCGCTTGATTGGCTTCCTCTCGATATTTCCCGTTTTCCTGCGAAAGATATTCTTCCCCCCACTCTTCTATCCTCTGTTCAATCACTGCTTCTTCTACCCTATCAATCACTCCCATCGATTCATTTGTTAGTCGATTAGAAAATGAATTTCTTGAAATTGAATCTCCCAATTCCGATTTTCCCGGATTTTTTTGATCAACGTGCTTTTCTCCATGTTGATCGAGCTTACAAATCGAACGACTCGAACAAGTCTCTTCCCCATGAACATCGCCATGAATATCTGCATGATTCGTTGAATCGTCGAGCGGATTGGATCGATTGTATTCAACTCTTTGTCTATCAATTCCTTGCAAATAATTCTTTGGAATTTCTTTCTGGTTCAATTCGTTTCTTGGGTTCAATTCATTTTTCCATTTCTTTATGGTTCTAAATCCAAACGACCCACACAAATCACCCACACAAATGACAGATTACCTAATTCGGTAACTAGGGAAGGAATGGAATTGTCTTGTTCAACGCTTTTCTATTTTTAGCTTTTTTTAATGCTTTTCTATCTTTTGCTCAAGTCTGCTGTTTAATCTTTCTACCTGCCAATTCTGCTCTCTGACTATTTCTTTTATTTCAAAATTCGATTGACGAATCTCTCGCCAATCTTTCTTTACCTTCTATACTCCATTTTAGCAAGATCGACGTCAACGGCAAAGCACTAAATACGAGAACCATAAGAGAATTAATGTAAAAACTCCAAAAAAAGGGGTCCAATGAAAATTGGCCTTTTAAGTAGATAGTAAAGAATTTAAAACTGGAGAATCCAGAAATTGGTAAGATTGTGCAAAAGACAAGCCAAAATCATTACAAAGAACCAGATTTAATCCGATCGGGATCTAAGTTATTGATGCGCGTAGCTAATACTCTCTCATTATCTGATTACGAAGCATTAAACTCCGAAAACGATTATGAAACCTCCGCGATTGTATTTGTCTCACTATCCCCTACTAGTAATCAGCTAATTCGTGTATGAACAAGGTAAAATCCTTTTTACGGTTTTTCCAATTCCGGTTTTTCCAATTCCGGGCATATTTTGATCTGGCATTTGTGTTGGCATTAGCGATAACCGTTCTCAACGCTTTTAAGCCCGCAACCATGGATGATCCCGTCTATCTTGCTATGGCCAACCAGATTTTGCATACCCCTTTGCAGCCTTACGGACCGCCCCCCGGTACCATGCTCATTTGGTATCAAAAAGCTCAACCTTCCTTTACCATCCTCGCGCCCCCCGTACTCCCCTACTGGCTTGCTGCCAACCAGTTTTTGTGGGGGGACAATCTCTTCCTTCTTAAAATGTCGCTTTTGCCAATTCTGTGGTTATTCACCGCTTCCTTATCGTATTTATATCGATATTTCGCTCCCACCATCGCCAAGCCATTGCTCATTCTTACCGTCCTCTCTCCCGCTTTCTTGCCAGGAATCAATCTCATGCTCGATATTCCTGCTCTGGCATTCTCTCTAACATCGATCACCCTATTTTTACGTTCGATCAATCCATCCTCTCTAGCCATAAGCGTTGTTTTGAATCTCTCGCTTAAGAACCTTCCAATTGATCGAACTTCCGTAGAGAATCCGACCCTAGCACGTAAAAGGAGTAAACCGAGTTATCTCCTTCTAATCGCCAGTGCTATTTTTGCCGCATTAGCTCTGCAAACAAAATACTCCGTACTTGCTCTCCCTCTAGTAATTTTAACCATGGGATTCTGTTTTCGAAAGTTGCGACAAGCACTAGCCCTCGTTATTCTGATTGGCATATTGTTTGGGTCATGGGAATTGTATATTTATTTTCAGTATAACTATTCTCATTTTCTTTACCACAGTTTTTCGATCTTCCGATTCTCTACTTCCAGTTCCTCAAGCTCCTTAATCGCTTCGAATATCCCTGTCTATGGCCACGCCGAACCTAAAATTCAGATGATATTGCCACTGGTGAGCCATTTTGGCGGAGTCGCTCCATTTTTGGGCTGGTTATGGATCTGTTTTGCCTATTCTCATTTATCGAGCTGGTTACGTAAATCGATCTTTGGCTTATTGTGGATCTTATGCTGTTTAGCTCTGTTCTTATTGTTACTCCCTGAAAACAGACAAGTTATCTCCGCTTCGGGTAAGCAAAGTTCGATATTAACGATAAGCCATTTATTTTTTGCTATATCGGGATTTTGGAATTGGCTTGCTTTTTTAATTCTCTGTCGCATTTGCTATCAGGGTAGTAATTTCAAAATCAGGATCAAGAACTTGGATCAGATTTCTCCACCACGTTTATCTCCTTTGGGATTTTTATTGCTTTGGCTTGCCATTGAATCAGGAACCATGATTCTGATTTCTCCGTTCCCGGCAACCCGTCGGGTCTATGGATTTATGATCGTTTTTACACTTACGGGCGGTCATGTCGCGCAAATTGTTTCTCAATTTCCTGGAACCAAACGCAGCTTTAAATGGGTCTATCGAATTGTCTGTTTCAATACCCTCTTGGGTCTCACAGCTAGCTACATCGATACCCAAGATGCCGAAGCTCCCCAGATTTTATGCCAGAAAGCTATCGTGCGAATCCATGAAGATGAGAAAAATCGTGACACCGATACGAATCATCGTATCTGGTTTCTGGGACACTGGGGCTTAGCTTACGCTGCGCCGAAAAATGGTATGGTCCCTTTATTTCCGGAAATCTCTATAGTAAACCCTGGCGATTATCTTGTTTTACCCGATCCAGATACTCTTATTGCCGCCCCTTCCATCAAAATCCCTCGAGATCGCTGCGATTATATTGACGATGTAATTTACGAAATCCCCTCTATTTTTCGTTCGATTCCGGAATACTATGGCGGAAAAATCCCATGGATCCGAAAAGACACAAAATCTTGGAAGTTGCGAATATTCCGATTTTATGCAGAAACTAAAATATCGCTGTTACCCCTTTCTTGATGATAATGATTAACGAACAAATTACGCTTATTAATCCCGATTATTCCATTCGGAGGAGATAATAATTCCGCAGAAACCGATCGATCAACCCTGCTTGCACTTCCTTTATCGGATATACTTGCATCGTTAAACTCAGCGCAAGAGAAGGTTATTTCGTTTTCAAATAAACGGAATATCTTGACCATCGAATGCCAGGAACAACAACGAACAGTAAAGAAGTAGGAACAATCGGGAACATTTATTCGAGAAAATCTTAATATTATAACTCAGGAATGATTTCCTGATTCGATTCCCTCGATATAATAAGCTGATAAGGCTATTTTCTGCTTGTGAAAGACTAGGATATATTTTTCACACCGATTATTAGTCTTTTTATGTTCTCTAATTCACTCTCTCTAGAATACTCTAGAGAACTTGAGATTACTCTCTAGTGATTAGAGCAGTAGCCCGCAAATACCAACTTGTTCTTGGCAACTACCCACAGGTTGACATGTATTGACATGCGTTGAGGATCAGGATGATCGTTTACTTAAGGATTAGACCATGGAAAAATCGGTTATCCCCTTCCACGGGGCAAATACCCATTCATTATCACCAATGAAGGGTCAGAACAACTATCTCCATTTTGCTATCAGTCAAAAACTTCTTTCAATCCATCAGCTTCGTTGTTTGACTTTTGCGGTTCTTTTTGCCATATTTGTTTTTTGCTCGTCCTCTATTCATGCTCAGCAAGGATCAACAAGTGATTTAGAAAATCAAATGGAAAAAGATTCGGAAAAAGTATCCGAGCTGATCCGCACCATTGAAAAGCAGCCCATAAATCAGCAAATTGCGATGTTAAATTTGTTGAGTAGTTTGAAACGCAAAACAAGACAAACGAGTGATATTTATAATTTACTACTGAAAATTAAACCAGGCATCCAAAACGAAGATCTCATGGTAGCTTGGCTACTTTGTTATGGTCGGATTTCTCTCTTCGATCAAAATACCTCTTTGCTCGATAAAGATGCACCCGAAGGGAAATTACCAACCCCTAAACAATCGGCGTCGATGTTGACTCCCTTTCTGGCACCAGATGGTAAAAGAAAATCGCTTTCCGAACCGATAAAGAATGCCGCAATGCGTTGTCTGCAACTACTGGTTCAAAGCGCAACGCAGGCACTGGTCCGCGGCGATATAACCGCGGAAATCTTTGAAGAAGCGGTAACATCGTATACCCCTCTACTCGGTAACCATGTAGCCGATGAATCGAAATCTCGGCGGGAAATCGCCTTTAATTCCTTAAATAATCTCATGACCGGCTTTATCGAATCTCTCCCCAATCCAAACAATAAAAGAATCACCGATGCCGATAAGTCAGAGATATTAGAAGCTCGGTTATCGACTCTGGTACGTACTCTTAAAGAATTCACCTCCATATTACCTGTCGTTTCTGATGTTTGTGTTCATGGGGATTCCGCAACCCGATTACTGTCATTTCGCTTTCTGGAAAACATTTCCATGACCCGGCGATTGGGGATCTACTGGCAAGAAGAATCTCTAAAGAAAGAGAAAGAAAAGAAGAAACTAAAAGTACCAGAAAAAGAGGAAACCGTAACCATAACCGATGAGGTCCACGATGCTTTGGGAATGGAATTTGTCAAACAACTACCGATATTGCTAAAGAGCTTGCAAGATCAGGATGTCGAAATTCGCATTGCCGGGCTACAATCGCTGGAAGCTCTGGAAGGTGCTTTGTGGGGTTCACGCCATTTAATTTTACCATATGCTAAAGACGAAAACCCGTTTGTCCGCTGGGTAGTGGCACGAATCTTGGGTAAATTGGTCATCACCAACGGGACTCAGGAAGAAACCGCTCCTGTAGTAAACGCTTTGGCCGAACTCATGATGGATCGAGACATTGGTCTAAAAGTGACCGCACTAAATTCTCTGCAAAAAATAGGGACACGTGCTGCACCGATTGCTAAATTGATTGCGGAAAAAGTCCGCACGGGCGACTTGGACGTGCGCTTGGCTGCCGCTTATGCCCTCGAAGCTACTAAAGATAATAGCAAAGACTCCATCGATGCGTTGATCTTCGCTTTGAATAGCAATGATATTCGTCTACGCCGAATCGCTGCCGAATTGCTTGGGCATTATGGTAAAGATGCCGAAGTAGCAATTCCGAGCCTACAGCAAGCAACAGAAGGGGACGATACAGAACTACAACGCAATGCTGCGGATAGCCTCTTGCAAATCCTGAAAAAATAGTCGTTCTTTAATAGAAACACTGTTTTATATTTTTGGGTTATGTCGATCATCAAACAAATAGACAAAGACAAATGAGGGGCGTAAGCCCCTCACTCTTTATTAAATTCCCTTTGCTATCTCGTCAATAAGTTACTCACTCGCATAGCGAAAAGGTACTTCAGTCTTAATCGCTAATTTCTCGATCACAACTTGTGAACGATTACAACCGGTGACTATCGCTCAACTTACTTCGCTGGTAGATATTGAAACGAGTTTAATAGCTTTTGTGCGGATTCGCTTTCAACGAATTCACTCTTACCCAATAAGGAAATGATAAATAGCTTATTTTCGATACGATACATTCTCGAGT
>JAKBAI010000189.1 GCA_021809185.1 Planctomycetota bacterium
TGCCTCCGTAGTTGGGGAACTCATGACCGATTTGGCGATTCATGGGGAAACTAAACTGGGAATCGAACGATTTCTGTACAAAAGATTTTTGTCTGAGGCGAGAGAAAAATAAACAATATTGAAAGTTGGGGAACTCATGACCGATTTGGCGATTCATGGGGAAACTAAACTGGGAATTGAACGATTTTTGTACAGAAGATTTTTGTCTGAGGCGAGAGAAAATTAAACAATATTGAATAATTCAGTTAATCTAATTTTCATTTTAAGGGAAAGTAAACCTAAAATTGAAGTATTGTAATTAAAGAGGGTTCAAAAGTCAGGATATCTGCTCTGTTTTTTTACTGGAAAAAATATAAATTAAGGGAGTAAGTTTAAAGGGAATCGAGTACTTTTTAGGGAGAAAGTAAAACCTCATGCAACAGGTTTTGTTCCGCATACCAATCTTAACGAATTATTTTCCGGATGGGATTCCGGTACACGGTTTTGGAGTGATGTTATTCTTGGCATTTATTATTTGCAGCTGGTTGATTGGGCGCCGATCACGTAAGCTGGGAACGAAAGCCACAGAACGCATCCAGGATATGGTCATCTTTATCTTCATCAGTGGTATTCTGGGAGCCAGAATCACTTTTATGATTCAATACCATGTTCCGATCGTCAAGCTGTTCAATATCTGGGAGGGGGGGATCGTTTTCTACGGATCTGCCATAGGTGGTTGGTGTGGTTATTGGCTATTTTACTGGTTTGTTTTACGCAAATTAAAAATATCGTCATGGCAAATTGGAGATATTGTCGCTCCCGCCATAGCGTTAGGATTAGCTCTGGGACGAGTTGGTTGTTTGCTGAATGGCTGTTGTTACGGCCAGGTTGCAGTTGGGGATTTACCCAAGCTAGAATTCCCGTTACTTACCGCACCGGTTCGCGAAGCAACGGTCGATCGCGGTTTGCAGACTTTGGTCGGTTTTTCATTACGCCCCAATTCCTTATTAGATGTGCGCTCGGTGGTTGATCGTGTCGAACCAGATTCCAACGCTCAGCGAGCTGGGTTAAAATCGGGGGATCGCATTCTTCGTTGTAATGGTCATCCAAACACAGGTCAACTGATGGTTCACGGGGATGAAAGTACGATTCAGAAAGTGCTCGAATGGGCTAAGAAGAATGAACTAGAAGCATTATCTGCTATGGAAGGGAGAAACAGTTCAGCGAAACTGATTGTCCCCGTTATTGATGATCTCCCTAAATGGTATGACCAATTATATAAAGATATTTCAGAGCGGATCGATATTTTCTATTCCGATTATTTTCACGAGCAGATTACCAGTCCCCCGCGCGGCCAGCAAGGTCTAACCTTGACGGTTTTGCGTGATAGCATGCCGATCGATCTGCCAAGGTTCGTGCCACGCTCTTTGGGATTACACCCAACGCAACTCTATGAAACCATCAGTATGATTCTTTTGTTTATTGTGCTGATGAGTTATTATCCTTTGCGACGGCATGATGGTCAGGTTTTTGTGGTGCTCATGCTGGGATACGCGATTCATCGCTATCTCAATGAAGTGATACGCAATGATACGTCGACGGTTGGTTTCGATATGACGCTATCGCAAAATGGTAGCCTGTTTCTAGTGATTGCGGCAGTGATATTAGAACTATGGTTGCGTTATACTCAGGTTAATCGCTGGCGCATGAAGCTACAAGAAAAGCAGGGGGCGGCAGTTGAGCAAAATAAAAACGGCACCGGGGCAATATCGAATTTAGTAGCTCCCTATTCTCCTCTTCCTAGCGAAGCCGCTTCTACGGCAATCGATTCCGTTTCAACGAATTCTAGTCCCGTAACAGAGCGGGGCGAGAATTCCGGGAAAGAGTCCAAAAAAGCTTCTCCATAAAGGGTACCATAAAGGATAGCAGTATGTCCCGATTCCTGTTTCCTCTAGGTGTGTTGGTCCTGCTGATTTTTTCGTTGCCCGGATTGATTCTTTTTGTTGGGGATCTGTTTGGTCAAGAGAATTACTGGAACCAAATCCTGGAAGATACTTTCGGGCTGAGTCACCATTTACCGCTGGCACCAGCTTTGGCCCGATTCTTGTTGCTTATCCCGATTTTGATTGTTTTGCTCTACTTTTTGCGATTGAAACGTAAAGCGCAGGTAATTTCTAGTACTTATCTCTGGAAAAAAAGTATTGAAGATTTGCGGGTGAATCGCTTATTACAATGGTTGCGAAAAAATAGCCTGCTATTACTCCAGCTCGGCTTTGTGTTCACTCTTTTTTATGCAATTCTATCTCCAAAAATAAATGCCCCACCTAGTTTCGGTAAGCATTATATCCTGATGATCGATAATTCCGCAAGCATGAAGGCGACCGATATGGAGTCGGATCGATTGGATTGGGCCAAAAGAGAGGCGATCAAACAGATCGATGCCAGCAGTGATACCGATCTTGGCATGGTGATTGTATTCAATGCCAATGCCGAAATTAGACAATCCTATACATCAAACAAAGATTTATTACGATCGGCGGTCAATAATATCGAGGGCACCCTCCAAGTGACACGCATTGAAGAGGCATTGCGTTTGGCGGAGAGTTTAGCCAATCCAACAAGGTCGACAGAAAACGAAGCCATTCGCCCGCTCGATCAGGAACCGGGTAAAGAGCGGACCTATGTGGCGAGTGAAGGGATTCCAACGGAAGTCCATTTGTACTCCGATGGGCAATTCCCGGTAATCTCACAATTCGCCATGGAACATCTTTCTTTTTTGTATCACCCACCCCTGAAGAAGATCGGCAAATCGGCAACGATCGATCCAGAGGAACTGATCAAATCGAGCAATAATGTCGCCGTGGTGAGCATGAGGCCGATTCGAACACCGCTCGATCCTAATCAGTTGCAAATCCAGGTTGATCTCATGAATTATCGAGCGGAAACAGTTACAGTTCAGCTGGTGTTGGAGAAGTTGGAGCCGGTTCGGAAAAAACTGTTGGATGTGATGCAACGAAAAATCTTGATTCCAGGGCGCGCACAAGTTAAACGCCCTCAACGAAGTGAGAAAGAGGAAGAAAACGAGAAAACTGGGGCGATCGATTCTGAAAAAAACAATCAACTCGGTACTCCCGGTCAAACAAGTTATACCTTCGATATTCCCAATTCGGATAGCTCACAATCTGTTCTTTTTCAAGCAAGAATAACCGATGCCAACGATATATTTGAATATGACGATAGCGGCTATTTGGCGGTGAGTACCCCCCGCCGATCGCGGATTCTTCTAGTTTCCGATGGGAATCCGGTCTTGAGCCATTTTTTTGAGTTGCCATCGATTCGACAGCAAGCGCAGATAGAGACTAAGAAACCGGAATGGTTGAAGAAAAATCTCAAAGAATACCAGTCAGCGGCAATTTCCGGGGAATACGATTTAATGATTTTTGATCGTTGTGGGCCAGCAAGGATTGAGGATTTACCCAAAAGCAATACATTTTTTATCGGTTTTCCACCTCCGCCTTGGACCATCCCCGATGTATTGCCGACGAAAGATCCATTTCCTGTTTTGAGTATAGGCCAGCCTCAAATTCGAGGTTGGAGCGATCGTCACCCGGTTATGCGTGGACTGCGCAATTGGTTGGAGATATATATTAACGATGCTTTTCAGATGCGAGATTTGCCCCCTAAAACTCTCCGGCTCGTTGAAGCGGGCAAGGATCAGGTGCTCTTGCTGGCTCTGAATCGTGTCCCTTATACCGATCTGGTTTTGACTTTTCCTCTGATCAATGCCGATCGGACTTGGAATACGAACTGGATTTTGAAGTCATCTTTCCCTGTTTTCTTACGCAATTTGATCACTTCGCTGGGGAGTGTTCGGGAAAGTGAAATCGAAGACTCCGTTAAGCCGGGGCAAGTGAAGCGTTTGATCTTTCCCAATTCGGTTCAGCGAATTCGAGTGCGAACGCCATCCGGAAAAGAGCAGCTTTTAGAGCGAACCGATACGCGCGATTTCACTTTTGCAGATACGCAAGAACGAGGTTGTTACCAGGTAAGTAGCGCCGATTTGAATCGCTTTTTTTGCGTTAATCTTTTTGATGCCTTGGAAAGCAATGTGCAGCCCAATATCAACATCCAATTAGGGAATGAAGAGATTCGCCCTGAAATGACTCAGCGACAACCTGTTGAATTGTGGCGCTATGTCGTGTTCGCGGCACTCGGCTTGATCCTGCTCGAATGGTGGATATTTCAAAAGAGAGTTCGCGTTTAAGATTATTCTCTTTTTGAGCTGGGAATCTCTTTCATAGGAGATTGGCTGGCTCTGGCTAAGCATTTTGCCATCCCTTTCGATCCCCGATTCTTTTCAGTTCCAGGTAAAGAAGAAGAGTAAAAGACGAGCGACTTTGCCGACCGTCAATCCTTCCACATAAGATATACTAAGCAAGCTATGACTAAGCGAGTCATACCAGATGAGTTGTTTCTCCGTTGATTGGTTTCACTTTGTTGATCCTGTCTCATTTCTTAGTTATCTGAGTCGATGATCGGGTCTGGTCGATCTTGGAAATCGAGTACAGTGATTTCAACCCAGGAGGCACCGTTATAAGAATTGATGGTGGGATGATAAACCATCGAGCAACCGGTTTCTTTGCAGCGAAGTAGTTCTTCCCAGCGGTCCCCCATATTGAAGGCAATCCCTTTCATTACAGTCGATTGTTGCCGCACTCGGAATTGGACATGATTTTTCTCCGCACCAACTAATCGGGGTTCTCCTTCGATGGTTAAATGAGTGCTCATGAAAATCGGGCGTTCGTTGCCTGCACCAAAAGGCTCGATCTGATCGATTTTGCTCATTAACCTTTTATCTAAAAATTGAAATTGGATTTCGGTGTCGATATTAATTTTGGATCGTTTAGGAATTTTTGGGCCAAAGAAGTTCGCGGCCTCGGCGAGAAAGGCTTCACGGAAAGGTTCGATCGCTTCTTCTTTGAGTTTCAACCCTGCGGCCATTTCGTGTCCACCAGAGGTAATTAAAAATCGAGAGCATTTTTCCAATACTTGATGGAGAGGAAAGCCAGGGATCGATCTCCCCGAACCGGTAACAGATTCACCGTTGGAGGATAGCACGAAAACGGGGCGTCCCAGCCATTCGACTAGTTTGGCTGCGACAATGCCAATAATACCTGGATGCCAATCGGGTTGGTAGACCACTGCTGCACTGAGTTGATTGAGATTCTCCTTGGCCAGCATCCCTTTGGCTTCGCTGAGCATCACGCTTTGCTTAAACTTTCGTTTCGTATTTTCCGATTCTAGGTGATCCGCAATTTCCTTCGCTCGAACCGAATTTTCTGTGGTGAGTAGTTCGACAATCAGATTGGCATATCCTAATCGACCAGCAACGTTGATGAGTGGGCCTATTTTATATTGTAGATCGGTGATAACGATGGGGTTGGAATCCTGTTTGCTCAATTTGGCTCGGAGTGCGGCCAAGCCGACAATGGGGTTTTTATTCATCTCTTCGATGCCGCGTTTGACCATGATTCGATTTTCGTCAATCAAAGGGACCACATCGGCGACTAAGCCAAGAGCGGCAAGGCATAGAGCACTCACCAGAAAAGTTCGTAGCCGAGGGGTAACTCGTTCGCTATTGCATGATTTCATTGCTAAAGCCCAGGCAAGTTTGTAAGCAACCCCAGATCCAGAAATATGAGCAAAAGGGTAAGTGGTGTTGGGCAAATTGGGGTGAACCAGGATCGCATCGGGTAGTTTTGCTTTCATGGCATGGTGATCGGTAACGATCAATTCCAAGCCGATTTTTTTGGCATGTTCTGCTTCATTGATTGCGGTGATACCGCAATCGACCGTTATAACTAAATCGCACCCCTGTTTCTTCAGTTTCGAAAGTGCCTCGGTATTCAGCCCATATCCCTCTTCTAATCGATGAGGGATGTGGTGAGCAGTGGGGCAATCAAGCAGTTGAAGGATCCCCTTCAAAATGGCGGTTCCCGTGGTGCCATCTACATCATAATCCCCGAAAATTCCGATCTTCTTCCGATTTTGGATGAAGTGCCAGATTTTATCTGTTGCAGCTTGGATTCCTGGCATTAATTGAGGGGGATGAACATCTTTGAAATTACCGTGGAGGAAGTGGTTCACCTGTTGAGGTGTTCGAACTTGGCGATTCCATAAGAGATGTGCGATAATCGGGTGGATTTTTGCCTCTTTTTCCAACATCTGAATTGCTTCTGGATCGCGTTGCAGTAAATGCCATGATTTTTGCATATAATTTCTCAAACCACCATTCATTTATGATTGTTTTTCTTACATTAAAATGCTTAATTTGGCAATATCAACGAATGCCCCAAGTCTTCATAACCGCAACTTATACTCTTATTGTCAAGCTATTCTTAATATTTGGGATAGCAGCAATCAGTTTTGGTTGGGTTCTCGTCAAGATATTGGGAGAAATTTTTTGTGTGAACGGAACCAGATTGATTTTTTCTCGACTAAATTAAGGGAATGTGGAAAGGAAATGAATCGATCGAAACCATAATTTTATCAAAAATTAGCTATCCGTTGAGATTAGAATAATTTGGCAGAATTCGGCATGAATTTGCTAGAGTAGAGGTTGTTTTAGAGGATCATACTGCTCGGATAATACAAATCTAAGCCAATTTCCTAGAGTTGTGCAGCAGATAATCTTTATTAGACTTACTGTAATTCTGGGGTTACTCCTCTTAGGATGAGCCGTAGCCAAAGAATGGGCCATAGCCAAAGGATGAGAGCATAGCCAAAGGATGAGAGCATAGCCAAAGGATGAGCATAGCCAAAGGATGAGCCATAGCCAAGGTATTGACTTTCTATCTCTTCTGAAATAGTTCTTTTGCTTGATGATTTCACAAAGATTTTCTGCCCAAAAGCCAATGATCTCACCATAAATTAAGCTATCAAACAGTAAAATTTGAAAAATAGAGTCGATTCGTATTGAAATTTGATTGAAATTATCGGATACTAAAAGAAAGATAATTGTATTGAATCCCTCCTAAATGATTTTTAATTGAATCTTCTGGTCTCTTTTAAGTTTATTGCTTTCTCTGGTTCGAGTTTCATGAAATAATTCAAGAGATAAAGATTTTAAGCTTGTAAATTAATTCCGAAATCCTTTTTAAGGATAAATTTTGATAAAAACGGAAATGGTATCCTAAAACCGATTTCTAATAACTTGACGAAAAAAATCTCTATTATGAAATTCTCTATAATTTAGTTGGAATTATCTGATTTTTTGCAAGTTCTCATTGGAAGATCGTATCGATATAATTCGCCCAATTGAAAATATTAAAGAAATCAAACGGGACTCTATCAACCTAACTCACAAGCCAATAAAAACCAGAAGATGAGATTAGAAGAGATAGAATAACAAAAATTAAAGAGACAAGATGACAGAAAGACCTCCATACAAATAATTTTTATAATTTGAATGGTGGAATTCGTTCTGAGTAGATTTAAGTAAAGATCCCTGTAAATTTGATAGTAGTTTAATGAAATGCTGATTTATAAAAGATAAAAAATAGAGCTAACCACTGAAGTATTTACAAGAAATATAGACAAGAAGTATAGCAAAGAAGTCTAGTTAAGAAATCTAGTTAAAAATGATCGATTGAAGGAGTTTTCATGTCAAAGTTTATTCGATTTCAATTGTGTGGATTGATGGTGCTCATCTGGGCAATCGGTCAATTAGCAATACGAGCTGCAGATGTAAACGAAACCAACCGAGACAAAACGAGGGGTAAAAACAAATTCCAATCGAAACAGATCGAAGAACAATTTCGAGTAAAAACAGAAACGGAACAAACCACACGTCGAATAGAAACCATGTTGAGAGTTCTTGCTTATCACAAATTAACAAAATCGAACGAAGAAAAGTTATTGAACGAAGCGGCTCAAACCTTATCTTCTTTGACTAAAGAGCAAATGACAGAGGTCATGAACCATCTAGAAAAAGCGGGATTGAGTAAGGATCCTAAACGGAGCGAAAGCGAGACAGTAATCGCGTATCGCAATCACCGCGAAGCGGTAGATAAACTGAAATCCCTATTGAATAAATATGCTTTGATAAAATCGTTAGACCAAGCTGCGGAGCGATTGGATCGCGCAGCGAAGAGGCAGAATGAGTTACAGCTTCAGGGTTCGCATTTAGCGCAATTGATTAAAGAAGGTCGGCGATCACGAAATCGAAGACCGCTTGACGAATTCGAAGAACAATCCGATCAACAGCAAGATATTAATAAAGAAATCAAAAATGTTTTTGATCAACTCAAATCGATTGAACCGGATTTGAATGCGGATCAGAAAGCTCGTTTGAAACGATCGGAAGCGATTCTCAAAAGTCCAAAAATCCTCTCTCTAGCCAATCAAGCGAGTGATTTTCTCTCTCGTAATTATGCGGAGCCTGCAGGGGCATTACCCTTTCAAACGCGCGTTGCCGATGAATTACAATCCTTGGCTCAAGCATTACGCTCCAAGAAAGATCGATTAGAAATATTGAAAGAGGCCCGTAAACAGGTTGAAAAATCGATCGAAGAACAGAAAAATCTTCGTGAACAGGTCGACAAAACCCCTGAAACCAAGAAAAAAATGGGGGAAAACCAGGCAAAACAAGAACATCATCGCGACTTGGCTAAGAAACAGGGTAAACTGGAGTTTGAAACTCGCGATACCAAAGAGTTGCTTAAACCGATTCAAAAAAATATTTCTGAAAAAATCGACAACGCCATGCAAAAAATGGCTAAAGCCCAAGACCAATTAAGGCAATGGTCCCCTAACGATGATCAACCAAAACAGTCTCAAAAAGAGGCCATAAACGAACTGACTAAGGCAAAAGAAGATCTGGATAAATTGATAGCCCTGGAAGAAAAGAGTAAAAAAGATCCTCTCGAAGCTGCTAAACGCAATCTGGAACAATTAAACGATCTCATTAAAGAACAGAAACGTATTCGCGATAAAACTGAAGAAACGAAAGGAAATGATAACGAGAAACTTTTGCCATTGGCAAAAGATGAAAAAAGTCTCGAAAAGCAAACGGGAGACTTTCAAAAAGATCCTAGTGTGCAAAATTCGGAAGTCCAAAAACCTATCGATAATGCCAAAAAAGCGATGCAGGATGCAACTAAAGCTTTGCAAGATAAAAAGCCTCTGCAAGCCTCTCAGAAAGAACAGCAAGCTTCAGATGAATTACAAAAAGCGAAACAGGCACTAGAAGATAAGATTGCGGCTATGGAAGAACGGAGAAAAGAGATTGCGGATCTGAAAAAGGCCCAAGAAAAACTGAATGAGCTGACCAAACAACAAAAACAGGTTAGCCAACAGGCACGCAATCAGGATAAGAACAATCAAGATATGAATAATCAAGATAAAGGCAATCAAGATAAAGGCAATCAAGATAAAGGCAATCAAGATAAAGGCAATCAAGATAAAGGCAATCAAGATAAAGGCAATCAGGACAAAGGCAATCAAGATAAAGGGAATCAGGACAAAGGCAATCAAGACAAAGGCAATCAGGATAAAGGGAATCAAGATAACAACAATCCCAAAGCTACTCCAGAGGAGATTGCCAATAATCAGGACAAGATCACTCCAGAAACCCAGAAACTGCAAGAACAGCTGAAGACCCAAGTTCCTCAGGCAGCGGATCAGCTCGGAGAATCTGCGAATAAGATGAACGAAACCAAAAAGGGGCTTGAAAATAAAAAGCTTGGTGAAGCAGCTAAATCGAGTGACCAAGCAGTAGAAAAATTACAAAAAGCACAAGAAGAGGTAACCAAAGCTCTAGATAAAGCTCAGGCTCAAGAAGTTGCAGATCAGCTTCAGCTGCAACAAGATGACAGCCAAGTGCAACCGATGAATGCTACAGAACAGGTAGCTAAGGCACTAGAACAGGTGAAAAATGCTCAGGATCAAGCACAAAAAGCACAACAACAGTTAAGTAAGCTACCCAACGATCAAGCAAACAAAAATCAACCTATGGATCCGAACGCTTCTGATCCCATGGATCCAAACGCTTCAAATCCCATGGATCCAAACGCTTCAAATCCCATGGATCCGAAAGCCTCGAAAACAGCTGATCTTGCCAAACTCCAAAAGCAGATTGCGGACCAAGCTAAAAAATTCAATCAAAATAATGCTTCTAAAGATGCTCAGAAAGCTGCAGATTCGTTGCAAAAATCTGATCTACAAAAAGCATTGGATGATCAGCAAAAGACACTCGATCAACTCAACGAAGCTGCTAATATGGATCCCGCTGAGGGAGACCCGATGAACCCAATGGGAGACAAAGGGAACCCAATGGGAGACAAAGGGAACCCAATGGGGGACAAAGGGAACCCAATGGGGGATAAAGGAAACCCAATGGGGGATAAAGGAAACCCAATGGGGGATAAAGGAAACCCAATGGGGGATAAAGGAA
>JAKBAI010000016.1 GCA_021809185.1 Planctomycetota bacterium
TTCTTAGCATCCCCACGATAATCGAGCACTTGAAGGAAAATCAGCGTGAGAACATTATCCTGGTTGGTATCGAGACCCATATTTGTATTTTACAGACTGCTTTTGATTTGATGGAATCTGGTTTTAATGTCTTTATCCCTTGCGATGCTGTTTCAGCTAGGAACAAAAGTGATAGCGATATTGCTTTACTGCGATTAAATTCTGCGGGGGCAATTCTTACTTCTTCAGAATCGACCATCTTTGAATGGCTGCAAACCTCCGAACATCCCCAGTTTAAAGCAATCTCTAAATTAGTTCAGGATCGTATGAACTAAGATAAAATCTAGAGTCTTTTCTCTTTGCCTATTTTACTCAAGCTATTTCTTTTCTAATCTAGAAACGGGTTGATATTGCAATTTTTACTTTCTCTATTTATCTTTGAATTTAACCTGATTATACTATATTTCCAAGTTGATCATTTAGATCGATTTTCATCTTGTAGATCGATTTTCATCTTGTGAAAAAGATAGCTTTAGTTGGAAGATATTCATAATACAGTCTCGATGTTCTAAGGATTGAACATCGTTTGCAACGCAAGGAAGTTAAAATATGAGTTGGATAAGTTTAGCAAGAATATCATTTTTTTTAATCATTTTGGAAATTGTTTCTAATTTAAACGCCGATGAAAAACAGATTCAACAAATTATTGAAGTTCAACAAACCATGCGGATAGCAAGACAAGCGATCGACGATCATCGACTCGTGGAAGCGATCGAGCTTCTAGAAAAAAATCTTATAAAAGCCGATGGCAGTAGAAAATATCTAGATTTATTACGCACTGCTTATCAAGCTCGTCTCCAAGAGCTCAAAATGCAAAATGCCCCTTCTGAATTATTAAAGCCGATCGAAAGAAATTTAGCGATTCTAAATCCCGTTTCGAACGCAAACCAAGAAAACGATTCTATCGCATCATCTACCAAGAATTCGTCTCCCAAGAATGAAAATATCATCAAAAAACCTTTACCGAATTTAAGATCGACAACAGAGACCAATATCGGCACGATTTCTAAGGAAACACCTGAACGGGCGAACGTTACGACAATTCCCCCTCCTGATCCCGCCCCTCTCTCTTCGAATCTTATTTTAGACAAAAACCGACTCATCAAAAACAAGCAAAATAACGATCTGATCCTCCCATCCTCTCCATTAAAACTTGAATCTTCAGATTTAATCAACCCCGAGCCAAAAACAACGAAGCAATCTGTTTCGAGTGTTAATACGTCAAAATCGAATCAATCGATCAATGACAATTCAGATCCTTTCAACCAGATACCGCTTGATCGAATGGATCAGACGAATTGGGTCTCTAGAGCTGTTGAAGCTTTTGAAAAGAAAAAATATAACGAGGCCGAGAGATTTTTTACTCAGGCGGATCGTGGCAGTAATATACTTTCCTCAGAACTCCAAGAGGCTTGGGGTTTTTGTAAATTACACCAGTCAGCATTGATCCTGAATCAATCGGATGTAAAATTGGATCGATGGAAAGTAGAACAACAGATTCAGACCGGTATGCGACTTTGTGGAACAAAAGGTCAAAATTGGGGGAATCAATTATTAATAAAATTATCTAGCCAATCTGATAAAACAACATCAATATCCAATAATGTGAAACCATCTCAGAACAACAAATGGCAATCCCTTTCATCCAAAAATTTCAAACTATTTTTCAGTAATGATGAATCATTAGCACAAGAGACTCTCGAACTAGCTGAAACCATTCGAAGGAAGACCTTATCGGAATGGGATAGTTCTCCGATTAACGACTGGAAAATCCGTTGTGAAATCTATCTGTTCAATGATCCGCAAGAATTCTATCAGATAACCAAGCAGCTTCGGGAAACAAAAAGTTATTCATCGATCCAGATGAAGGGGAACCAAGTATTAAGTCGGCGCATCGATTTACTGGCCGATTCGACCATTTATAAAGAAAGTGCTTTACCACATGAAATCGCCTTTTTAATGCTTGTCGATCTCTTTCAAAATAGTTGGGTACCCCTATTTGCGGAAATAGGAATAACAGTCTTAGCCGAATCACCGATCGAACAGGACAGGTATCATCGAACCATGTTGAGACAATTAAAGGATCGCCAATTGCTATCCCCGCAAGTAATTTTCAATTCATCTAAATTCCCGCAAGGGGATCAAGGAGGATTTTTTTGTGTTCAAAGTTTTTCCATGGTCGATTATTTGGTACATTTAAAAGGGAAAAAACACTTTTTGCTATTTCTTCGAGAAGTCCCGCGCCGTGGCATTGAAGATTGCCTAAGAAGATATTATGGATTTTCAAATTTAGATTCGCTGCAAAAGAAATGGCTTGACAATATTAAAAAGAAGAACGGGTAATAGAATAAACTAATAAAAGAAACAAATAGAATAAACTTGATTGAGCAAAAACTGCTCGTCTATTGCGTATATATGCAATTCCAGGAATATGGAAACAAGTAACGAATTAAAAGCCGCTCGATTTTTCAACGATTAGGTATGGAAATATAACGAAATTTTCTGTTCGACTTGTCCTATATTATCTAGAATTCATTCTTATAAAAATATAAAATGAATTGGTGATTCGTAAAACAGAAAACAAGGAACTACTCCTATGAAGTTTGATCTTCATCTTCATACATGCCGTTATTCGCCCGATGCGACAATGACCCCCGAAGAATTAGTTCATCAAGCCCTAGCTATTGGGTTGGATGGAATTGTCATTACCGAACACGATCGGCTGTGGCCAGAATCGGAATTAAATAAACTTCGATCATTGGCTGGAAATTTAACGATTCTCGCCGGTGTAGAAATCACAGGTTCGGGTGGCGATATGCTTTGCTATGGTGTGCAGAACCTTGATCATCTTCAACGTGGAGTTTCGTGGGATAAATTAGTAAAAGAAGTTCATAAACAAGGGGGTGTTTGTGTAGCAGCTCATCCGTATCGTTGGAATCAACCTATCGAATCGCTCTTACTGTCGCTCCCTGAGGCGATCGATGGTCTAGAAATGATGTCCAAAAATATGGATCATTCTATGCGAAAAAAAGCAATTCAACTAGCCAACAAGGATTCATCGCTTGCTCAGTTAGGGAATAGCGATGCCCATGAAACGGAAAATGTAGGTTGTTGCTATACCTGGTTTGATGATCCTATTTCAAGTACTTCTGAACTTGTCTGTGCAATTCGAAATAGAAAATGCAAACCAATGGAAAATCTGAGATGATTACTTTTCTTTCTTAGCTCATAAAAAATCGGTTGAATACTCAACCAAATTTTTGCTTAATCGGATTTATTCTAATGAAAGTGGGGAAGAATCAGATTTTAACGAAGAATTGAATTAATGGTGCAAATTAATTTTTACTAATTATTCCAGATTTTACCAATCATTCCTAGTCTGATTTAAGGATCTAATCTCACAAGACAAAATGTTTGGAATATTCCTTAGGATGAGACTAAGATCTTCACTCCTACTGAAAAATGGGAGAATTAAGAACAGATTGTTTAACGCATTGGGACTATCATTTCAAAAATAATTTATGAGAAAAGCTTTTAGTTTCTATAAAAATTCGCTAAAAACTAAAATGAAGTCACTTCACGAAAATTTCTATTAGGATTTGACTAAAACTTGCATCATTTCAAATTCCCTCTATAATATAACTATGAAAGTATTTGGATTAAATTCCGGGTAATCTCTCCTTACCCATTAACGAAACTTTAAATGTTTGATCAAAAAATACCGAATGCAATCTTATCAGAATCCAAAATCTGGCTTCTAGATAACCATTATTTTAAATTGAGAACGAATTGAACGTTGTGGAACCAATAAGCCGAACGAATAAATTGCATCGTGCGGAAGAGATAATCGCTGCACTAGCCAAAGGAGTGGCGATACTGGATTCTCAACATCGGATCATCTGGGCCAATACGGTATTTAGGTCTTGGTGCTCGGAAGACCCGATTCATAAACAATTTTTAAATGCATTAGGAGAGGTATTGATCTGTTCCCCGGAACCGAATTTTCAGAAACTCAGCCCAGAAATCACCCTCTCATTTCGTCTTATTCACCAATCGAGTTACATCGATATTCGTATAATCCCAATTACTCATAATAATGAGGAAACATCAGAATTTATTGCGTTATGTGAAGATGTGACCGACTTGCAGATCCGTCAACAGAAACTCAATGCACTCCACCAAGCAGGGCATGAATTAGCCGATCTCGATCCAGGTCAACTTGCAGAAATGACGGTGGACACTCGGATTGAATTGCTCAAGAAAAATTTGAAGCGACATATACACGATCTCCTCCAATACAATGTCATTGAAATACGCTTATTGAATAGCCAAACTCAACGACTAGAACCGCTTTTATCGGAAGGGATGACGAGTGAAGCTGCTGATCGAGAACTCTTTGCGAACATAGAAGGAAATGGGGTTACTGGTTATGTAGCAGCAACCGGAAGAAGTTATCTTTGCACAGATACTTCAAATGATCCATATTACATTCTTGGGGCTTCGAACGCCCGCTGTTCTATGACGGTTCCCATCATCTATCAAGATCAGGTAATCGGAACATTCAATGTAGAAAGCCCAAATCCAAATTCATTTAAGCAAGAAGATCTCCAATTTGCGGAACTATTTAGCAGAGAAATCGCTCGAGCACTTCATACCCTCAACTTGCTCTCCGCCCAACAAAATTGTACCATAACGCAGTCGATCGATTCGATCAACCGTGAAATCGCCGCGCCTGCCGATGAATTAATGGTATTAGCTAGCACTCTAATAGCTCAAATTCGCGGAAAAGAATCAGATATGATGCTCAAATTGCAAGCTATTTTAGAGAATGCCCGTGCTATTAAACACGCGATTCATAAAGTCGGGTTCAGTTTGGGGAATCGATCCATCCACCTAGATCCTCGTGGTTCTCTCATCAAAGGTTATCATATTCTAGTCATTGATAGCGATGAACAAGTTCGAAGATCAGCTCACGCCATTCTGGAAAAGTATGGCTGTGAAGTCGAAACAGTTCATTTTGGTAAAGAGGGAATTTTCCTTGCAGAAACGGGAGAATTTAACGCTATCTTATGCGATATTCGACATCCGGACGAAAGGGGCACTATTATTTATCGTTCTCTACGAAGAATTCAACCGAACGCAAGAATTATTCTAACTCAGGCTTTTGGATATGATTCTGAACATACGGTGGTCAATGCTCGGCAAGATGGCTACTGGTTACCTGTAATATTCAAGCCTTTTAGAGTGGAACAACTATTAAATGCTCTGACCTGCTCCCCTCCTATAGGGAAATACACACATTCAAGCGAGTGTAAATGATCCTTAAAAATAATTAACAGAACTCTTAGTTAATAGAACACTTAACTACCTCAAAATAGATCAGCACCCGCCGTTTTTAGGTTACCCCCTTTATGCCCCATCAGTAATCTTTCATTTTACGTGTTTAATCTTTTTAAAATTATTGAAGCCCGATTTTGAACTCAATTTACCTCTCCTGGTTTTCAAGGCAATCCTTCAATAATCCAAGATAACTTTGATAACGTCGCACCGCTATTTGATGCCGATCTACTGCTATCTTTACCGCGCACTTGTCCTCATGAGTATGTGTACAATCGGGATAGGAACAATGAGGAATAAAGGGATAAAATTCGGTAAAAAATCCTTCGACTTCATTCGGTTTGACCTGCCATAATTGGAGTTGTCGAATTCCCGGTGTATCGACTACCCAGCCTCCAAATGAAAGTTGAATGAATTCAGATGTTGTTGTTGTATGACGCCCTTTTTGGTTCAGCTCACTTACTTGTCCCACCCGAAGCTTAAATCCCGGTTGAATGGCATTTAGCAACGAAGATTTTCCAACACCACTCTGACCTGAAAAGACACTGGCCTTATTTACTAATAATCCCCGAAGTTCTTCAATCCCTTCCCCAGTAATGATCGAAGTTAAAATCGTCTTTATGCCGAGCTGAGAATATGCTCCAAGTAATGGTTGAATTGATGGAATTCGAATCCGATCTGCTTTGTTCAGACAAATAATTGCTTTCAGCTTGCCGAGCTGCGCTGAGGCAAGATAACGGTCGATAAGATGAACCTTTAAATCAGGTTCTACCAGCGACATAACAATAACAACTTGATCGACATTAGCAACAAGAATGTGTTCCGATCGGCGTGAAGCTCGAGTTAATACCGATTTTCTAGGTTCAACACGCTCAATAACCCCTTCTAAACAATTAGGATCATCTCCAGGCCGAATCCAAACAATGTCCCCCGTTGTTAAAATCGATCGAGACTCCGTCATTAAACTCTTTAGTACTCTTCGGATGGTGCATTGAAATAATTTGCCCGATTCGAGTTCAACCGTAGAGTGAAGCCCTTGTACTCGAATAACTCGTCCTCTTAAACATTCATTCGCATCAACTGCAGGCATAATAAAACCGATGTTCGTTGTCCCATTCTGGTGATTCGAAGGCATCGATTCTTTGGTTTCAACTTCTTCAATAATCGTTCTGTATCTGGAAATATCCCCTTTTGCCCGCACTCGCTCCTGCTGAACGGTTCGGTCTTCTTCAAATTGTTCCGTGCGAAACTCACGGGTAAATTGGCGATCTCGAGGTGGTTTACTTCGATTTTTTCGCAATTCTACTCTTATTTTTTTCTTTTTACTCATCATTACAACTTATCAGATTACAGCTTGGTTTGCAATTGTTTTCAAATGTCAAGGCAAAACAATTTATCAGATAGATGATTACTCGCTCTCCAATTGGAACCAAATTGTATGAATAATCGAAAGATTATACTTAGTACTATACAGATTTATCATTATGGTGATGAATTCTAGGTTGTTGTATCAACAATTTTATTCAAAAGAAGACTTTTAAACCTTATCAGATTGTTATACCAAAGAAAATGAGAATATCTTTTCAAGGTATTCTATTTCGAATTAAATATAGACCAAAAAAGCAACTATCAGATATTCATTTTAATAAATTTTATTCTATTAAAATTTAATTTATGAGAATCATTAATTGCTCATTTCAATTTTAGATACATCAGCTCTCGCCAAAAAAGTTCCATCCTTGAGATAAAAAATTCTAAAATAGTCAAAAAAAAAGAAGAAAATGCCGAATTTTAATAAAATAATCATTGACATTTGATTAGAAACCGCTCAGAATTAGAAATAGAAAATGATTATTCTTTAATTTAAGGAGTTTTTATGACCTCTCTAAAGTCTCGAAGAGGATTCACCCTCATCGAGTTACTCGTTGTTATTGCTATCATAGCCATTTTAATTGGCCTTTTATTACCAGCAGTCCAAAAAGTCCGAGAAGCAGCGGCTCGAGCTCAAAGTCAAAATAATTTAAAACAAATAGGACTTGCTCTTTGGAATGCAAATGATGCCGTTCTGAAGGCGCCACCCGGTTTCGGTTGTTATCCATCTACGGTAGTTTGCGAAAATGGAGAAACTCCAGCAAACCAAGGGGATCTCTTCTATTTTATTCTTCCGTACATGGAACAACAAAACTTGTATAATCGTTGTACAAATGCCTCGTGGTATTTAGCATGTAATTCGGCACCAACTGCAATCATGAAACAGGAATCTGTAGTTAAAGCATTCATTGCCCCTGCTGATCCTAATTCGGGGAATCCACTCGATTCAGGAACAGGCAATCGTCAAGTTGGTTCTTATCTTTCGAATGGCTCCGTATTTGGTCCTATTGGGACTGGATGGGCAGATCACAATCCTTCTCGTGGGAATATGGCAGTAATTATGCCCGATGGTACCAGCAATACCATTACGGTTATGGAACATTTGATTATGTGTACTTATACTAACTCGAGTGGTTCGCTTGTGACTTTGACTTCCAGTGCATTTGAATCCCATAATAATGGATATTATGGTACAACCTTTCCAACCGGAACAAATTCTCCTGATGTTTGGGGTGCTCCATACAGCTTTGGAAATATGAATTCTATTCCTTTGCCTCAGGTTGCACCTCCTGTCAATCAATGTAATCCTTTCACAGCTCATGGGGTAACCGCTGCTGGGATTATGGTAGGTTTAGGCGATGGATCTGTTCGCTTAGTTTCACGTGGTATTAGCCAACCAACTTGGGCACGAGCCATTATTCCTAATGATGGTTTGGTTCTTGGGCCAGATTGGTAATATACTCACTCATTTATTTTGGCTAAAAAGTGAAGTTTGGTCATATTCACCCTATGCTAACTTCACTTTTTTTAGTTTCATTTGCAACAGTCTTTTGAGTTTTTTCTTTAGCCCCTTATTTAAATAACATCGAATCTGATTAAGTAACACACCGTTTTATACACAAAAATAAATTCTCTCTCAAAGTTGATGAGTAAATACAAAATGATTTTACGACGAACGTATTTTTTCTTATTTCTAACGATGGCTCTCCTTCTACCTTTGGGTTGTTCAGGTGGTACTGATCCCACAAAGGGACGTTCCACGATCAAAGGAAAAGTTACCTACAAAAATAAACCGGTGACAGGTGGAAAAATAACTCTGTTTCTAGGTGAAAAAGAGACTCCTATCCCTGGAACACTGAGTCCCGAAGGGGATTACAAATTTTCCAATATCCCCGAGGGAAAATATAAAGTATGTATTTCAACTGCCGATGTTCCAGATGAGTCCAAAATGAAAGCGATTATGGCAAGGATGAATCAAGGGAATAAATCGGCAGATACCCAGGGGGATATGAACAAAGTATACGGAGCTAAAGGGAGCGGTGTTCGGGTCATAATCCCTGAAAAATATCAAAATCTAAAAGCGACTACGATTGAAGTCGTAGTTGGTAAAGGGGAAACCGAGAAGAATATCGATTTGCCAGATTGATTATTTTCTAATAAAAATATTTTAAAACGATAAGCAGGCAATCGATCTCTTTAGTATCTTAAGCTGTTAACTATCCAAAGAATTGTTTTGTGACCTTCGATGAGGATAAACGATTGACGTATCAGTCGTTTATCCTTTTACAAATAATGACTGATTCAATTAGGATAAATCGAAAGGGGTGCACAAAACAAAAAACGAAATTGAATCTCATAGAAACGAATTCAATTCTTGTGGAGAGGCTCTATGTTCAGACTTCGTCGATCAACGCAGGAGAATCTTAAACAAGTCTCTTTTTTTAACCGGAACAGACTAATCAAATTATTTCTGGGATTCATCTTTTTTATAGGTCTTGGCGTTGCCACACTTCACTTTTATGCAAATAATCAGATTAACAAAGCAAAAGATCTTTTAATCAATAATCGAATGTCTGAAGCGATCGAGCATCTACATCGAGCAGAAAAAATAAAATGGAATGACCCAGAAATTTATTTTTTATTAGGTCGAGCAGAGCGGATGCGCGGTCAATATAGCCAAGCAGAAGCAGAACTAAAAAAAGCAACAAAACTGCTGAACAACAAACCAACAGAACTAATCCAACTCGAATTTATGTTATTACGCGCTCTGAGAGGGGATCTAAGCGAAGTGTATCCAAATTTGGAACATTTCATCGAGTCTGGTCATCCCGATCGGTTTTTAATTCTCGATACGATTATTTCCATTTATTTATATAAACATTACTATAATTTAGCACTGAAACAATTAGATGTTTGGCTGAGCCTGGATCCAACTTCCGGAAAAGCGTATCATCGCAAAGGTTGGATTTTGGAGAGTTTACAACAACGGGTGGAAGCAATCGAAGCTTATAAAAAAGCGGTGGAATATGAACCGGATCAACCGGACTACCGGATGCAGCTCATCATCTTGCTCGTTGATATGAAAAGATTCACAGAATGCACGGAACATATAAACTATCTCCTCGAACATTTCCCCAATTATTCGAAAGCTTGGTATTTTGCAGGAAAATTATGGTTTTCTCAGTCTGCCCTCGAGCCAGAATATTTAGATAAAGCACGAGATATATTAAATAAGCTACTTGTCAAAGAACCTGATAACGATGGTGCTATGGCTCTTTTGGGGGAAATTGAATATCAAACAAATCAATTCGTAGAAGCAGAAGCCCTGCTACGTAAAGCGATTGAATTACGCCCTTCTGAACTGCCAAACTATCATCTACTTTCTCAAATTTTGGTCTCCTTGGGTAAAAATGAGGAAGGAGAGAAGCTCTTGAATAAATACGAAAAACTAAGAAAACTATCCCAAAGGGCTCATGAAGTAATCAATAAAGTTATCCCTAAAAATCCCAGAAATCCCGCTGGATATATTGAAGCTGGGGAAACCTATCTACAGATATTCCGCCCAGATGAAGCAATTATTTGGGTTCAGCACGGTTTAGAAATTGCCCCACAAAGCCAGAAATTGCATCTGCTTGCAGCGGAAACTTATCAGCAGTTAAACCGCGACAAAGATGCGGAGTTCCACACCGCACTAGCAAAAAAATATTCAAAAAATTAATGTTTATCAATGACTCTCCCTATTGCTTAAATATTGACACCAGTTCGATTCGGTTCTAGTTTTGGAATCGAACATTAAACTCGATCCAAGTAATTATTAGGCAAAAAGTCATGAAACGCAAAGGGTTTTATCTCACAACTGCAATACTCTTATTCATTGCCGGTCTCGCCGGAGCTATATACTTCTGGGGAGAAAATCAGTTCCAGTTGGGAGAAGAGGCAATGCGCCATTACCAATTTGAAGAAGCAATTGTCTATTTCAAAAAAGCTCAAAGATCCCCTTTTACTCCTGCGGACATTCATCGAAAACTTGCTCGAGCGTATCGGATGAATGGGCAAATTCCAGAAGCAAAAGAGGAAATCGAAAAAGGGAAAAAAGTATTTGGCCCTGCTGATGAAAAACTGCAGCTAGAGAGTATCCTCATTCGCGCCATTCAAGGCGAATTAAATGATGTTTTAGCAGGATTATGGACTTGTATCCATCACAATGATCCCGAAACTGTCCCTATTTTCGATACGATGGTCGATGCCTATATACAGATGAAAGATTTTAATCACGCCTTTTTGGTATTAGAGACCTGGAAGGCTCGAGCACCTAATTCCCCTTATTACTTTTTTCGAGAAGGTGTTGTATTTGAAAATATGCAACAATCGATTCAAGCATTAAACGATTTTGAAGAGGCTTTAACTCTCGACCCAGATTTCTTACCCGCTCGAACTGAAGCGATTCAAATCGCATTTGAACAGAAAAAAATCGAAACAGTCAAAAAACTTATTCCCTACTTAGAGACGAACTTTGCAAATCGGAAAGAAACGATCTTTGCTCAAGCAAAAATCTATTTGATGGAAGGAGATGAGGAAAAATGCCGTAGTAAACTGAAAATGTTGGAGAATATTGATGCCGATTATATTCCAATGATCATCTTACGAGGAGAATTAGAATACAGCTCTAGCAATTTTTCGGAAGCGATTCGCTGGTTAACTTTATCGAATGAAAAGATTCCAGGAATAATTCATACTCATTATTTGTTGGGTCTCTGCTATCGGGAAATACCAGGTGAAGAAAAAAAAGCAGATTACCATACCAATCGTTATGAAGAGTTAAAAAAGCTTTACTACCGAATAGGAGACTTAGTCGCTCATCAACTTTCGCGGAATCCTAACAATATCGAACTTATCGAACAAGCTGTTACTGATTATTTCGCAGCAGAACAATATGACGATGCCCTGGCTTGGGGCAGCAGAGGGTTACTGCTCGACCCCGGCAATCGAACTATTCGAAAAGCATTTGCCAATTACTATCACCAAAAAAATGATCCCATTCTGGAAAAATATCATATCGATCAGATCGATAATAAAAGATCCCAAAAGTCGATAAAGGACAATTTGAATAAATAATTTCCATCTACTAAAAGTTTCGGATTATTGAACTATTCTGAAGATCTAATTCTTTGAATTTCATATTGTTAATGGGAGCATCATTCCATGAAAAGTTTAAATACCATTAAAATAATGTTTATCCGCCAAGACTGAAATTTACCGTAAGTGAGAATATGATAAGAATTGAAAGAATATTTGACTTTTTACATAAACATCTCAACTAGAATTCTTGGTACTAAGATCCAATGAATCCCAGTACTAAAGCAAATGAAGAGTAACGAAGTTTAACGATGGGTTCAATTCAAAATCTCATTTACTAAACACAAAGAATCGAATAAAATAAAGGATATATTATGTGCGAAATCGATAAATGAGTAATCTTAATTTCAATGATTTGATCGACAAACTTGAAAATCGCAGGATTATAGAAGGATAAAGAAGGATAAGAGGGATTTAGATGAAAGAATATTTTTTCCATTTCACAGGTCGTCTCCTCCTTTTATTCGCGATCCTTCTGTATGGCGTATTCGTTCCAGGCAGGGGTGATACTCGGTTAAACGTCCCCATTTCGGAGGAAGTCGATAAGCCGAAAGTTCAGGGTACGAAAAATATTCAGAAAATGCACTTCGCCAGGCGGGATATAGTCAACAAAAAAGCTCAAGAACAAAAAACAGAATCCTCCTCAACCGTGATCCCGACTCCCGAAGAAATTCAGAAAGAAATCAATAATCTGGGTCATCGTATATTTAGAATCCGAGAAAGAGCAACCGCAAGAATCTGGAAGATAGGAAAACCAACTCTTCCATTTTTACAAAAGGCCCTTAGTAATTCAAATCAAGAAATTCGCACCAGAGCAAAAGATTTGTGGGAAAAGATGCGTTGGGGAATTTACAGCGATACTCCTAAAGATTTAGCGGTGCAACTGGATAAATTTCGCAATGGTTCAACTCCTGATAAGTTAGAGGTGATTAATTCTCTGTTTGATCAAAAAAAAGATCTTGAAATTGTTGCTAATTTATTTGATCAACTCGGGCAAGATTTACAAAATAATCCTACTGCCGATAAACCGGATGAATACAAAGAGTTATATGTCCAACTAAACAAGCAAATTCGGCTAAGTGCTCTGGATTGGCTAAACAACGGCAAAGAACGAGAACTGGAATCTTTATTGCTAGCTGGGGTACGAATGGCAAGGAACGATTCGCTCAACGATTATGCTGCTTTTGCGTTTTTCGATCAATCACTAGATGAGAAAATAAAATATTGGCAAAAACAATTACGCAATAATGACAAGATCGATCTAACAACCAATATGATTCTCCTCTATTTATATCATCTCAAAATGGATTGGAAAAACGCTCGAGAAATAACAGAAAAATTGAATCAGACAGAGTTTAAATGGAAAATAGCAATTGCTTCGGAAGATTGGCAAAGAATGACTTCTGGAATTCTTAAACCAATCCCATCGAACAAGCAACAAGCGATCAAAGCATTTCTCTTTCAACTAATGAATGAAAACGAGAAAGCAGAAAAAATTTGGAAAGAGGAGCTAAAATCTGCCACCTCTGTCCAACCCGATCGAAAACAGATTTTATCACTCGGGCAATCTTTAATCTTAACTGGCCATTTAGAAACAGGATTAGAACTAATTAAAAATCATGGAGATGAACCAGTTACATTCTTTGATTTCCTTTGCCAGTCCTACCAATTTGTCGAAGCATTTCAATATATGGATCAACAAAAGAGATTGATCGAAAAAAAGCTCCAAGCAATCGACCAGGGCGTACCGGATCCCAATTCCGATAAAAATAGTCTAGAACGAAACTTGTATCAGCTCGGCGTTCATCAAATAAAACAACTCTTTTTTCTAGGGGAACGTGATTCGGCCTTACAGCTGAGTAACGAGCTGATCAAGAAAATAAGTTATCTCTACTACCCCGAGGTTCTGGCCGAATTAATAAGCATCTTGTGTGAATTTGGCCAAGAAATCAAGGCGATCGATATAATCGCGAGCATTCAAGAAAATAACTCCAAAGGGGATATTTATGTTGAAATCGAATTGCTTGCTGTTTTATTAAAGGCCCTTTTTCAAGAGGAGACCAGTACCGCAGAATTGCTGTTAACCCATATGAATCTAGAAAAAATTGGGAAGAATTTTAAAGATCGACTCACCATGTTATATGAACTGTTAATAGGTAATCATATCGAGCACTTAGACAAGATCAGCAGATTTATAGAAAAATTAGCAATCAGTCGGAAAACCGCTGCGAAAAAAATTCAAAAAGAGTCTAAATCTCGTCGATTCGAATCATTAAATACAAATCAGATTTACTTGATTCTAGCTAAATTGTATGAAAAATATAATAAAAATGATCAAGCATATCAGATTTATGAAAAAATACTGCTCCTCTCCCCTATTCCTGAAAGCTTTGTGAATGGATATATCTATCTCGAATTTGGCGATTTCTTAATTCGTCAAAAAAAGTTTGCTGACGCAGAGAAAAAACTTGCAAAAAGTGTAGCACTCAACGGAGATTTAATCTCAAAATTAACCTCTCAAGCCTTACAGAGTTATGTGCTCGAAAAGTTAGGTAAACATCAACAAGCAAAAAGCTTGATGAGGAACGTCGATTGGTCTATGCTAGGCGATGGAACGATACGGTCTCAACTTCTCTATGAACTATCTCGTAGACATTACGAATTTCTTCCACCTGAAATAATTCGATCGAGTGCACAAATTCTTTGGTCTAGCGATTGGAATTACACCAATGTGATGATTCATTATGGGAGACTAAATGAACAAAACAAACAGTTCCTCCAAGCGAAAAAAGCCTATGAAAAAGCAATATATATGATTTTAGAAAATAACTGGGAGTTCCAGAACCTTAATTCGTATATAAAGTTCCCGGCAAATTATATCTCTTTGGACATACAAAATTCGATCCAGAAAAATGAAATGGATGAGGCGTTAAATAAAATCGAAAAAGAGATTTTAATCCCCTCTCTCCAGACAGATCTCTGTTTGAAAATCCTCAGTAAAATCAAAGATAAGAACCAAGATCGTTCCTTTAAAAAAGCCTTAAAAATCGCCCAAAAACCTTATCAAGATATATTGATTCATTATCCAAAAAATGCTTTATCTTATAACACCATCGCTTGGATCTTGGCCACAACAGATACAGATCTACCAAAGGCACTAGAACATGCTCAAAAAGCGGTGCGATTAGAACCCCGAAATGCAGGTTATCTGGACACCTTGGCAGAAGTCTATTTTCATATGGGAAACAGAACAGAAGCAATCGAATTGTCAAAAAAAAGCATCCATCTAAATCCGAAGCGCAATTATTACAAAATGCAGCTAAACCGGTTTAAGACGCAAAGCCCCTCGACTCACGTCCCTCAAGATGATGAAGATAATTAGGTTTTCGAGTTATTCAACAAAAACATGATGAACTTTTTATTAAGCTGAATATAAGTTTTAATACGCTCAAAATTAAAAGTACTTGTCTTAGGAGAATAAATTCCCCCAAAAACCTCATTATTACTTGCAGATTTTCGCAGAAATGTTCCCTGAAAAATTTGTTAAGACAAAATCTAAATATCCTAACTCAAAATGAATTAGGATATTTAGATTACGAAGGGAAGGAATCTCAGACTAACTACATCTCAAATTTAAATTAGAAATAACAAATCTAATTATATCACCTTTTCTTTAACCCCATCTTGAATATAAAAAAAGAAGGTTTCGGAGCATTATTCCAATTTTGGGAGAAAGATCATGGTTCGAATTCGTCAATTGGGTATGATTGTCGTTATAATAGGGTTATATATGGGTGATCCAACTCAATCCATACTATGCGGAGATGAGGGGATGTGGTTGTTTAACAATCCCCCTAAAAAACATTTGAAGGAGAAGTACAATTTCGATGCCACCAAGGAATGGTTAGAACATGTACAAAAATCTTCCGTCCGATTTAATAGTGGCGGTTCAGGTTCGTTCGTCTCTCCCGATGGATTGGTAATGACCAACCACCATGTCGGTGCTGATGATTTGCAAAAATTGAGTAATGAGAAAAAAAATTATTTGCGCGATGGTTTCCATGCGAAAACCTTAGCCGAAGAAATTCCATGCAAGGCACTGGAATTAAATGTGCTTTTAAGCATCAAAAATGTGACGGACCAAGTAAACCAAGCTGTCCCCAAAAATCTAAGCGGTAAAGACGCATTTGCCGCACGCCAAAAAATCATCAGTGAAATTGAAAGCTCTGTTGCAGATGAAAAGAATTCGATAAGAGCCGATGTAGTAACCCTTTATGCGGGCGGGGAATATCACCTCTATACTTTCAAGAAATATACCGATATTCGTCTCGTTTTTGCCCCAGAACAACAAATTGCCTTTTATGGTGGGGATCCAGATAATTTCGAATACCCTCGTTTTGATTTGGATATGTGTTTTTTCCGCGTTTATGAGAATGGCAAACCTGCTAAAATCGAACATTATCTGAAATGGAGTGCCAATGGAAGTAAAGAAGATGAACTCGCATTCGTCTCTGGCCACCCTGGTCGAACGAATCGCCAAAATACGATTGCTGAATTAGAGTATCTACGCGATATCGGCTACCCCTATTTGCTCCAACGCCTCAACCGTTACGAAGTATTGCTTGGCTCTTGGAGCGAAAGAAGCGAAGAAAATCGCCGCCGGGCTAGAGAACTGATGTTTGGTGTTCAAAATAGCCGAAAGGCACGTGTAGGCGGACTCGCTGGTCTACTCGACCCAACCATTATGGCCCGTAAAATCAAAGAAGAAACCCAATTACTAGAATTCATCAAAAACAATGATAAACCAGAGATTAAAGAACTAGGATCGGCTTTCGACGTAGTCAAAAAGGCCGAAAAACGCCGAGCCGAGCTGATCAAAGATTATACCATGCTCGAAGCGGGAAGCGCGTTTTTCTCCGCTCATTTCAACTATGCTCGTGCTTTATTGCGAGCTTCAGAAGAATTGCCTAAACCAAACGGCGAACGATTACGGGAGTTTTCAAATGCTCGTTTACCTTCTTTAAAGCAACAGCTCTTTTCGGATGAACCGATCTATGACGATTTTGAAACGTTGAAGTTAGCAGATGGTTTGAGCCTTTTTGCCACTCAGCGCGGAGCCAATGATCCAATGATCCAAAAAATCCTCAATGGCAAATCGCCACGCGATCGCGCTTTTGAACTCATCAGTAAATCAAAAATGAAAGATCCTGAATTTCGCAAAAAATTATTCGAAGGGGGTAAGAAAGCAGTCGACGAAGCCAATGACCCCATGATCGAATTGGCTCGATTGGTCGATGCCGATTCGCGTAAACTTCGTCAAGAAATGGAATCCGAAGTCGAAGAACCTAAACGGCAAGCCTATGCTCAATTAGCGAAAGCTCGATATGCACTCTATGGAAGTTCTACCTATCCTGATGCCACATTTACGCTACGCCTTGCATTTGGGCAGGTCAAAGGCTATACCGAAGATGGGCAAAAAGTCCCTGCTTTCACCACCATGTCAGGCCTTTATCAACGTTCGAAAGAACATCAAGACAAACCACCATTTGATCTGCCTCCGCGATTTGTTGCCTGCAAAGATAAACTAGATTTGACTACTCCTTTCAACTTTGTTTGCACAGCGGACATCATTGGAGGGAATTCAGGTTCTCCAGTGATTAACAAAAATGCCGAAGTAGTTGGCTTGATTTTTGATGGTAATATTCAATCGCTGGTGCTCGATTTTATTTATGACGATGTGCAAGCTCGCGCACTCTCTGTTGACTCTCGCGCTATTCTCGAAGCTTTGAGAAAAGTCTATGAAGCAAACGACATCGCCGATGAATTGACAGGTAAAAAGCGAATCGCTCCTCAAAATTAATGGGTACCATCATTCATTATTTTTCTCACACGATTGTCAAAAAATGAAATCGTGTGAGTTCTTTCTCTTTTATAATTTCTAAGATCAAAAGAAATAAATCACCAGGTGACATTCATTACTCTCTTGATCGTTTTTTGAAAAAGGAATGTTTAGAATGACAAATACACCTAGTCAATCGACTAGCTCTTCTTCCGATTCCCCCTTTACACTCTCTCCATCATTCGTCCCTCAGTTTCATTATCCAGACCGATTGCTTGTTGGTCCTGGTCCAAGTAATGTCGATCCTATCGTCCTATCGACCATGAGCCGGCCACTCTTAGGTCACTTAGATCCTGATTTCCTTCATTTAATGTCCATGACTCAGGATATGTTGCGTCACCTCTATCGAACGGATTATCCTCTGACCATACCCATTAGCGCAACAGGAATGGCAGGAATGGAATGTTGCTTTGTCAATTTAATCGAGCCTGGAGATACCGTTATCGTTTGTTGTAATGGTTTCTTTAGTCAACGAATGGTAGATATTGCGACTCGGGCAGGAGCCAAAGTAATTACTTTTCAACGTCCATGGGGAGAGGTTTTCGAAGAGAATGATCTCAATGCGATAGAAGAAATCTTAAAAAAAGAAAAACCTAAAGCTCTGGGAATTGTTCATGCCGAAACATCGACCGGAGCTTGTCAGCCTTTGGATAGACTTGGAAAACTTTGTCACCAATACGGAACGCTTTTGATTGTCGATGCGGTCACCTCCCTAGGATGTATTCCATTGGAAGTAAAAAAATGGGAAATAGATGCCGTTTACAGTTGTTCGCAAAAAGGGTTGAGCTGTCCCCCTGGGTTATCCCCAGTTAGCTTTAGTCCCCGCGCGGAAGAGGTAATGGCCGGTCGAAAAACAAAAGTGCAAAGTTGGTATCTAGACCTCACCATGATCCGCCAATATTGGAATAGCGACCGTGCTTATCACCACACCGCTCCGATAACGATGATTTTTGCACTTTTTGAAGGTCTCCGGCTTATTTTTACCCAAGGACTGGAAAACCGCTGGGAGATGCATCAAAAGAATCATCTTGCCCTGAAAGCTGGTCTTGAAGCAATAGGACTTGAATATCAAGCAAATCCTAAATATCAACTTCCTCAACTCAACGTTGTGAAGATCCCCATCGGAATTGAAGATCTAAAATTCCGGAAGACACTATTAAACGAGTATCGAATGGAAATTGGGGGTGGATTGGGAGAATTCAAAGGAAAAGTATGGCGAATCGGTCTCATGGGGTGCAATTCAAATCCAGCGATTGTAAGCAAAATTCTATCAAACATGGAGCAATGTTTAATCTCGCAAGGGAAAGCTATCCCAAAATAAAGTGTTTAACCCTGCGAAAGGCGGGGAAAGTAGGCGGGGAAAGTAGGCAGTAGGCAGATGGCAGTAGGCAGTAGGCGGGGAAAGTAGGCAGATGGCAGTAGGCAGAGGAAAGCAAGAAGAGGAAATTAAGAATAGGAAAGTAGGTCGCCGAAACCATCTTATTGCCGAAACCATCTTATTGCCGAAACCATCTTATTGCCGAAACCATCTTATTGCCGAAACCATCTTATTGCCGAAACCATCTTATCTAAAACATTTAAAGTTAGATTATCTCCGTTTGAGTTGCAATTTTTCCAATTGATTCTTATCTAAATCGCCACATTTCATTGCAACAGAAATCCGAGTAAAAATTGAGATTTTTTACTAAGTCGAAGTTCAAAGAAAATTTTTCTTCTGCTCAAATCTTCGACCAAATCGATCCCCATTTCCTATGAAAACTTTATAAGTTTTCTGGGCTAGCTAGTCAAAACAGTTTAAATCAAACGTTATACCTATTAATATAAAGAGGATTTTATCATTTGCTCACTTTGAGGTCATCTTCATCGATATATAATAATAAAACAGTAAATAAAGTTGAATGCAAGGAAAGTCCCTATTCCATCCCCAAAATAGTAATTGAAGTTATGTGTGGTATTTTCGTCGATTAATAATAATGAGATTATCTCTAAAGATGTAATCCATAAAATTAAAAACGGAGAGAGGTTTTTCATTGTCTGTTAAAATTTTGTTAATTGAAGATGATACAGAAATTGCAGAATTTATCAGTCTCGGCTTAAGAGATGAAGGATTTTCTATTGAACACGTTCGTGATGGACATTCGGGAGAAGATCGTTTACTCAAAGAGTCTTGGGATTTGGTCATTCTCGACTGGTGGATTCCTGGACCAGATGGGGTGACATTATTGAAATCTTTCCGTGCCGCAGGTAAAACAACTCCTGTATTATTCTTAACCGCTCGAGATACAATCGCCAATCGAGTCGAAGGTTTGAACACAGGTGCAGATGATTATTTATGCAAACCATTTGCCTTTGAAGAATTGCTGGCTCGTTCGAAAGCGTTATTGAGGAGATCGACTTCAGCGCCGGGAACCCTTTGGAAATATAAAGATGTTAGCTTTGATCTTTCGACGAATCGAGCAGAACGAGCGGGAAATATTTTATTATTGACAGCTAGGGAACAATCGTTACTCTTTTTTTTCATTCGACATCCAGATGAAGTCTTATCGAGAACTCGACTTTATGAACATGTCTGGCAAGAGCAATATGATGGCCTATCGAATACTCTTGAAGTTCACATCATGGAATTAAGAAGAAAATTAGAAGCCCATGGTCCGCGTATCATCCATACCGTCCGGGGGCGAGGATATATGCTGGGGGAACCACTTCCGGGAGAATCGCTTAGCGAAATGGTCTCAGAGAATTCACCGGATTTCTCTTTGAAATCCTCTTGAGTTAAATACAAATTTAAAGAAGATGAAAAAATCAGATCCATTTCATTATAAGAGCAAGAAAGTATGAGTATTACGAATCGGCTCTCTATTTTTTTCCTATCTACACTAGCAATAGTTCTCTTCGGTTTTTCTTTAACCATTTATGTCCTTGGAGATCGTTATCTGCATCAGCAAGAAAATGATCGACTGGAACATTCGGAACAAACACTCGTTGCAGCGATTGAGATCCATGCGGAGGATGTCGAGTGGGAACCGTTGGAAAGAAAAGTTTTTCTTGGAGAATATTCAACCCTAGATCAGATACGATGGGCACTGCACGATGAAGAAGGAAATTTAATTGATTGTTCGCAAAATTTAGAAATTCCTGATGAAACCAGAGAATGTCGCGGTTGGTTCGTTAGGAAATGTCTCATTACTGCTGGCAAATTTGAACCGCTGAAATCAGCGAAAGGTCCTGTGTTTATCGAAGGGGCCCTTTCTGATGTTTTCGTTAAAAAGGTGATTCCAGGAAATATCCAATTACCCACGGACCGAACGTATCATGGATCTAGTCTACGCATAACAGTTGCCACTTCGAGCATTCCTTTAAAAACAACTCTCTATCGATTTGGTCTAACGCTCCTTGTCCTCCCTTTAATCATCTTGTTCCTTGCAACAATCTGGGGTCGATGGTTATGCCGAAGAGCTTTGAAGCCGGTTTTTGAAATGGTTGAAACTACTCGAACCATCCAGAATCAGCTGGAGTCTAAATGTTTGCTTCATATTCCCAATAGTCACGATGAATTACAAGAATTGGGCATTGCGTTTAATGAAATTCTACAAGCTTTGCGATTAGCGTTAGATCGAGAAAGGCGATTTACGGCGGATGCCTCCCATCAACTTAGAACTCCTTTAACTGCCATTTTGGGCCAGATCGATGTTGCTTTGAGAAAAGAGCGTACTATCTCAGAGTATAAGCGCTTACTCGCAATCTTGAAAAATCGCGGTCAAGAATTACATCAAATCATCGAGTCGCTACTGTTCTTGGCCAGAGCCGATTCAGGTGAATCGGTCCCAGATTTAAGAATCATCGATCTCCGAGATTGGTGCGATACTTGGATGGAGAAGTGGCGCGATCGCCCGCGCAGTAACGATCTTAAAATAATCTCTCCCACTTGTAATGTTTTAATTTATGCCCAACCTTCGTTACTTGGCCAAATCCTCGATAACTTAGTCGATAATGCCATCAAGTACAGCCCTTCGGGGAGTGAGATCCTAATTCAAATTAAGCTATGTTCACTTCCTAAGCCTACTGGCGATTCAGCAGAGCTGGAATTCCTCAATAACGTGAATTCGCATCAAAAATCGGAAGCAGATCTTGGAGCCGACCATGCGATTCTTTCCACATGCTTAGCCCAGCAGAATCCCCCTTTACCGAATTCCCAAACCACATCGAAACCCCTGTTCTCTCCTACAGATTACGTTTCTTTATCGGTTATTGATCATGGGAGCGGGATTGAAAAGGAAGATTTGCCACTAATTTTTCAGCCATTTTATCGCTCTAAAAAAGCAAGATGGGTCGGAACTCCAGGGATAGGATTAGGTTTAACACTTGTTGACCGGATTACCCATTTACTCCATGGTAAATTGACCGTCTTGAGTGAATCTGGAAAAGGGAGTGAATTTCAACTCTGCTTTCCCAGAGTAATCAAAGAAAATTAAAAACTTGAATGAATTTTTAATCATTCAGTTAATTTTTGTGTGTTTCGTAATTATTTTTATCCAAGATTTAGTATTATCTTTTCCAGAATTAATAAATGATAAACAAGAATATCCGATATGATTGCTATAAGTCGAATAATTTGATTTAAAACTTAAAGATAAATTCTAAATTTGTTAATCTGGTGAAAAAATAAGGGTTATTACAAATTTATATTCGTATTCTTGAATTTCAAAAAGTTCAAGAATCGAGTTGAATAATCTTAAAAGTCTTTAATTAAAAGAGGTTTAGAGTACCTCTAGCTCATTCTATTCTCTTTATGAAGAAATGAAAAATTTCAGGATGTTTTTTGTTCATTCGAAAATTCGATCATCAAGAATAATGAAGAAGATACACATGGAAAAGCACAATAGTCAAGCTGATACAATCAAGGAAGGTCAAATGTTGATTTCTTCATTCCTTACACCCACCCTTTCCAAAAGATCGAGGTATTTGAGATGGGGAATCTTCGGAATTAGTTTTGGATGCTTTCTGGGGTGCCAAACTCCAAAACGATTACAAGAGATAATGCCTGATGCTGCTCTTTCACCCAAACTCTCCCTTACCCCGCAACAAAACGATAGTCAAAACCAAGTGATTAAACGAACACTAGCAACAGATACCAATGCCTCAGGGAGTTCGGGATCATCGAAGACGATCGGGAATAATGACCCATCTCTTAAACAAATAGGGTTTACGACAAAGGGGGAAGAAATAACTCCAGAGGAAGGTACTGAAACCGGCACTACTTTTGCAACAGGAGATGGTAATTACCAATCCGTTAAAGCCGTGGAGAAGAAGCCAAAAACTGAATTTCCGATAACAAATCCATACGACACAAAAAGTAGAATCTCTCCTCAGAATCTCAAAGTGAATCAAGCCCTGAATCCGATCGTAAATCCAGAAATGGGTGGAGTTACGGTACAACCGGTTAATCGATCGGCTAATTCTGGAACCATGGACAATCAGGAAATTCCTAAAGAATTAAATCTCCCTACGGCAATAACTCGATCACTCCTATCAAATCCTGATTTGACAACTCTCCGTGGTCAGCTCAATGTCAACCAAGCCATGGTTGGGGTTTCTAAAGTATATCCTTGGAATCCATTCGTCCAAGCAGAGTATTTCCCCACGGGTAGACCATTTGTAGCCAGTACTCCTGGTCAACCTGCCTCGGGAGCTGGGTATGCAAACTATTATATTTGGGTCATGCAACGATTTGAGATTGCCCATCAGAGACGCTATCGCGTTCAAAGTGCTATGGCAGGTATGAATCAAACCCAATGGAATATTTTTCAAGGCGAGCTGCTCAATATTTCGCAAACTTCTCGACTCTATTTTACACTGCTTTATCAAAAAGAATTGGTCAAACTCGCTAAGGAAATCGTCAGCTTGAATGACAGTTTAGAAAAGACGATCGAAGCTCGATTTAAAGGAGGGTTAGCCAAAGCTGCGGAATTTACGACCGCTCAGGTGGCCGCAAGGCAAGCGCGGCGACAATTAGCACTAGCAGAAACAAATTATCAGATTGCCCTACGAGGACTAATTCAACAATTGAATTTACCATCCAATCATGAACTAGTAATTCAGGATCGCTTGACCGATTTTCAATGGCATACGCTTTCGGGAGAATCGGGTTCAGAAGATATAACTGCTGTTGCTGCACAATCCATCGAGGGAAGACCGGATATTCTTGCAGCCCAAGCTGGGTTTCGAGTATCACTTGCCAATTATCAGCTGGCCAAAGCGGCTATGATCCCAGATATTCAGGCAGGTCCTATATACCAAACCGCGGATGATACGACGAGCTATCTCGGTTTCCGTTTTCAGATGGATATTCCTGTTTTTAATTCGGGAGCACCATTACGCAGACAACGCTTAGCCGAAATGAATCAGCAAAATCTCACCGTTCAGCAACTGAAACAGCGAGCCTTACGCGAAGCAGAATCAGCACTGACCCAATTCGAAGAGATTCTGAAAATGGTCAAGAAAATGCAAGCGACCTCAACAGATTCTTCCAAAGAATTAGCTCTGATGACGAAACAATTCGAAGCAGGTCAGACCGATATTCTTTCTATATTGACCTTGCAAACCAATTTGGTCCAAGAACAAAGGGCCTATATCGACTTATTGAATCAGCTCGCACAAGCAGCGGCAAATGTGGTTCAAACTACCGGCTTACCCCCTGTTCGAATTGTTCAATCGTCTGCTCAAAATCCAGCAGTATCTGATTCCGGAACCACTCCTCCAACATCTAAAGAGCCTGTAGAAAAGAAATCGAAACCTAAAATAATTGAAAACAAAATCCCTGGATTAAAAGATTAAAAAATAGAACTCTAATAATTTAGAAATGAATGGAAGTAAACCTTAACTTTCAAACTTGATTCACTACTCCTTAGGAAAATGAAGATTTATGTATTCCATGAAAAAGCTGCGATTTTATTTTTGTCAGATAATACTATGTGCATTGCTTATCACCATTGCCAGTTGTAAACAAGAATCAGCTGCGCAACCAGAAGAGGAAGTTAAAGTTGCTCCGGTCAAAATGGAATCGGCCAAAAAGATCAAATTGGCTGAATGGACCGAACTATTCGGAACTATAATTCCTCTCCCAAACCACTCAGCGAAAGTAAGCGCGGTTCTAGAGGGGCATGTTCTTACTGTATTTAATAAGGGGAGTGGTGCCGATATCAGCGAAGGGAAACAGGTCAATAAAGGGGATTTGATTGTCAAATTAGATGATCGGATCCTGAAAGTCAATGAACAAAAAATCAAAGACACGATCGAAGATTTAGAAGAACAATATAGCCAAGCAGGTTTTGTCAAAGATCTTGCCCTGATCGATGTTGACCGTTTTAATAAACTACTTGCCAAGGAAGATCCTGGCAGCAAACTCCCCCTCATCTCTGAAATTGAATATAAAAAGGCAATCGTTCTGCAAAAAGATGCGGAATCTAAAATGCGATCGGTTCAATCCAAAATCAAAGCGGCTCAGGCCGATCTTAAAGCAGTCGAAGAGCAGATCGAATTTTACTCTTTGCGTGCTCCTATTTCGGGTAATTTAAGTATCGTCCAAGCTGTCCCCGGTCAAACACTTACCCCAGGCACCGTTGTGGCAGAAATCGTCGACCTGAATTGGATCGATGTTTTGTGCTATGCGCCTCCAGAAATTATATCTAAGATAGCAGTTGGCAAACCGGCTAAACTTCTTCTAGAATCGGTCCAAGGGGAATCTCATGAACACGATTCTCCCCATGAAAAAGAAAAAAAAGAGCCAGAAACTAAAGTAGAAAAGAAGGAAAAGGAAAAAGAAAAGGAGAAGGAAAAAGAAACTGAAGCAAACGAAATTGAAGGGAAAGTGGTATATATCGCTTACCAAGCTCAACCAGAAACTGGGAACGTCCCCGTCAAAATAAGATTTCCAAACCACGATCACAAATTGCATATTAATTTAATTGTTCGAGTTGAAATTCAGACTCAGCAGGAAAAAGAGAGATTCGTCATCCCTGATAGCTCGATCATGGAAGATCAAGAATTTGCTTCCGTCATTATTGCCGAAGAAGAGCACGATAAAAAAGATGATCACGATAAAAAAGACGATCACGATAAAAAAGACGATCACGATAAAAAAGACGATCACGATAAAAAAGACGATCACGATAAAAAAGATGACCACGATAAAAAAGATGACCACGATAAAAAAGATGACCACGATAAAAAAGATGAGAAAAAATTCAAAGTAAAACGATTGCAAATTGTGCTTGGTATTCGTGACCGAGAACATCATCGAAGCGAGATCATCGAGTTGATCGATCCTGAAAAAAAAGAAAAAATTCCTTTAAGCGAGGAACTGATATTCGTCGTTGAAGGAGGAAATGGTCTTAAAAACGACGATTTAGTGAAACAGATAGAAGAAAAAGAAGAAGAGAAAGAAGCTAAAGAAAAGGAAGCAGATAAGGATCAAAAAAAATCTAAGAACTCTAAAGAGTCGCAAGAAGAAGATGATCCAAAAAATGAAAAGAAATCAAAAGTATCAAAAACCAATTTGCCAAAAGTAGGGGTAGCCCCTCAACCACGTGAAGTATCCAGTGACAAATAAAATGGAACTTACGGTCAAAAAACAAATTCCTAGAAGTCCGATTCGAAATCGGTTTTGTGGAAAATCCACCTAATCACGCAAAACGCTAATAGTTCGTTATCTCTGAATAAGTATTTATAATAAATCGTAAACGGAAAATCATCTATGCTGAATCTTGCATCTAGAGCAAAGCCTGTGTTTGGTGCAGTTTTATTAACAACTATATTACTTACCATAGGGGGCATCTATTGTGTGATGCAGATGCCTTGCGGGATCTATCCCGAAGTTACTTTCCCTCGAATTGGCGTGGTGGGAAAAAAACCGGGACTGGATTTAGTAAGTATGGAATTACAAGTAACACGCCCACTAGAATCTGCCGTTAGTTCTGTACAAGGGGTGCGATCGGTCCGCTCTTCGACGATCCGAGGCGGGAGCGAATTATCTCTCGATTTTGCTCCGGGCACCGACATGGTTCAGGCATTGCAATTAACCTGGAATCGCATAGGTGCAGCTCGAGGTCAATTACCCCCCGATATCGATTTGAGTGTCGAACAGATGACACCATCGATCTTCCCGATAATCTCGGTGGTGCCCACCGGGGGAAGTAGCTCATCACAATTGCGTGATTACGCTTTTTACGATCTCTCGCAAATGATGAAAACAATTCCCGATGTGCTCTATGCCAACGTCGCGGGGGGGGATCTTAGGGAAATTGAAGTTATCGCGAAACCCGAACGATTATTAGCAGCAGATCTATCCGCAGCAGACTTGGCTGATCAAATAAGCAAAGCTCATCGCCTGCAACCTGTCGGGCGTGTCGAAGGTTCCCCTTTGGCATTCCAGATTATGGTCAATACTCAAACCGCGAAAGCATACGAGATCGAAAACTTGGTCATTGCCACCAAAAACGGTCAGCCTTTGCGAGTCAAAGATCTAGCCGAAGTCAAAATTCGCTATCAGGATCGAGTGCAGTCCGTTGGATTTGAAGGGAAAGACGCTGTGGTGGTCACTATTTTCCGACAGCCTAAAGGGAACACCTTACAAATTTCTAAAGATGTTCGCGCTTTACTTAAAAGACAACCACCCCCCGGAAATATAAAATACACCATCGTCTACGACCAATCGCACTTTGTTCGTACCGCTGTGGATAACGTTCGTGACGCCATTGTTGCTGGAAGTATATTCAGTATTTTAATTCTCTTTTTATTCTTGCGCAGTGTTCGAGCTACTCTTATTTCTGCCATTGCTATCCCGGTTGCCGTGGCCATCACCTTTTTAATTCTCTACTGGGTTGGCGAAACATTAAATCTGATGTCACTAGGGGGGATTGCCGTTGCCATCGGTTTGATTATCGACGATACGGTTGTCGTTATCGAAAATATTGCCAGACATTTGACCCCTGGCCACCAAGACCGATTACGGCAAGGTCGGCAAGCCAAAATCAAGAAGAGAATTTGGTTTCTCCCTTGGACTTGGCTCCGAAAAAAAATGCCTCCTCAACCAAGTCAAGAGGCGCATAAAAACTCTTCGGATAGCAATGAATTGCATAAAAACAATCAAGATCCGGTTGACATTGCCTCTTCGGAAATAACCGGCGCTGTCATCGGATCGACTTTAACAACCGTTATCGTCTTCGTACCCTTAGCTTTAATCGTTGGGGTTTATGGGCAATTTTTTGCTTCGCTTAGTTGGGCATTATCGACAGCAGTTTTAGTTTCGATGGTGATCAGTTTAACCGTTATTCCCGTCCTCGCAGCCAAGTTCCTCGCGGGCAGGCCGATGCCTGAGCCAGGTATATTCTACCGCTTCTTTGCCGATCGCTATGAACGGCTTTTTGAAGCAACCTTGAAATTCCCTTTATTTACAATGATGATTTCGTTCTTGGCGATGATTGGTGGATATATTTTACTTACCGGAATTCAAGATAATACTCCTCAAGAAAAACCGGGAGCAAAAAAATTTCTTTTCAAGCCGATTGAAACAGGATTGATGCCTATAATGGATGAAGGTTCATTAACAGTCGACTACCTCGCCCCTTCGGGCACTCCGCTCAGTCGAACCGAGGAAATGGCCAAAGTCCTCGAAGAGATACTTTTGGATAACCCCGATGTCGATGTCTATGTCCGTCGAACCGGAACGCAAATGGGTCTATTTGCCACCAATACCAATCGCGGGGACATTCAAGTCTCTTTACGTCCTGCGGAAGAGGATATCGTCAGTCTATTTACGAAACCGATGCGGCCAAAAATGTCTGATAAGGAATTTGAAAAAGAATTGAAATTAATCGGTAAAGAAGGGGTCCGTAAGAAATATCGCCGCCGACCGATCGCCGATATTATGAAAGAACTGGAAGATGAGACCGATGAACATTTTACCGATAACCAATTTAAAACAGAACGTATCCAGATTATGCAAGATCAATTAAACGATCTTTCTGGACAAAATAAACCGTTAGAGATAAAAGTATTCGGTCCAGACTATTCGGTTTTAAGACCTATTGCCGAACAGATTGGCGAACTCTTCGAGAAGAAAGGGAAAGGCAAGGGAATCAAAGAGGTAGATACCCACATTCGCGAAGGGAATCCAGACCTCAATGTTCAAGTGAAAGGTTTTTGGGCAGCGCGGGGGCTGACCGCTATGGATGTTGAACGGCAATTGCGTGCCATGTATCTCGGTCAGATTGCAACCCAAGTTAAAGAGTCTTCCATGCGCATGACCGATGTCCGCGTTCGCTATGCCGATGATATTCGCTTTGGACGAGACCGATTCGACCCTGATCTCTTACTCAAACAATTAATCCTCTTACCGCCAAGCGTCTTGACAAATACCGGGCTATCGCCAATCGCAGGATCAGCAGGGATGCCGGTTATGCCTTTACCTGGACCAGCACGAGCGGTCCCTCTAAACACCATTGCCAAATTAGAAAGATTACGTTCTCCCGATGAACAGTTCCGCGAAAATCAGCAACCTTGTGTTATTATTACTTCAGAACAGGATGAAAATGAAGCGGGGCTGGGCACCATCATTTCAAATATCCGCGACTGGATGAAAGAAGTTCATCTCCCTGAAGGTTACCACTGGGAATTGGGAGGTCATTTTCTTAAACAACAAGAAGCGTTTCGCAGTTTGACGATCGTGATGATTGTTGCAATATTTCTTATTTATATCTTATTGGCTTTTCAATTCCGATCGATGATTTTACCACTACTGATCTTTTTGGAACAGCCTTTGTCTTTAGTTAGTGGGCTCTTTGCGTTATGGATTACCGATACCCCTCTCAATGTCTCCAGTTATATGGGGGCTATCCTCCTGATCGGTCTCGATATGAAGAATGGGATTCTCCTTGTCGAGTATATCCAACAACTCCTCCACGAAGGCATGGATCTAAAACCGGCTTTGCTCTTAGCAGGTCGAGTTCGATTCCGTCCTATTTTAATGACGAGTTTAGCTGCGATATTGGGTCTGCTTCCTTTGGCTTTCGGTATTGGACCTGGTGCGCAAATGCAACAACCATTAGCTATTATGGTTATGGGCGGTTTAATTGCGAATATGCTCTTTACTCGTATGGTTATCCGTGCCGGTTATCTCCTCCTCGAACGTAGGAAAGTCCGCAAACAACGATTGCAAATAGGTTTACAAACAAACCCTGAGAATAAAAATTCGATAATCTAATCCTCTTTATTTTGCGAAATACTTTCCTTGGGAAGTTTTTTAGCTATGATTTTTACAAGATCCCGTCGAAATGGGATTTTTGTAAAAGTACTGGAACGCAATTGATTAACGGAATACGAGCCGATCTTTGATCCAAAATCTTTCGTTCGAGATAGTCATTATCGATTCAATGACCTATCTATCGAGTTGGCCCTCTTGCCTGCCAACCTATTATGATAGGTCATCTCCCTAGGAAAATTGCCAAGCTGAATTTTTAGACGATCGGGGTTGTAATCTCTCTAATGCTCATTTCAACATAAGCGCCCACCGACTTCAGCTCGGAAGTCGGTGGAACTGCAAACCTCTCTATATCGAGCGAATCAGATGAAAACCATCTTGCCTAAGAAAGGCTAAATTTTAATTATCAGACAATTAAAAGAAAATCGGCTTTTCTTGCGATTTATTTTACTTTCTCGCTCAATACCCCTTGACTATCAACCTCATCTTCCCAAACTTTCTTAAGGAACTAACTGTTAGTAATTCATTCCTCGAGGATATTTATGATTCGAAATTTGATTTTTTCCCTGGCTCTCATTCCGCTATTACCCTCTCTTATTTTTTTTCTTTCTCCTATATTCCATCCCATTTTATCCGCTTACTCCCCTACGGCCCTCCGTACTCCTTCAGAAAGTGCGATAAATCAAGAGGGAGGGATCGTTGCCTACTATGTCGGCAGAATTTATCCTGTCTCTTCTGCTCCAATTGATAATGGTTTATTGATGATTCAGGGGGGTAAAATTTTAGCCGTGGGGAGTCAAAAAGATATTCCGATCCCCGATAACGCTATTATCAAACGAATGCCTAATGCGGTGATCATTCCAGGTCTTGTCGATTCTCATTCCCATATCGGGATCTATCCACGTCCATCGGTTACCGCTCACTCCGATGGGAATGAAATGAGTGGGCCTATCCAATCCGGTTTACGTGCTCTCGATGCCATTTTTCCTGACGATCCGGGAATAAGAATGGCAGTAGCCGGTGGAGTAACTACGGCGAATATCATGCCCGGTTCCGGAAATGCGATTGGCGGTCAAACACTATACGTTAAACTGCGTGGCAACACCATCGAAGAGATGCAGATCAAAGACGATAAAATTCTAGGCGGATTGAAAATGGCGAATGGCGAAAATCCGAAAGGATACGGCAGGCGAAATCAGGCCCCTTATACCCGAATGAAAATAGCAGCCCTTCAGCGAGAACAATTTATCAAAGCAAGGGATTATCAGAAAAAATGGCAAACCTATCGTGAGCAGGCCAAAACGAAAAAAGAGACTCCTCCCCCTGAAAAAGATTTAGCGCTGGAGCCTCTGGTCGAAGTTTTGGAAAAGAAGCGAACGGTGCATTTTCACTGCCATCGAGCGGATGACATTTATACAGCGATGCGCCTAGCGAAAGAATTCGACTTTGAACTCGTTATTCAACACGGCACAGAATCGTATCGCATTGCTGATGAAATTGCCAAAAGAAAAATTCCGGTTTCATTAACTTTAGTCGATAGCCCCGGCGGCAAAGCCGAGGTAATGGCTTTGCTCGAAGAAAACGCCATGATCCTCGAAAAAGCTGGGATCGATGTCGCCATCAACACCGATGACTTTATAACCGAATCCCGCTTTTATCTGCGTACAGGTTCCTTAGCGGTTCGTGGCGGCATGAGCGAAAGCGGTGCCTTGAAAGCCTTGACACAGGTTCCCGCAAAATTATTACATCTCGACCATCGGCTTGGTAGTCTCCAAAAAGGCTACGATGCCGATTTTGTAATTCTTTCTGGCTCCCCCTTTTCGGTTTATACTCAAGTTCTTGAAACCTATATTGACGGGATTCAGCGTTACGACCGCAATAAGAAAAACGATTGGTTATATTCAACGGGAGGCTATGGTATTGCCAACCGTGATCGTCTTCCTGAAGTGATTCCACCCCAGAAACCCTTAATAAGCACTACAGAGAAAATGGGAAAAGAGAAAATGGGGAACCAATCGCTGCAAAAACCTAAAGAAGTAATCAAAAACCGGTTTGCTGTGCAAGCGAAACGATTACATCTAGGCAATGGCAAGATGCTTCTCAATGCCGTAGTAATCGTTCAGGATGGGCATATTCAACAAGTTGGGGAACAGAGTAAAGTTGTCATCCCCAAAGATATACCCAGTTTTTTTGCTCCAGATGTCACACCCGGATTAATCGATGCCAGTACGGTTGTTGGTCTTAGTGGCTCTTATAATATTCCTGCTGATCAGGATCAGGATGAACGTTCCGACCCGATCCAACCCGATTTGCGCGTCTTGGATGGCATCAATCCCAGCGAAGGATTTATGGAATTTTTGCGTAGTAATGGGATAACCACTATCCATACGACACCGGGACATACGAATGTCATCGCTGGTCAAAGTGGGATCTTTCGAGCACTGGGAACCACGGTCGATCAGATCACGTTGCGCTCTCCAGCAACATTGGTCATCAATCTGGGGGAAACTCCCAAACGTGCCTACAGCAGTACCAATCGCCCTCCCCTCACTCGAATGGGAACAGCCAATCTCGTCCGATCTCAATTTTTAACCGCCCAAAATTATCTAGAAAAACGAAAAACTGCTGAAGGGAAAAAAGCTCCAAGAAATCTGAAAGCGGAAGCATTGATACCAGCTCTTGAAGGGAAAATCCCAGTGCTCTTTAATGCCCATCGTGCCGATGATCTACTCACCGCTCTACGCTTAGCCAAAGAATTCCATCTCAAGCCGATTTTAAATCTCGCTACCGAGGGTTATCTCATCGCGGATGAATTAAAAGCTGCTAAAGTCCCGGTGATTGTCCACCCGACTTTACAACGTTCAGCGGCAAGTATGGAAACTCTTAATTCTTTTACCCCAAATGCTGCTATGCTTGCAAAAAAACAGATTCCCATCGCTATTTGCACCAGTTATGAAGGCTATGTTCCTAAAACAAGGAATCTTCGAACCGAAGCCGCTTATGCCATGACCAATGGTCTTGGCCATGCCGCAGCAATGAAGGCCATCACTCTCGATGCAGCTAAGATCTTGGGAATCGATAAACAATACGGTTCTCTCGAAGTTGGAAAGATTGCGGATCTTGTGCTATTCGATGGCGACCCTTTTGAAAACAACACCCATGTTCTTTTCACGTTTATGAATGGTAAAATTGTTTATAGCCGAGAAGATTACCTCAAACTCCCTTTTAGTCGCCGAATTCTCCCTCTGCTTAGTGGGATTGGAGAACCTGCCTGTTGTCTAGGTAGTTGGTAACTTCTACTCAAGCTGTAGCTTAAAGAAATTAAGCAATAGATTCTACTTCGTATCAACCATGAATCGGGTGAAGAAAGCTAGAGAGTTATCTTTCGAAATCTCTCTAGCTTCTAGTTTTTTATTTTATCCTCTTATCTTTTTTATCTTATGATACTCTCTGGTTTATTCTGCTAATAATTGCAAAAATGCTCTTAACCAACTAGGGTGAGCAGGCCAAGCCGGAGCTGTCACAAGATTCCCTTCTCGGAAAGCTCCATCAATCGCAATTTCTGGCACCTTCCCCCCCGCGGCAATTATATCTGGACCGACCGCTGGGTATGCCGAACAGGTTCTATTTTTCAGAACCCCCGCAGCGACCAATAATTGCGGACCATGACAAATTGCCGCTATCGGCTTATTCTTATCTGCAAAATATTTTACCATCTTGATGACATCGGTATTCAGCCGGAGATATTCTGGCGCGCGTCCACCCGGTAAAACTAAGGCATCGTATTCTTCTACGGCAATTTCAGAAAATGTCGCATTCAATGTAAATCGATGACCAGGTTTTTCACTGTATGTTTGGTGGCCTTCAAAATCGTGAATTGCTGTCTGAACGTATTCCCCTTTTTGCTTATTCGGACAAATGGCATGAACGACGTGACCAACCATCTGTAAAGCCTGAAAAGGGACCATCACCTCATAATCTTCCACGAAGTCGCCAACAATCATTAATATTTTTTTCGTCTTCATCATTCTTTCGCTTTCCACAATTTGTAGTAGTAGATTTTAATTCATTTTCTATCGTAGATCTAGAAAATGATGAACCAAACCTTTTCCCTCGTGTTAATATAGAGAAATCGATCCCTTTTTCCATCCGGAAGCAGTAGGCAGTAGGCGGGGAAAGTAGGCAGTAGGCAGATGGCAGTAAGCAGAGAAGAGTAGAAAGTAGTAGGGGAAGTAGGAAGTGATCAAGAGTACACATACTGCTCGCTTTGTCTTTTCCGTTTGGTATTTATCTTTGAGAAGAGATGATAGATAGATAGATAGTCCAGATCGGAAAATGGTGAACCAAAAATCGAAGGTCTAAAGTACAGCAGACTAAATTCCTATCTCGAAATTCGGAATTAGAAAAACAGTTAATCCAAAATTCGATTACGCTCCTTGCTTGATTTGCTGTTCCATAGCTCTCTAAGATCTCGAATCGTGATCAGCTGAATTTCCAGATTTATTGATGTAAGAATCTGGAATTGAAATAATAAGGACCGGGAATAATAATTTAAGAGGTTCAGTGATAGAATCTATGGAACTTAGATCAAGAATTTATATAACACTTTTTTATCGATTTATATTGATTTTGAGTGATTTTTATGAAGATATCTGTTGCTTGGTTAAGAGAATATGTCGAGTGGTCTGGCAGTTTGGGAGAATGGATCAATCAGCTAACGATTGCTGGGTTGGAAGTAATTTCATGTCGATTATACGGGCAGAAACCGGCAAGTGATTTAAAAGTGAAATTAGAGGAACCTGGTCCGGTTTGGGACAGAGAAAAGGTTGTTATTGCCCAGGTCAAATCGGTAAGTAAACATCCGAACGCGGATAAGCTCAAGCTGGTGCAGCTCGAATACGGCGAAGGCACAACGAAACAAGTGAAGCAGGTAGTAACTGGGGCACCCAATATTTCAGTGGGGGATACGGGTCAAAAAGTCGTATTGGGACTATCGGGTTGCCATTATTTTGATGGACATGTAAGCCCAAAAGTGATCAAAGAGCTAAAGCCGAGCGTTTTGCGTGGGGTTGATAGCGATGCAATGGTAATGTCGAATTTCGAACTAGGAATATCAGATGAACATGAAGGGATTATCATCCTAGAGGACGAGGCCCCCGTAGGAAAGCCTCTGGTCGATTATTTTGGGGATGCGGTTCTCGAAATCGATATTTTACCAAACATGGCCCGCTGTTTTGCGATGAGAGGATTGGCGCGAGAAGCAGCAGCGATTTTTGGAGTCAAGCCAAATTTGCCGATTCCGAATCCTAAATTTTCTCGGGAATCAATTACGGATCAAGTAAAAATTGAGATTGAAAATCCTCAGCAGTGTGGCCGATATACGGCCATGTTGATCCGAAATGTAAAAATAGGGCCTTCCCCAGCATGGTTACAACGGCGGTTGCTGTATTCGGGTATCCGGTCGATCAATAATGTGGTTGATATTACTAATTATGTTTTGCTCGAATATGGGCAACCATTGCACGCTTTTGATTATGATATTTTGAAAAAACGAGCGAATGGAAAATTCCCAACCATTCAGATTCGGCAAGCAAAAACTGGAGAAAAATTACAGTCGATCGATCGAGAAAAAGGGGAATTATCTCTGCATCCAGAAATGATCGTCATCGCGGATGAAAAGGGACCAATAGCGCTCGCAGGAGTAAAAGGGGGAAGCGAGACCGAGGTCACAGCGCAAACTACGAATATATTACTGGAATCAGCGAATTTTCATCCGGTAGCCATTCGAAAAACAGCTCGGGAACTCGATCTTTTTACGGATGCTTCTACTCGATTTAGTCGTGGTATCCATACCGAAATCGTTGCTCAAGCAGCGCTTCGTGCTGCGGAATTATTGCAGCAATATGCCCATGGCGAAGTAGTCGATGGCATTGCGGACTGTTACCCTTTGCCCGCTGAAAACCGCAAGATATTATTACGCAGTTCAGAAATTAAGCGAATCTTAGGAGTCGATATTCCACATCGAGAAGTAGAGCGGATCTTGGCAACTCTCGATTTCCAGATTACGAAAGTAACGGATGGGGAATGGCAAGTAACCGCTCCGACTCATCGAATCGATATTCAAACTGGCTGCGCGGATCTCATTGAAGAAATTGCTCGAATTTATGGCTACGACCGATTCCCAGAAACGATGCTCTCAGAACCGATTCCCGAGCAACATCCCGACCCAGCTTTGTCTAAAGAAAATCTAATCCGCGATACTCTGGTTTCCTTAGGCTTACAAGAGATTATCTCCTATTCCTTGACCTCCCTTACAGATGAACTAGCACTCGATCCCTCGAAGTTAGAGGCTTACCATGTCCCTGTAGAAGGGAAAAGCCTCGATGACCATCAGATGGCGATGTTGCACAATAGCGATCATGTTCGGCTACTTAACCCTATTAGTCCAGAACGGGCGATTTTGAGAAAATCTCTCATCCCGCATTTGCTAGGGATCGCTCAGAGAAATTTACAGAAAAGCGCGGAATGGATCGGCGAAGTAAAGATTTTTGAAATCGGTGCCGTCTATCTGCCTCAGCAAGAGCAAAAGTTACCATTAGAACCCCGCTATTTATCGATTTTGTGCCTTGGCCACCGCCACCCGATCCACTGGGATTCATTACACAAAAAAGAACCAGAACGATTCGACTTCTTTGATATGAAAGGAATTATCGAACAAGTATTTCAGAAATTCCCGAATAATAAGTTGAGTTGGGTGAACTGCCAAACTATTGCATATTTGCATCCAGCACGAGCTGCCGAACTCTATCTCGGTAATGAAAAAATCGGTGTTGTGGGTGAACTACATCCGTTAACCGCTCAACATTATCATTTACAGAATCAGCATGCCCTTGTTGCAGAGATCGATCTAGATATCGTCTTTAATGGCCTACAGGAAAAATGGGCAGTTCAATCGATTTCGATTCATCCCCCGGCGATTCGAGATATTGCTTTTGTCGTCGAAGAGACAATATCGAATCAACAGGCAGTGCAAGAAATTCAGATTGCCGGTGGGGATTTGTTAAAGAAAATCGAATTGTTCGATCTTTATCGAGGAGAACCGATCCCTAGTGGCAAGAAAAATCTTGCTTATACCCTTACCTATCAATCCGCTCTAGCGACCCTAAGCGATAAAGATGTTGATAAGATTCATAAAAGGGTAATCGATGCTCTAAAACAAAAATTAAAAGCTCAAATTCGCGGATTGGATTGATTACCGATTCGTTGATAAGCAATTGAAGAATTGTTTTGTGATCGCCCCGCATCAATCATAGAAATAATATTTGCTTTAGATTGTTATCTGTTGAATAAGACTTTGAATCTCCATGAAAACTAATCATCCGGAAAATTCATGAATCGTCAACCAAGGTGGTTAATCGTTGGTGCGGGGCTTAGTGGTCTGGCACTCGCTTTTGAATTAAAATGTTTGCAAGCAAAGATAGATCTGACGATCATAGAATCGGCGAATCGTGCGGGGGGTAAAATTTGGACCGAAGAGCAAGAAGGCTTTCGATTCGAATGGGGACCAAACGGGTTTCTCGATAGTAAACCATCTACAATAGATCTGTGTAAAAAGTTAGGGATAGATGGAGCATTGATCCCTGCCAGCGAGGGGGCAAGAAAATATAGATATGTCCATTGGCGTGATACGATTCAAGTCTTACCCAATTCGTTGTTCTCTTTTTTGAACTCACCACTATTATCCTGGCGGAGCAAATGGCGATTATTGACAGAAAAGTATCGCCATTCGGTGGCTACCTCGAATGATGAATCGGTTTATGAATTTGCCGTTCGGCGCACCAACAAAGAAATAGCCGATCTTTTTGCCGATTTGATGGTGACCGGCATCCATGCCGGGGATCCGAAGCAGTTGAGTGTCAAAGCAGCCTTTCCTCGTTTATATCGTTGGGAGAAAGATTTCGGAAGTGTGATGCGTGGCATGAACATGAATCGCCAACTTCGACGAAAAGAGGCTCGGCGGCAGCAAACCAAACTAGAACCTGTGCGGATGTGGTCGTTCCCAACAGGGTTGAGATTTCTAGTCGATCAGCTTACAGAAAAATTGGCTAGCTCGATTCAATTTGGTCAAATAATCCAGAAAATCGAAAAAATATCACCATCAGCTGTCGCAATGAAAGATTCAAACTCAGCTAATTATTCCGATACCGAAAAAAAACAACCGGCCCCTGAAAACCCGACTTATAGAGTTGAATTTTCAGATGGGAGGGAGCAGTTTTTTGATGGGGTGGTGCTAACGTGCCCCAGTTATATTCAAGCCGATCTCTTGTTATCGCTCGATTTAGAATTAGCGAAGAAATTGCAAGAGATTGTTTATAATGCAATTGTCGTAGTAGTCACTGGCTACGATCGGGGATCGATCGGCTCGTCTTTTGATGGCTTTGGCTTTATATCCCCCCAAGCCCAGGGCGGAAATATTCTCGGAACTCAATGGTGCTCTTCTATTTTTACCGATCGAGCACCATCCGGATGCGTTTTATATCGGACACTTTGCGGTGGAGTAGCACGTCCAGAAATAATCGAGTGGTCAGATGAAAAATTGCTGGAAACTGTTCATCAAGAGCTTGCTAGATTAATGCAAATAAAGGAAAAACCGAGATTTGCACGCATTATTCGTTGGCCAAAAGCGATCCCGCAATATCTCCTGGGCCATACACAAAGAAATCAGCAGATTCAAAACTTATTGAAACGCCACCCCAATTTTTATCTGAGTGGTAACGCCTTCCAAGGAGTTGCTATGAATGATTGCACCGAAAATGCCCTCACTCTTGCCAAGCAAATCGAACAAGATCTATTGGGCCAAACGAATAATTGAATTCAGGTTTCCGAAGGTGCTTCCCCTTCATTTTTCAAAAAAGCCTCAAACAATAATCATTCACTGATTAATAACAATGGTTGATCGATTACCAGCCCTGGATCGATTTTGCCATGGAGATCTTCAAGAGAATTAGCGAATAATGGGGAAATTTCAATAGGATGTTTCGCGTGCCCCGAATCATCTTTTTCGATAATGGCACCATGTTGTTCAAGCCAATGGGCGTGTAAATGGATGAGAGCTTTCTTGCATGAATGAGGGGAATCTGCTCCAGTCGCATTTTTAACAGGTGCGAATTCTTCGTGGCGGCGATTTTCCATAATCAGCCAACGACTCGCTAATGGCAACGCATCAAAAATAAACATTTCAAATTTGAGAGCGTTCTCTTTTTCAGGCTCAATAAACTGGCCAGAGAGATTCATAAATGGGACTTTTTTGCGTGCCAGATGAAACGGCAAACTACACGGATTTTCAGTTATTTCGGCCAAAAATGCCACATCGAAAATGTGAATGGCCGGATTACCATAGCGATAAAGAAGATTACCAGCATTATCTAACTCGTGCTGTTTGTCCGCAGGCATATCGGAATATTCTATGATTCCGCAACGACTCTGTTTTTCGATAAAAACACCCATTTTCTCTCCAGGTGAAACTTTAGTAATCGCTTTGGAAGAGACCTGAATATTGCGTTCAATATGTTCGCCGAGAAAGCGCTCGTCCAAAATATGGACCAGAGGATTGTCGACCTGAAAATAGAAAAGATGTTTTACGCCTCGATCACTCAATACTTCAAGTAAGCCAGAGTGGGCTAAAGCAGTCAAAGTCCCCCCATGACCATTAGGACTTGTAAAGATTTTTCCAGGAGCTTCCAGGATGATTTTGCCTGTGAGTAGATCAAGGGCGGGCATCGTTCCCTGCTGAAAGAAGAAAACATCTTCACTCGGTAATCCAAAAAATTTTGCATCTTCAAAATAATCGACCGTATCCTGATGAGTCGCAGGACTAGTCATAATGAGCAATGGTATCCGGCACTGATGTTTTCTGCGTAGAGCAAGAACTTTTTCGCAATGGATTTGAAAGAGGGTATTTTCACTTATCGGGGCGATTGGGAACATCCCCTTCGGCTTATCAAAGCCCAATCGGCTACCTTGGCCACCCGCAACTAAGAGAACCGCTGTTTGATTATTGGCAATAGCGGCGATTCCCTTTTGACGAGAAGTTGAAGAAATCAAATCCACATGAGCTGCTTGAATCGGTTGAATTTCCTCCCAATTTATCTTTTCTGCATGCTGATCTCGTTGGTGGTACAGCTGAAGAAGCAAATGGAAATCGATAGACTCGATCTGCTGAAGCAAAGCAATCTGATCGTTCGCTTCTAAATCGGCCCAACCCAAAAGTAGATGACGTTGATGAAAACGATCTAATCGCTCAACCAAATCATGTGGGGGTAATAACATAGTAGACTCTATAGTACTCTCACCAGACGGTTTAAACATTCTCTTTTATCTCACCTATTTTAGTTTACCAGTAAATCTCTCAAGAATTAAATTGTGATGAAAAATTTATATTTCTTGGTACGAAACCGATAAGAGAATTTAGAGTCTGTTTTTGAGAAATGCTTCATGAAACTAAGAAAAAAATAAAAATTTCTTCGGAAAATCATTTCTAAAACATAATTCTTAAACCATCATAGGCCATTTCAACCCCTCCTGGAAGCGAGGGATTGACCAGATCATAATCGAATTCGTGAGACATATGGGTCAAATAGGCATTCTCGGGCTGAAGGCGATCAATAATTTCCAGCGCTTGGTCTAAACATAAATGAGCAGGGTGAGGTTTATATCTCAGAGCATCGATGATTAAGATTCGAACTCCTTCGAGAAGAGGCCAGCTCGATGCAGGAATCTCTGAAACATCGGTACAATAGGCTAAATCGTTTATACGAAAGCCAAGAACATTAAAGCGAGAATGAATTAAAGGGATTGGCACAATCTGATCCCCCAGAACTGTAAAAGGATCTTGTTCAATATTATGAAAAGCTAATTTTGGAATCGATCCTAGAACTGCATCCGTTTCCGAAAAAGCATAAGGAAAAACTTGACGGATGACCCCTTCCACCTCGTTCGAGCAATAGATCGGGATAGGGCCACCGAGTCCGCGTGCCATCAGGCGCAAATCGTCCATACCAAAAAGATGGTCTACATGATAGTGAGTGTATAATACCGCATGCACTTGCTGAATCTGTTCGCGCAGAAGTTGTAATCGTAATTCAGGCGAAGTATCAATCAAAATATTTCCCTGCGGCGTGCTTATCAATACAGAAGAACGATAACGATGATTCCGTGGATTGGTCGAACGGCACACGGAACAATCACAGGTTAGCATCGGCACTCCAACAGATGTGCCCGTCCCTAAAAATACCAGACTACGACTTTGCAAAATCATCTTCCTGTCTAAGATTTCATCCCTGGTTAATCTTCAAACCGTTCAAAAAAAATTAATAAACCATTCGCAAACAATTTGAATCCTAGATCCAAGTTTGACACCTATTAAATCAATCTTATTATTAGTAGGAGAAGTAATTCATCAAAATTACTTCATCCTACATTTTATTATAGCATCCAGGAAAGGAATTTCTGAACTAAGCACAGACAAGAAACCGTCGAGCATTGTCTGAAATTAGTGATGTGGGGTGTTTTCGATATACTTTTGCGTGTATCCCCCCGTTAGCTTAAAGAAAATAATGAGTAATAGATAGCAACATGCCATGGTTGCAGGTACGATAGCAGTCCATAGTAGAGCTTTCTGTCCACCGTATAATTTGGCTTCGGTGACTTTTGGAAAATCCTCTTCCGCATGGGGTTTGCCTTGAGTTTCCCACCATTCTTTGGTCGCTTTCAAACTCGCTAAAATATGCCCTTCTTTAGCTTCATTTTTTTGACCAACTTTAAGTTCTCCTTTTTCTAATAGATTTTTGTTAGGATTCGCTTTGTCCTTTTCTTGCTGTTTCTTCAAAGCCTCTTCCACATTCTTCATATCGATTTCAAATGAAAGGTTTTCGCTTTTGTCTTTCTTCCCCTGATATTCCATTAAAACTCCAACCTTGGAATTATCAAGACCCGCGATAAGAGGCAGTTTAACATTATCTTTATCGATTTTCGTCATCAAATTCGTAACGAACGGAAACCCTTTCTGATCGCTATCAGCAACTTTGTATCTCTGATAAGTCTCTTTGGATAAAGATTCGATCTTCTTGACGGCAAAAAAGTCTTGTTCGTAGCCGATACCAGGATCCCCTAATAACCCAGCAGAAAGCATGCCAATCCCTCCAACTACGCCCAGAGTTAGTGCTCCTCCCTTAGGGAATCGTTCGGAAACAACACCCAGCATTGTTGGCCAAAAAAAGGTTTTCCCCAATCCATAGATCGTAGCTGCAAGGAAACAGATTTCGATCCCTTTTGCTTCATGGAATAAAATCAATCCACATGTCCCGAGCACAGCAGAAACAAAAAGCAAACCTAGCGGAGAAATCCGATGAACAATAGGACCAGCAAAAAATCGCAAAATAAACATTAATGTCGAGGTCCAGATAAACAGGATAGTAGCCTTATCAAGATCGTTTAAAATCAGATTAGTAACGCTGGTCATCCAACTATCTGTTCCCAGTTCGACATAACCGACCATGGCATGGATAAGCATCAAAAAGAGAAGAATTGGAGAGAAAAATTGCACGAGCATTGTTGTCATCGGTACACCAGAAGCATGGGCTTCTGAAGGGGGAAATGCTCTACGAAACATCATCAAACCATATATAATTACGGGAATCAAAAAAATACTTAAACGCTTTTCCCATTCTAGATCTTTTCCAAAGAAGTTATCAAGTCCCATATTGGTCAATGACCCCAGAACTAATCCGCCTGGCCAACCGGCATGGAGAATATTCAACCAGTGGGTTTTTTTGTGAGGAAAAAGAGTAGCAGTCAAGGGGTTGATAACTGCTTCGCAAGTCCCATTGCCAAAAGCAAAAAGCCACATGCCAATACTTAAACAATAGTAAGCCCCATCCCGGCCAAATTGCTTATACATCGGAGTAGCAAGAAGAGTTACAATTGCAGAACTA
>JAKBAI010000190.1 GCA_021809185.1 Planctomycetota bacterium
GTTCATATCCTCAATACAATGAAAGAGGGACAAACCAATCCGGATTTGGATATGGGAGTGTTTTCTTTCACATTCTTCCTTATATTGAGCAGAACAATTTGTATATGTCGAGTAGTGTAACAACTACTTCTGCCGGGGCACAAGTTCAGTATTATTCTGATTGGGCAAATCCGATTCTATATACCCCTGTAAAAACCTATATGTGTCCATCCGATTTTACGAACCCAACTGGATTAAATGGATATGGAGGAGTTTCGACAACTTCATATGCCTATAACTGGCAAGTATTTGCAGCAGATTGGACTCCACCAACTGCGTGGCCAGCAGGGATCACGGACGGAACTTCGAATACCATTTTCTATGCAGAAAAATATGCGATGCCAACAGCGAATCCTGCTACATTGAACAATGGCTATGGCGGTTGGGAAGGTAATACTTATTGGGAATGGGCGCCTAAGTATGGAGCCGATTTTTATTCTCCTCCTTATAAATTTTTACAAATGCCTTCACTTTCTTATTGTGATCAAAATGATATTATCCCTCCTACAATCGGAGGAAGTAATAAGATGACGATTTGTACCATGCTCGCAGTAACTCCTCACCCATCCGGAATGAATGTAGCTTTAGGTGATGGTAGCTCGCGCGTGGTCAACAATGCAATTAGTCCACAAACCTGGTGGATTGCTTCGTTCCCAAGGGATGGTCAAGTGATGCCTCCTGATTGGTAATCGTGCATTTATTATTAATTGAAACAACTATCAGAAACTGTCTAAAGAATTTCCTGATCTTTAGCATAGTGAGTTGTAAGTAGGTAATCAGGATTTTTATAAAATTGGAGTTATTATGATTCGATTTCCTCTCCACAGACGATTTGCATTCACGTTGATAGAATTGCTTGTGGTAATAGCGATTATCGCTATCTTGATTGGTCTGTTATTGCCAGCAGTCCAAAAGGTTCGTGAAGCTGCTGCTCGCGCTCAGTGTCAAAATAATCTTAAACAGATCGCCCTTTCTACTGTCAATTGTGCTGATTCTAATTCAAAAATGCCTCCGGGAATTGGTTCTTATACTCAATATAATTTGAGAGGCAGTACGCAGAGTGGTTATAGCTACGGATCTGTATTTCTTCATATTCTACCCTATATGGAGCAACAAAATTTGTTTAATTCAACACTTACGTCTCAGGTCAATAATGGGGTTACCGTTAGTTTTTATAGCAATTGGACGAATGCTCCCAACCGGGCAGTTAAGTCATACATATGCCCTTCTGATTTTACCAATGTTGGTTCGGCAGGGCTAGCCGGAGCAAATGGTTGGTCGACAACCAGCTATGCTTATAACTGGCAAGTATTTGCTTCCGATTGGACCCCCCCAACCGCTTGGCCTTCGGGTATAACTGATGGTACTTCGAATACGATCTTTTTCACAGAAAAATATGCTGCTCCTTCGAATAATGTCGGCTCGCTTGGAGGTGTTTGGGGAGGTAATACCTGGTGGGAATGGGCACCTAAATATGGAGCCGATTTCTATTCACCTCCTTATAAATTTTTAACGATGCCAACTCTATCTTACTGTGATAGCAATCAAGTTAATTCTCCAACCCTTGGCTCCACTCAAAATATTTGTACCATGCTTGCAGTCTCTCCGCACCCCGCTGGGATTAATGTGGCTATGGCAGATGGGAGTGGTCGCTTGGTTAACAGTGCGATTTCCCCAAATACTTGGTGGATTGCTACCTTCCCAAGAGATGGTCAAGTAATGCCTCCTGATTGGTGATCGTTTCTGATTTTAATCTTAGTTGTTGAAGAACTAAACTCTTCAACAACTTTTTTTATTTACTACTCATTTTAATAAACTAATTCAAACACTAATTCAAACTCTAAGGATATTTCTACAATGAACTCTCGAATAACTCATAACTCTCCTGTATACTTTTGGAGATTTTCTTTAGCGCTTATTTTAACTTCTGGATTTATATTTGTGTCAGCTGGTTGCGGTGGGGGACCATCTTACACCAAAGTTTCGGGTAAGGTTACTTATAAAAATCAACCTTTACCAGGAGGGAATTTAACTTTTATTTCGACGGATAAGAAAGGGGGGAATCCAGGAGCCACCGATATCAATGAAGATGGGACTTTCTCTCTGACCGTTCCTTCCGGGGAATGCGTTGTAAGCGTTACTACCGAGGGATTAAAATCAAAAGGATTCTCAATGGATATGTATTCTGATCCTAGCGCAATAAAATCCCTTCCAGGTGCATCGATGGGATTGGGGCCTAAAGGGAGTAATAAATCTTCCATGCCGCCAAATGTACCTCCAGGAATGATGCCCCCTGGAATGACGCCCCCAGGAATGGGTGGTGGTCCAAAAGGACCATTGGTTGATGAAGAAACTCTCAAAATGATAAAAGAAAAGGGAATGGGTAACGGACCTGGAAATCCCATCAAAGGGAAATATACTCAAATTCCTGCACGATACAGCGATCCTGAGAAATCTGGATTAAAGTATAAGATTTCTGGGAGTAGCCAAACAATTGAAATTTCATTAACCGATTGAATCAAAATCTAGGTGAAATTTGAACGGATTTCTGATCTTTTTTCATTTGTTCTTATCTGTGTGTATTAGGATCTATAGCAATTTTTCTTTTATTTGTTATGGATCCCCTACAATTTGATTATTATCTTGTAGTTCCATTTTATTACCATCTTTATTCTTGATATTGTGTTTGCCACAGTTTATTGAAAACCAGAACTTTTCAATTCAAATTTTCATAGCATTTCGTATATTTATTTGAATGTGGATTTTTTTACCCATAACACAAAATGAAATGTGAGGATTTGAAATGCGAGCTGTTAAAATCAAATGTTTTATTGTTTTGTCTGTGTGTATCTCGTCGATTATATCTCTGTTTCCAGAAGAATCTAAATCTTATTCTCCTGAAGAAGAAATCACATTCACTCAAAAAGAAGAAAACAATCAAAAAGATGGAGGAAAGAAGATAGAATTTACTGTTTTCACAAGACCTTATTTCGAAAAAAATAACAGTGGTTTGAAGGGGGACAAGTCCTTTTTGGTAATCGAAGACCGCCAGAAGTTTGATTCGATTTTTGGAGTGGGATTTGTAATGGGGAACAATGGGAAAGTTATCCCCAAAGATGCCTTCGAAAAAAAAATGGTACTAGCGCTCATCGTTCGTGGAAATTCTATTTCTAATTTTACGGTTGAGAGCGTTACAAAATCGAAGACAAATCTCATCATCAATTATAAAGAGTCTCAGAATGGGGGAGGAGGAAACGCAAAATTTGCTTCCCCTTTGATCATATTGATTGATAAAACCGATTTTCATAAGGTCGAATTTAAAAAAGATGGGAAGATTACTGGGACAGTCAAATCAAAATCGGCTAAAGATATTTCATAGATTCGCTTACTTGATTCTAAAAATTTCCCTCTCCTAAAAATCTGAACAATTGCTCTAATGGAGATCCTAAAGAGGAATCCTATATTTGGATGATTCATAGGGCTGATAAGGTTTTCTGCTTAAATGGATCACTTTCACTTAAAGACTACGATTGATTTTAATTATGAATTAATTCTCATCTTTGACTGATTGTGGATTCAAAATCTCATGATCCAAACCATTTTTCTCCGTGTAAGTAGTCATATTCGTTATAATTGCTGGTAATAAAAATAAATATAATGAAAATTCACATTGAAATCTCGATTTTCTAAAGTTTTTTCCCTAAAATCTACTTTTGATTCATTAATAAAATATTGGGAGAAATGAATAAAATTCATGAGACGATCGCTTCGAGGGTGTAATGTCATTGTCACTGGTGCTTCACGAGGTATTGGTCGCAATATTGCTGTTCTAATGGCTCAACTCGGCGCGAACGTGGTATTAATCGCTAGGAGTCCGAACGAACTGAATAAGGTTTGCGATGAGATACGAGCAAAGGGAGGAAACGCATTTGCCATCCAAGCTGATCTTACAAAGGAATCAGATCGGGTCCATTTGATCAATCAATCAATCGCTTATCTTGGTGGGATTGATATTTTGGTGAATAACGCTGGGGTCACTGCTTTCGGAGAATTTAATGATTCGAATGAAGAGTTATTACGGCGAATCATGGAAATAAATTTTTTTGCCCCGTTTGAGCTTATTCGCTTGGCGATCCCTCATCTGGAACGATCTACCAAAAAGCCTGCCGTTGTCAATATTGCCTCGTTATGTGGAAGATGTGGAATCCCATCATTTCCTGAACATTGTTCCGCAAAGTTTGCACTTGTTGGCTTAACGGAATCACTCCGAGGGGAATTAGTTCGTTTTGGAATCGATATACTTTTGGTGATTCCGGGGATGGTCAGAATTGATGATCCTGATAAGCACCTTATTAGGAATCAAGGAAAGATATTTGTTGACTGGGCTAATGCTCAAACTCCAGAAAAAGTAGCAAAAGGAATTGTGCGAGCAATTCGATGGAATTGGACGGAGAGTGTCGTAGGTTGGACAGCATTACAGATACATCGGGGAAATCGTATTTTTCCTTGGCTCATTGATTATTTTCTTAAACGGAAAGTGAAGAAATTTGCTCTTCGGGCTACAAGAGATAAGAAGAAATCGATCTGATCGGAATAATCGATTTAAATTGAAAATCCGAATTGGTTATTCAGATAGATATAGGGTGATCCTAATAGGAAAAAAGATTCGAATTTCTACAAAGTTCTTATAACCAGGGTGAATCTATAATCAGGATCTTTCCGAAGGAAGAGGTACCTGGAGATAAACAAAATAGATTCGAATCGGATCGATTACATTAAATAAGATTCAACAGGAGTAAATATGTGTGGAATTGCGGGAATGTTTGATCTCCAGGGGCAGCAACAGCTACCGAGTGGAATCGTCCCGCGTATGGCGAATGCCATTCTTCATCGTGGCCCTGATGAAGATGGTTATTTGGAACGAAAAGGACTCTTATTTGCCAGTAGGCGGTTAAGTATTGTCGGTCTCGCCGATGGACGGCAACCCATTAGTAATGAAGATCAAACGGTTTGGACTGTTTTCAATGGAGAATTTTTTGATTATCCAGAAAAAAGAAAAGAGTTAGAAGCCAAAGGTCATCGATTTCGAACGCATACCGATACCGAATTGATTCCGCATTTATGGGAAGAGTATCGGGAGAAAATGTTCGATCACCTTCATGGCCAGTTTGCGATCTGTCTTTGGGATAGCCGAACGAATGAAATAATCCTAGCCCGAGATCGGATGGGAATTTGCCCATTATTTTACACGACACAGCGAGATGCGAGTGGTAAAGAATGGTTTCTCTTCTCTTCAGAAATCAAAGGGATCTTAGCTTCGGGATTAGTGAAACCTCAAGCAAATCAGAGTGGATTGAACCAGATATTCAGTTTTTTTGCGGCTCCAGGGCCTGCCACATGCTTTGCGGGAATAGAGCTAATACTACCTGGTCGTTATCTTCAAATTCAGATTGGAAATAGTAAAACTTGGCCTGGAGTAGATTCAGGTGCAGAAAAACAGAAGATATATTGGGAGATCGATTTCCCAGACCAAGGACAGGAAGAAGACCCACCGGAAGAAAAGGTAGTAAAAGAATTTGAAGAGATTTTCGTAGGAGCAGTAGAACGACGATTACGAGCCGATGTTCCCGTGGTTTCCTATCTGAGTGGGGGAGTCGATTCCAGTGTTGTAGTCGCCATTGCCAGCAAAGTACTAGGCCGTCCAATTCCAACATTCACCATTGGCGTGCAAGCAAAGGGGTTGAATGAAGAATTGGAAGCGAACGAAACCGCACAACATGTTGGAACGGTCCCTTTTTTGGTAAAATACGGTGATGCCGAAGTACGATCCACATACCCAGAGTTGATCTCGGCAGCAGAAATCCCCGTTGTCGATACATCGTGTGCTGCCTTGATGATGTTGGCCCGCTCGGTTCGCGATCAAGGTTATAAGGTGGCATTGACCGGTGAAGGTGCTGATGAAACCATGGCGGGCTATTCCTGGTTCAAGATTCATAAAGTATTGAGTCAGCTCGATATTTTTGGGTTACCGATCAGTATGGCGTTGCGTCAGCTCGGGTTACGTTTAACAGGTCAACCGCGCTTTCCGAAAAAGGTGATCGATCATGTTCATGATTTGTTAGGTGGTCACAACGGTTGGCTCGATCTCTACGGGTTGATGAGCATCTCGAAGTTGCGTTTTTTTCATCCCGATCGCCGTGAACGATTGGCATTCGAGTCCCCATACGAAGCGTTGGGATTGAATTTGAACCGGATAAAAAAGTGGCATCCCTTCAATCGGTCTCTCTATATTGGTCAACGCATCATGTTGCCAGGGCATCTGCTCTGTTCTAAGGGGGATCGAATCGCGATGCACTCATCAGTTGAAACGCGCTACCCATTTTTAGACGAAAACGTTGTCGCTTTCCTGGCAAAATTACATCCGCGTTGGAAACTGCGTGGGCTTCGTGAAAAATATCTGGAACGACTCATGGCCCAAAAATGGTTGCCTAAATCGGTAGCTTGGAGGAGGAAGGCGATGTTCCGCGCTCCCCTTGATAGTTTTCATTTGAGTGGTCCTAATACTCCTCCGTGGATCGAACAAGTTCTGAGTACCGAATCTCTCAAGAAAACCAATTTCTTCGATATTGATGCTGTGCATTATTGGCGAAATCAGATTCCGAACATGAGTCGATCTCTCAAGCGAACTTCGGTCGAATTAGGTATGGTTGCGGTAACTGCAACTCAATTGTGGCACCATCTTTATATTTCTGGTGATCTTGCAGATATTCCTTCTGTTATTAAAGATTTATTGCCAACATCGGCTAATGAATCGAATCCTGCCCCTATTCATTTAGAGTCGAGGAATGGCGCGGAACACACGATTTTTGATCATACGGATAAATCAAATAAAAATGGAGTATCAATTTCCACCGCAAAAGTTCAAACAAAACCGATAGATGAATATTCCTTAACAGAAAATAAAGATGGATATTTCCCTAGAGATGGTCAACACCCAGATAGTGGTTTCGATCGTGAGATAAGGGGGAAAGTATGAACTATTCTCTAACTACTCTCTGGCATGAACGATCACGTTACATCCCTGGGATACTTGCCGTTGCTTTCAGTGCGGTTTTGATGGCGCTTCAGTGTGGATTATTGTTGGGCTTATTTTCCATTACATCGATACCGATTGATCATTCGCGGTCCGATTTGTGGATCGGTTCTCCAGAGGTTCTAAGTGTTGACTTAGGGCGCCCCATCCCCGTAAGTTTATTAGCGAGATGCGGGCAGATCTCCGGGGTGGAATCGATCGAGCTATATTATCAGGCTTTTGCTAACTGGACGAAACCAGGTGGAGGATCTGATCTGTGTATAGTAATTGGAAGTAATCTGGATGATGAAAATTTGGGATCGATCGAGGAATTGACTTCGGATCTTCGCATTCGATTAACCGAACCAATGAGTATTGTTGTTGATGAATCGGAACTCTCTCGATTGGGTGTGAAGGGGATTGGGGATAGCGCAGAAATTAACAAAGAGAAGGTTCGAGTGGTGGGACTTGTGAAAGGATTGAAAAGTCTCGCTGGACCATATGTTTTTTGTTCACAAGCTACTGCTAGGAAATTGTTACGATTTGTTGTTCCCAATGAGCACTGTACCTATTTTCTGATTAAATTATCGAATTCCGATAGTGCAAAAGAGTACGAAACGTTATTCCGGTCCAAATACACTTCGTATCATGATATGTCGATCTTTACAAGCAGGGATTTTTCGATTCATTCACGATTGCACTGGTTGATGAAGACGAAGGCAGGAATTGCTATTGGCTATGCTGCGTTATTAGGACTATTAGTTGGAATGGTGGTCACTAGTCAAACATTATATGCAGCTACTACTGCCTCCGCACGAGAATTTGCCATACTTCTCGCTTTAGGAATTCCGCGTTGGCGTGTATCGATCACGGTTTTAATGCAATCTTTCTGGGTTGGTATTCTTGGGCTTTCGGTCGCTTACCCGACCGTGAAACTATTGGCAGATGGAGCCTTATTGGTCGGAGTTAAAGTTTTGCTGCCTTATGAACTATTATTCGCTTCTGCTGCTATAACCATGTTTATGGCGATGGTCGCTGGATTGTTTGCATTGCGTTCTGTACGCAAAATTGAACCGATGACTTTATTAAGATAAGAAACAAGCGGTTTAACGAATCAAGAATTCGATGAATTATTGGAGCTTAGCTGAAAGAAATCTGTGTTGAGTTAGAGGCAATTATTAGAGTTTTTCCAAGATGAGTTTGCGACGAACATGATAGATACGAAGAGAAGATCGATATGAAGAGAAGATCGATATGAAGAGAAGATCGATATGAAGAGAAGATCGATATGAAGAGAAGATCGATATGAAGAGGGAGAAGTTTGTTGAAGGAATAAGTCAGAGGTATTTGAACAGAAATGTTCCAAATAGTGAACAGAGTGAACAGAGGCTGAAAAAGGGATCAAAAGGAGTTTGTGCGAGGTGAATGTGATATTTCCCGCAGGTTTCAAAGAATCGAATATACAAGAAGAAGCAGCAAGTTTGCAAGGAGTATCCTTGACACATTCGTATGGTCAAGGGGATGTGCAAACAACTGCTTTGAGTAATGTATCGATCGATCTTTTTCGCAATCGTTTGGCCCTGTTGATGGGACCATCTGGAAGTGGCAAGTCGACACTCTTAGCTGTATTATCTGGCTTGATGAAACCGTCCGCTGGCCAAGTTCTGGCACAAGATCAGGATGGTAAGTTGATCGATCTTTGGAGACTTTCGGAAAAAGAGCGAGAACAATTCCGATTGCGAAATTGTGGATTTATCTTCCAAGGTTATAATCTCTTCCCAGCATTGACGGCTCGGCAGCAATTAGAAATTGTCCTCCGTTGGGGGAACGGTACTTCGAGTCGAGAGGCGAAAAAACGAGCAGAGGAAATGTTAGGGTTGCTCGGATTGAGCAAACAGTCAAGCAAAAAACCGGCGCAGCTCTCCGGTGGTGAAAAACAGCGCGTTGCCATTGGCCGTGCCCTGATAAAAAATCCAAAATATTGTTTTGCTGATGAGCCGACATCTGCACTCGACTGGTCGAGTGGAGAACGAGTGATCGAGCTTCTTCGCCTTGCTGCTCATGAACGGGATGCGACGATCTTGATTGTATCGCATGATCATCGGATCGTCCCTTATGTTGATACGCAATACCAATTAGAAGATGGGCATTTAACGGAACTGCCCATCCCTGCTTCTTCTGCTGATTCTGCTTTTGCTTGGAGACATTAAGAATGCCTCGATTGAAACAATCTGTTTATTTTTTCATGGTAGTTGGCCTGGTTACTGGTGGACTCAGTCTTTTGATTGCGGCGAACGGTACTTCACCCGTTTCAAATACGACTCAGACTACCTCTGAAAGTGATCTTAAACCGGGGAATTTTATCTGTCTAGGCTTTATCGATACTTACGAAGCTAAAGTTACTGTTTTTCCGACTTCGCCGCAGCCTTGCCGGATCATTCATGTGTTGAAGAAAGAAGGGGATGTGATCAAGGCAGGTGAATCGATTGCCGAATTAGATCTCCAAATTGCTAAATTTAATCTCCAGGAAGCCAAATCACTACTCGACCAAGCGATCGCGATGGAAAAGAAAGCCAAGGATGGATTAGAAGCTCATAAAGTTCTAATCGAAGTTCAGGAAGATGCTTTGGAAGCAAAACAGCGGGAATTAGAATCGAATGAGACAAAGTTAGAATATTTGAAGAGACGAGCGGACCAAGGTTTTCCGGGAGCACAAACCGAATACGATGCAGCAAAAAAAGCTGTTGAAGGTTTACGGAAAGCCGTCGATGCGGAAATGAAAAAACTTCATGGATTGAAAGAGATTCGTCCTTCATCTGCTCTTGATCAGGCACATGCCGCTCGAGATCAAGCCAATGTAGGTGTTGCTAAGGCTCAATATGCTCTTGACCAATTAAAATATGTTTCTCCTATTCATGGTATTGTGATCAACTCCTCTCTTTACGATGGGATGATGTTCACTCCAGGCTTAAGAACGGATGCCATAACCATCCAGCCTACTGGGAAATTGATTGTTAGAGCTGAAGTACTACAGGAATATGCAAGTCGTGTCTCTCTAAATCAAAAAGCAGTTATAATCGATCACATGAATTCCCAACTAAGCTGGACTGGAAAGGTCGTTAAGATTGCTGAAACTTTCCAACCAAAACGTTCTTCTGCTAATGGATTTCAGCTTTTCGCAGATCG
>JAKBAI010000191.1 GCA_021809185.1 Planctomycetota bacterium
GATTGGATAAATTAGAAGTAGTCGATTGAGGATTGGGTGATGGTGGCAATTCGGATTCCGATGGGTTCATTCAAAAGGTTCCTAAAAAGCAGAAAGGTTCGAAAATCGAAATACACCATCACTCGCCCAGCTATTTGCTTTTGATTTTGTGGAGGAATTCAGATTGATCGTTATCAAATAAACCTATCTGATTCCTGAATAATCACACGAGAAAATCAAAAATCCTATATTCTTTATCGAGACGGTCTGGGTAGAACTTTCGGGTTTACTGGTTGAATATCTTTTTGGGGTGGTAATGGAACCTGAGCAGGAGAAGCGAGATATTGCACAAGGTTAGCTATTTCTCTTTCGTTGAGTTTGTCAAGTAACCCCTCGGGCATCATCGAGATAGCAGATTCTTTGCGAGATTCAATATCTTCTTTGGGAATAGTTATTAATTCATTCGGGGTTTGAATCCGAATAGCAATTGGAGTCTCTTGAATTAGAATTCCTTGGATGACGCGGCCATCGAGTCTTTGAATAATATGAACGCGGTATTCCCGCGCAACTACAGCAGAAGGGAAGAGAACGTTTTCCAAAATATAATCGAGATTGGTTCTTTGGGATCCCGTCAATTCCGGGCCGATCTGTTTTCCTTGGTCAAAGAGTCGATGGCAGGATGCACAATTATTTTCAAATAACAATCGGCCTAGTCGAAGGTCGGCATTAGCGATTTTTTCTGGGGACAGAATCTTTTTAAATGCACTTATTTTTTGGCTCCGGTTTTTATCCGCTGGTTGAATCTGACCCCAAATTCGAGTAATCTCTTTTTGAAGCTGATTGCTTCCTTTTAATTGTAAAATTTGCCGGATGATGAGAACGGGGACTTTTTGGGTAGGAATAATCCCTTTATCCATCGCTTGGAGTAACACTTTGGCATACGATAATCGACTGGAAAGAGTTTGTAGAATATCCTCTTTAAGCGAATCAGCAACTTTGGGGTATAGTTCTACCAATTGAGTAGAGATGCGCGGATCGTCGTAATTGGCCAGTGCACGAATCACAATGGCTTGAATTTTTTGGTCATGGATTAATGTCAACAACTGGTCGCGCAAAGATGGATCGTTTGCTTGAAAGGCCGCTTGGATAGCGGTTCGGCGTAGCGAAACGGGGGCATTGCGATTCAGAAGTATATGACGAATCTTATCTAGAATTTTTAAGTCACCAAATTGCGAGCTTAAAAGGATGCTGAGCTGTTGAATTTCTAGATCGGATAAGCTCTGCAATTTTTCGAATAGTGCAAGCCAGTGTTTGGGCATAGGGATTTTTTTTCGGCCTTCGAGAGCCAATTGCATGCCACGAAGGATCGGTAAAAAAGAGGTCGAAGGTGTTTTCATTTCATCGAGGTAGGCGACGAGAGAGTCTAGTAAATTCTCGGTTTGGCCAGGTAATGTTAATAATCGGCGAGTAAGAAAAGTTTGTATTAGCGGTGAGGTCGAATGAAACAAAAGGGCAGTAGCTCGTTTTAGATCCTTTTCGGGTAGCCGTTCGAGGCCATACCAATAAAGCAACTGCACATTATGGGACAATGTATGAACCCCGCGTTGATTGATTAACTCCGCCCAGTGGTAGCATCGATCGATCGATAACCGTTGTAAACAACTGATGAAGGTGGTGAGCACTGTTTCTGTTGGTTGATTCGCGCTGGTCTCTTTTTTAAGAAGTTCGGTGAGTAAGGTAAAATCGTTATCTGAACAAGTAGATCGATCGAGTGCGAGACGAACATACCAAGAGCGAATTTCAGCAGGGTATTGCGAAAGAATCGCCAGGGGGGGCAGAGAGAACTCGTTGATTGCATAGAGACACCAGAGTGCGCGGAGTCGCTGGGGAATCGTATAGTCTTTATTGATAATCGCCGCAGATAACATCGGCTTGACGAGAGGGTCGATCTTTTTATGGTTTGTACGATCTAGCCCAGCAAGATGAGTACGTTCGGCCAAGATCCGTCGAGACTGCCGGACGAGCCAATCGTTCTTGTCGAATTGGAGTTGGGCAAGTTCGAGATCGGTCTTTTCGTGCAATCGAATGGGCGGGTGTTTTTCATGCTTTTGTGGTGAGATTTTGTAAATTCGGCCGTTGGTTTGATCAACAATTTCGTAATTATGGCACTCCCCCGTATCGCACCAATCCGAAACATAAATCGATCCATCGGGTCCAGAATGAATCGCAATACCGCGAAACCACGGGTCATTGGCAAAAAGGAAATCTTGATCGTGGTGTGCGACATAACCTCGAGCAGTTCGTTCGAGTTGGTCATGATTGATCCGATTACCATGGATGTTACACATAAAAACCCCGTTACGATACTGTTTGCCAAGTTGATCGCTGAGATAAATCATGCAGCCTGAGTGAGCATGTCCCCCACCAGGATTATCATGAATTCCTTTGCCGCCACGGGAAGTTGTCCAGTCCCCGCCGCCCCAGTGGATGTGATCGGCACAGCTCGACATGAGTTCGTAGGTATGCGCATTTAAGTCCTGGCCAAACATTCTTTGAAAATGGGATCCCGGGATAACATGCCAGAGATGATGGATGACACAATTGGTGATAAACATCTCTCCGAAATCGTCATAATCGATGCCCCAAGGGTTGGTCGAACCACTGGCAACTAATTCAAACGTTTCGCGATAGGGATGATAACGCCAAACTCCGCAATCGATTTTTATACGTAAATGTGCCGGGGTTCCAGGTTTCCCTACGGAGGATTGAGAGAGAATGCCATTGCAGCCATATAACCAACCATCTGGCCCCCAGAGAAGGGAGTTGAAAACATTGTGCCTTGCGTCGATACTCCATCCATCCAGAATTACTTTTGCAGGGCCTATAGGTTTATCTTTACTAGGATCGATCGGGATGAATAATAGTTTGGGGGTTGCCGTCAGCCAAATCCCGCCATGGCCATAAGCAATTCCGGTCAGATTGGCCCCTTCGTCCCAAAAGATAGTTCGTTTATCGTGGATACCATCTCCATCGGTATCTTCCAAAATCACAATTCGGTCCTTCCCTTTATCTCCTTTTACCCAGTGTGGATAACTCATCGATTCGATAACCCACATTCTCCCGCGATCATCAAAGGTAAATGCAATAGGTTGAACAATGGCTGGTTCCCCGGCAAATAGAGTAACTTTCATTCCCGGAGGAGCTTTCATGGCCTGTGCTGAGTGTGTAATGGGGATGGGAGCGGTGGGATTCCCTTTTTCCTCTCCTCGAATCTTTAAACTATTTTGGCCTGTTATTAGAGTCATTAAAATTATCAAAGGGAATAATATCAATGAGAATATAGAAGAATATCGAACTGCAGTTTTCTGGTAGTTATGACTATAAAAGTCCATAAATCATATCCTCGGAAGAGGTCAGGTAAGTACTAATTTCTCTTTCATCCTAGAAATTTTAGCCGAAAGGGGAAGAGAATGGAATCAAGAAATCGAATCGATAATCGGAGAGACAAAGGTAAGCTTTCGATCGATCGCGAGTGACTAGATTGATAAATCAATTAAGTTGATTGAATGGTAAAGTGACGAAGCCCATATCGGAACGCCAATTCGAACCATTCATTAAGAATCTCTGGAGTGATTCGATTAGAAGCTATTCCCGAAAGGATGGGGATTCCCTTATCGCCGATCTGAGCAAACTGCCCCGTGTAACGAAACCATTGGCGTAAAGTTTCTGGAGTATTCATGGTTGTAACGGGTAAAAAGGATTGATCTGGAGTTTTTTCTTGATCAAGAGTCGTTCGGATTGATGATTCTCGAATCGAATCTTGACTTTGAGGTAATGGTTCGAGTTGTTTTTGATCACTGAAAAGGTTTTTATCTAGGTCAAAACGGGTAATAGAGTTCGCTGGTTGAAAGTCGAGAATTCCATTTTTTCTTGAAACCCCTTCCCCCGCAATAACCGTATCAAGAAAGCGGGTTCGATCCTGGAGAATTGCTTCGTTGAATTTTTTGATAATCTGAATCTGATAATCGTGATATTTTCCGGGTGAACTAGCGAAAGTGCCTAGCAGAATTTGTGTTGTTTGAGGAAGCCCTTGAATATCGATTAACCAAGTCGACCGATCGAGACGGAATCCCGCTTGGACGGAGGGGCGAGCGTTTTGCCGCAAGAATCGCTGGCGAATATGACCAACGCTTTTAGCGAATCGAGCCAAACTAATCAATTTAGATAAGAAAAATTCCCCACGATGATCGTGATCGGCGAGCTGACTCGCTAATGTTTGGAGATTTACCCCCACATAACCCAATAGCGAAGGGTGAACCCGATCTAATCCTGGACCCAAAGAGACAGGGCGATTGACGATGTCCAAAACGAAAATGATCTTTTTCTTTTGGCTGATGAGGGTGCTCAATAATGCTAAATCCAATTCCAGAAATCGACTACGTTTTTGTAACCATTCGCTCTGAATGTGCCAATAAATAGTAATATTTGCCTGGTCGATCAAATTCTGAATCAACAGATGACGAATTTGCTGAATTACGATCGGATCCTCTTTGGTTCCCCCTTGATGGAAGAGGGTATGGAATTCATTTCCCGTATCGGTCCCCGAAGGATTTGGGCAATTAAGATGAACCTCACAACCGAAATGAGTGATACTCAGGCCGAGTTTCAATTCGCGAACAAAGTCTTCAGCTAAGTGTAATGAGTTTTTCCCGCGCGCTAGGATATATTCGGGTGAATCAAAGGCTAGAAATTGACCAAAATGGTCCCGAGCGATCAAAATGGCTTCGAGAACTTGCAGCTTGTTGTTAACGCTCCAGGTGTGATCTGGTAAAACACCCCCAGCTAATTCTAACGGAGTAAACCAATCGGTTAATTGCAAAAGTCCCTCTTGATCTGCCGCTAAAAATTCGCTTGGATAGAGATGACGTTTAGAATAATGATTCCAACTTTCTTGGAGGATTATTTGCTGAATGCGTTGCCAGGAGAGGCGTTGATCGATCGCTTTTTCCCAATTGTTTCTTTCTTGGTCGGTACTGTCTGCCAAATGAATTGGTTTGCTAAGATTCGGTGGCGATGCTACTTCTCGATAAGCAGCTGCAAGTTGAGGGTAACCGAGTTCTCGTACTGTTTTTTCAACAACATCGAGCAAATCTTCCCAGAGGGGAATTTTTCCAGTGTATTCTTGCGACAGGAAAAAAAGGACACTATCGGTTAGTTCTCTTGCTAACAAGGGGCTATCCAAGCCCTGGCCATTACCTGCTTGGAAAAGATCGCTACAAATAACATCTGGTTCTAATGGTACCAGTTGACCATCATATTGAATGAGTTCAGGTAAACCGAGTATCGATGATTTTTGTCCTTTTGGCTCTCCCTCATCCATCATAGGTGTCAACAATCCTTCAAAATCTCTACCCCGATTCGACAATTTCTTGATTTTAGAAATCCGTTTGGGATAATTGATCTTATAATTAAAACGTTGGTTACCTTGTCGTTATCGATCGTCGCAATCGATAACCATTTCTGTTATTGTATGGGAGACGTTCATTTTCCACAAAGGTTGCAGATGGATTTTCTGTCTTTTCATAAAGATCCCCTCGCCAATTTAATTTTCCTTCGCAAAAAAGATTTGGGCTGCAAAAACTGAATCTATAGATGAATCCTGTGCTCTATCTACATTATGTTTCAAAATCTTTCTATGTTCTTAGGAGAAAACCGGAGCAAATCATGGAAGAATTGGATGAAAAAACTATTCCAAGGAGATACTAAAAAGAATTCAAGAAAAATCGAATCAAAACAGCGAAGATGAAGTCTAAGCCAATTCCAATTCATAAATTAACTTGAAATCGCTTTCCCTGTGATGAACCAACTTGTCATGATCGAACGAAAATATATCATATATTTACAAAAAATAGGAAAAACTAAGAATTGTGTTGACAGAATAATGCTTCCAAAATGAGAAAAGAGTAAAAGAACAAGAAACGAAAAGAACAAAACCAATACTCATGAAAATGAATGTTAGATAGAAGATTTTAAATGGAGCATGAATCTAAAAATATTTTCGAAATGAGCTGATCGAATCAAACTTTCAATGGTGTTAAATCGCTCAGTAGATACACCCGGATAATGAATGCGGATACGAAAAAACTGGTAAACGATCAGGAAAAGACAGAAAAAGGAAGCTGAACCAATCATAAAATGATTTAGGGTTTTCGAATTCAGCCACGGAATAAAAATTAAGAGAATCGTATGACGACAATGACAGCAACTACCATAGAAGATAAATCAAACCAAAAAATTTCGAATCATACTCAAAATAGTGAGAAAAGTTTGGCAATCGAGGTAGAAGCCTTAAGCAAAAACTATGGACAAATATTAGCAGTTCAGAATATTAGTTTTCAGGTGCCTCGTGGTCAACTGGTTGGTTTTCTTGGGCCAAACGGCGCCGGAAAATCAACCACCATGCGAATTTTAACCACGTATCAAGCGGCTAGTTCAGGAATAGCGAGAGTTTGTGGTTTGGATGTGATGACGCAATCGATGGAGGTGAGACAAAAAATCGGCTATCTTCCTGAAAGTATGCCAATTTACCCAGAGATGCGCGTTCGCGAATATCTCAATTATCGCGCCAAGTTAAAAAGGCTTTCCAGGATAGGTCGCCAAGCAACGATCGATCGATGTTTGGAAGTTTGCCGGATTGCTCAGGTCCAGCGTCGTTTAATCGGCAGTCTTTCAAAAGGGTATCGGCAGCGAGTCGGTTTAGCGGATGCCATTTTAGCTAACCCGGAGGTTCTTATTCTAGATGAACCGACATCTGGTTTGGACCCGATTCAGATTCGAGAAACCCTTAATACGATCAAATCTTTAGCAGGGGATCATACCGTTTTACTTTCTACGCACATCCTTTCGGAGGTGGAATCGATCTGTGATCGAGTAATCATTATCGATCGCGGTAAAATTTGCTGGAATGGCATGCTCTCCCATCTAGCAGAACAGGAACCGATTTTGAATCTGGGGGTTCGTGGACCAGTGGAAGCCATTCAATCTTGTTTGAAACAACAAGAAGGAGTGAAGGGGGTAAAACTGCTTCAAAGCAATGGAGATGCTCATTCGTTCCAGCTCGATATTACTGCGAATCTTGCTAATCGCGAGAAAATTGCTCAGCAGATCGTAAATAACTCCTGGGGGCTATTCCAGATAGATTTGCGCCAGCAAAAATTGGATGACCTTTACACTTCGGTGGTGCTCCGCCGAGACTAGTAATTAAGAAAATATGCGAATTCACGTTTGTTTCGATCTTAATTGTGAGTCGCTATCCGTGAGTTGCTAGTCATGAAATCAAATAGGATGTATAAATAGAACGATCCAGATATAAACTTTTGATTCTATACGAGAACTGCGAAAGTGAGTATCTCATTGGATTGGTCGGCGGACTGAGTAGACATTACTCATTTGTTCGATCTAGCTTTAATATTGGCCTGAGAGAAGAGACGGAACAGACCAATCCTAAAGCAGATTTCATCGAAGAAAAATACGTTGTAAATAGATAAAATAAATCCTGAATTAAGTAATTCAGAATTAGAAAAAGAGAAGACTTAAAGCGATAAGCATCGAAGGGATAATTAAGGGAAAATATATGTCAAGCTCGACAATTCCGAATTCGACTGCCGCCGTAGAGAGTTCGCATCGCGTACTGGAAGTGGCACCATCCACTCTAGCAAAAGATGAATTTGCAGTACCGCGATTTTTTGGAATACTCGGAATCGGAGCACTCTTATTTGCAGGAATCATCGTTTTATTAAATAAAGTGATAGGGCCGCGAATATTAACGGAATCGGCCGCTTTGCCAATTGGGGTAATCGGTTTTGCTGGTCTAGTCTATCATGCGTTTCGTGATAGTGAAGAGCAGATTCGCAGAACCTATGGTGTTCTTTTCGGTTTCGGCGGTGTAATTTTGTCACTTATTTTGCCCTTCATTTCTAAAGAATATCTGATCGCTTATGAGGGGATTGCGTTACTGGCAGGATTGATTTTCTTGTTGGCATTTGCTCGGCATGAAACCGATCTGACTTGGCAGCGGGGAATTCGTGTTACATTCTATGGGATGGGAGCTGCACTGACCATCTACTGTTGGGCTCGCGGTATTATTACACCCTCCTCAACTCTCAAAGAAAGTTTCCTTGCAGGGATTATCGGTCTAGGTTACTTGTTGGCTGGGGGAGCGCAAGCGGAAGAGGATAGTGATGCCAAGCGACGATTCGATTTTGTCCTTCAATTAGCTGGCCTAGTTTTGGTTGTAGGGATTGTATTTCGATCGATCGCACCTGGGTTGTTTGCGCCTGCAACAAACTCCTTTTATTTGACTTCTGGTATCTTTTTGTCGGCCCTTGCTTTTACTTATTTTTTTATTGGTCTAAGCCGGTGGATGGAATGGCCTTTTTTTGTTGTTGCTACTCGAGAATTGGCTTCATTTTTCTATTCACCGATCGCCTATCTAGTAATGATCGGCATGACTCTGCTTCTGCTAATTAATTACAGTTCGTTTCTGGAAGGGATCTCTCCGATGCGGGTAATGAGAGAGCCGATTGTTGCGGGGATGGCTTTTGGTTTAATGCCCGTAGTCATTATGATGGTTATCGTTCCTGCAATTACAATGAGATTACTTAGTGAAGAAAAAAGAAGCGGAACCTATGAAGTGTTAATGTGTGCCCCAATTGGAGAGTTATCGGTCGTTTTAGGGAAATTTTTAGCGACGGTTCTATTTTTTATGTTCCTCTGGTTCCCTTTTTTAATCTATGTTGTTGCTTTTGGAATCGAAGTCGATCAACCTTTCGATTATTATCCTCTAATTGCTTTTGCCGTAGTTCTCTTAATCGTGGCTATGCAGACGATTGCCATGGGGCTATTTTTCTCAAGCTTGACTCGAAATCAGATATTAGCTTTTATCTTGACTTTTTCAGGCATTTTACCTCAGATTTACTTTTTTATAATAACTCAACCTGGTAATTCATCCCTTAGCCCATTCTGGCGCATCATTATCGAAAGAATTTGTTATTTGAGAATGTGGGCCGAATCTCTCTCGGGAGTTATGGAACTCCGGGACGTTTTATTGAATCTGTCGTTATGTTTCTTCTGGTTATTCTTAACCGTTCGTGTTTTGGGAATGAGAAGATGGGCATAGCATTCGATGCGACATATGGATTATATAATAACTTGCCTTACTTAATTCCAGAAGAAAAGTAAAAAATGGGTTTGATGAATCACTGCCGTAAAATTCTCATGACCCATTCGTTTTAGCAACCTAGAAGCTAACTTAGAAGCTAACTTAGAAGCTAACTTAAATAATAGCGAAATAGATATAATTTTATTGAGCAAAATGTGAATGAACTTTATTCGATTATTTACAGCGAAAAGGTAGTCCGGGGATTCATGCGGTAACCGGAACATTCAAGTTAAAAGGAAGACAGCAAGATGACATTAGAAAAAAAAGCTGAAGGTAATCCAAAAGAAACAACCGAACAATATTTGATTGATCGATTAGCCAACCATGTTCATCAAATGGTTTCCCCATTACTTTTGTTTGCCGTCCTTTTTGGTATTCTGGCAGGGGCCTTCTTTTATCCAAAAACATTTAGATCGATTACGACCGATGTTCCGGTCAGCCAGAAAGATAAGTTAGAGATACTGGATAAAAATCTCGAAAAATCGAAATCCGAAGAAACCAAAACAATTAAAACAAATGATATTCATAACGATTACTTAGTTGGTTTTATTTGGTCCTGTGTGCTCTCCTTGTTGTTTTTGTTTTTGGGGGTCAATCAGCGAATCCAGGCGATGAATGAGTCGAATTATTTGTTGGATGGAACATCAACCGGGAAAACCTTGACGGAAGCGAGGTATTACAATGCCATTTATCTGGTTTTATTGCTATTAGGGGGTACCGGTCTATTTTCAGCAATTGCTTGCGTATTTTTGATCTTTGAGTTTCAGGATGGGTTGTTGAAATGGTTGGAGCAGGGGAAAGTTCGCGAAGGGCGCGAATTTATTCTGGCCAGTTTTGGTTGGTTCGCTAGTATGCTTTTAATGTTTGTTGCCTCGCAGCCTTTGCGTAGACAAGAGCGGCAAATGTCCGGTTTTCGCCGATTGCTATATGGCTATTCTACTGTTTTAACTGCCATTTTGGTCCTAGCTGTTCTCGTTATCGCGAATATTATTTATGGATTCAAAGGCCCTAAAGATAGGGACATGACTTCTTGAAAG
>JAKBAI010000192.1 GCA_021809185.1 Planctomycetota bacterium
TCTGGCAGATAAAAACCCATTACAAAAACCAGGGATAGAATTACCAGCGGGAGATAGTACATAAGAGAGTGATTCTGCCAATCAGCATTCGGATTCTTATCTTCCAAGCTCTTGAATAAAGCCTTTTCCTTTAAATCCGGTTGTAACAACATCTGTAAATAGAGATAACCCATGCCGATAAACAATAAAGATAAGATCACTAAAACGACGGATCCAATTAAATAAAAACCTTGTGCAAAGAGCGAGCTAATAATTAGCCATTTGCCTACGAAGACTCCGCTTCCAGGAACCCCGGTGATGACCAGAAAACCCAAGAACCAGGAAAGTCCCAAAATAGGCTGATTATGCAACAAGCCTCGCACCATAAAAATAAGTTTGTAGCGATACTGAGTTAAAATCATACCGGCACAGATAAAAAGACTCACTTTAGTAAGCGAATGATTCAAAGCATGGAACCCGGTGGCAAAGGTGGACGAAGAAGCGATTCCGAGCGCTAGAATTCCCATATGTTCTATACTAGAATAAGCTAAAAGACGCTTGAAATCTTTCTGTTGAATGATAAACAATAGAGCAACAACTAAAGAGAAGAGTCCAAAAATCATAAACAGATTTTGGCTGAACTCGATCTGATTTGCAGCGATCGCAATCTGATGGGTTCGGATCAAGGCTAGAAAAGCCATATTGAGCAATGCCCCAGAAAATAGCGCGGAAACCATGGATGGGGCTTCGCTATGCGCATCCGGGAGCCAGGTGTGCATAGGTGCCAGGCCCATTTTTGTTCCATAGCCCACGAGAAAGAACACAATCGCTACCTTTAAAAAGCTAGGGTCGAGTTCTTGAGCATGTTGGCGTAAATCCGTTAGAGTCATCGAGATTTTGCCATGCTCAGATTCCGGCTTAGCCGCGCTAAGCAAAAATACCCCCACCAGGGCTAACACAATTCCAACAGAACAGATGATAACATATTTCCAGGTGGCTTCCAAAGAGCGATGGTGGCGATGATAATAGATCAAAGGGGCACTCGCAAATGTTGTCGCATCGAGAAATACCCATAATAAGCCTAGATGCTGGCAACTGGTGATAACCGTCATGACGAATAGCAACAGAAATAGACATCCGGTAAATATTCCTTGAGAAGTACTTTTCCTATGATCGTTGTTTATAAGAACATCGCCTTGGTGGCCTCTCCGAGAATGTGTAACGCTTTCGTTATTCTTTCCAGTTGGAGTCTCGATCTTTGCGTGTGGCCGTAGATAGGCTAGACCATAAATCGATACAAAGAAGAAGACGATTGAAGAGATGAGCAGGAACAGTAGTCCCCAGGAATCCAAGGCGATATATCCTTCAAACCATGAGTCCGCTGACTTTGGCCAACCCAGTCCTATTGCTATATTAGAAAGTAGATTCGCCATTCCCCCTAGTAATAGCCAATACCGGAATGGAAATCGCCGAGGAAGTACAAAAGAGACAACCCCCATGATCAGTGGAATTAAAAAACTCAGCAAAAGCATTATCGACTCATTTCTATTTCGCTAAAAAAGTCTATATCTATTTTTTTTCATTAATCATCTTTTAGCAATGTTAATTGCTCAACTCCAATCGATTCAAAGGTTCTGCCAATATGAAAAATGACGATGCCCATGATAAAAACGACACCAAGTATATCAATCAATATACCCATCTCGAGCAAAAGCGGTTCATCCCGAGCTAATACCAAGCCGGTGAGAATTACCCCATTTTCTAGCGTCAGATAACCGATAACTTGCATTAGAGCATTGGAACGAGCGATGATAAGTAATAATCCGCATAAAATTAAAAACATGGCCGTCGGTAAGAATATATTCGATGGCAACCGCTGTCGAAAATGTAAACGTTCCGGAGCTAGAAGCCACAGACTAAACGAGAAAATAATAACGCTCAATACAATACTGGTAAGATAGCTAAGAATCGGTTTGTGTTCCGCACGGATTTCTGTCCGGCGCATGGCCCGAATCAATAGATGGGGGACCAGCCAAGATTTTGTCATCCAGTTAAATAAAGCAATGAAACCAATTCGCAAATCGATCGTCCCTTCGCCCAAGATAAGTGTCAAATAAGCAAAAATATACCCATGGAATATGAGCACGCGAATGCCGGTAATTAACCGCGACGATCCCATCATCCAGATGGTCGATAACACGAGAGCAAGCAAAGAAAAATCGATCACACGATTCATTTGTATATTATCCCTTCTAATCCCAGAACGAAGGCCATTAACGCCAACATCATTGCCGAGATAAGTAATTGAGGAAAATGCTGCCAACGAATCCTTGCACTGCTCGATTCAATAATGCCAATGGCAATCGCCAGACCGATCATAGCGATAAAATCGATCCCTGTGTCCAAAAGTGGAACCGTTGTCCGGAATGGCACACTCAAACCGATGAATAATGATCCAAGTAACCAAAATTTAATCATCTGCGCGTACTGGATCAGACCCAGATCTGGTCCACTATGATCTAGAACCATCACTTCATGGACCATCGTCAATTCTAAATGGGTTGAGGGATCTACAAAAGGCATCCTAGCATTTTCGGCTAGTAAAATGACGGATAGTGGCATTAGGAGAAGTAACAGGACGATGCCACTTTGAGACCATGTTTCTAAAGTAATCGCCGTATGAAATAGCGACAAAGACAGAAATTCTTTTTCTAAACCGGTAGGAGAAAAGCCGCTTTTCGAGGCAACATTTGCCAGCGTTGCTACGGTGAGCATCAACGTCGGTTCTGTCAACATCGCAATGATGATGTCCCTGCTCGCCCCCATCCCTTCAAACGCCGATCCCGTATCCAGTGCCGCAATGATCATCATTAATCGAGATAGAGCAAGTAAGGCAACAAACAATATAAAATCGCCAGCAAATGAAATTACTGCTTCACTTTGGCCAAATGGTAGTAGTAGACTTGCTGTCAATAGAGATGCTAAACTTATTCCAGGAGCTAACCTGAACAAAATCGTCGTCGAGTCGCTGAAAACCGCCCCCTTGTGCATGAGCTTCCAGAGATCATAATAATTTTGCAAAAGTGGCGGCCCTTGCCTGCCTGCCAATTTAGCCTTGGTTCGCTGGATCACTCCTAATAGGAGAGGAGATCCTAGCCAGCACAGAAGCAAATGGAATATACTTATTATCATCAGTTGCTCACAATTACCCACGCAAGTAAAACAAGTATCGTAATGCCGATATAGAGAACATACATATTCAAACGGCCGTTCTGTAATTTTTTCGCCCGCTTAGCTAAATACTGAAGCGAAAGTATCAGCGGCGCTAGCATATACTCGATTGTAATATCATTATATTTCAAGCGTAGTCTGGGTTTGCGCTCTGGGAATGCTTCCAGAATGGGCGAAATTTCTTTTTGAATGCCGATAAGCGGACCTGCAAGATTCGAAAAAGGTTCAATATATGAACCACTGGTATACTGCATTCGTGCCTCGGGTTGAGCAAAACCGCAATCCCAGGTTGGACCCTTCGCAATCGTTTTTGTTTTAAGTACCCACGTTCGAAATCCAAATATTATACCTATAAGGATCAAAAATAAAATGTTTACTACGAAAAGCTTGACTAGCAGATCCTGAGCCTGACCTAAAATCCTCATAAAGTCACCATCAACTAAAGACCCGGAAAAATAATAAATAATATTCAAAAATTGATTTAATAAAATCGGCAGCAATAAACTCAGAATCACTAAAAATGCACTTATGAAATATAGCGGGATACTAATCCAAATAGTCGATTTTTTTTCACTATATTGGCTTATGAATGATTCCGAGATCGATTCCTCGATATTTTGACTATCTTTCGAGTTGGTATCTTTGGAGGTGCTGTCTTTGGAGGTGCTGCGATCGACTCCAAGAAAACTAATCCCGAACATTCGAGACATTGCGGCACTATTAAGAGTGCTTATCATCACCATAATAACAACAATGGCTAATAACAAGGAATTTCCCACACCGGAAACGATCTGGATTGCCTCGAAAGCAGAAACCACGAGAAGATATTCTCCTAAAAAATGACAGAATGGCGGCAATCCTACTAAATTAATAACGGCGAGGAACATTAAACCAGCAATCCAAGGAGATTTCTTCATCCAACCGCCGAGCTGATCCAATTTGCTTTTACCGGTCTGTTCTTCAACCCAACTCACTCCCAAAAATAGGATTACTTTACTTACGCTATGCGATATTAGAAGGATCATCAAACTTACTAAGCTAAAGATTTGCAATTTCGGGAGATGAATCTCAACCGCATAAAAGGATAAGCCGATCAACAGGACCATAAGGCCAAAATTTTCCATACTACTAAACGATAAAACACCTCGAAGTGTGGTAGTTCTAAAAGAGGAAGCGATCCCCCATAAACCGCTTATCAGTCCTAAAATCATTAAGGCCCACAAATACCAAGATGGTGGCGATCCCAGCATCGTTGTGAAAAATAAAAAACCGTAAATACCGAGATTACTCATTATTCCCGAAAATAAAGCTGGACAGATTCCGTGACCTAACTTATAGGTGATCGGCAACCAGTGATGCATAGGGAATAACCCGCATTTGGCACCAAAGGCAATAAGCACACAAAGATAAATGAGATGATGAGATAATGCAGCTCGCAATTGCGTATTTTTATGCCAGACTCCGAAAGAATAAGAATGATTTTCTGCATACATGGTCAAAAATAGAATCATCAAACTTAGACCACTTATTTGCCCATAAGCAAGAAAACTCCAAGTTGGAGTAACCTCTTTATCTAATTTTACTGATAGGACGATCAAAACATAGGCAGAGAGGGTCATCCATTCCCATGCCATTAAAAAAACAATGGCATTTTGTGACAATAATACCACCAAGATAGCCAATATGGTTGCAAGAAAAGATAAAATCAACCAATTTTCGACACCGATGAATCTTTTTCGTTCCACATAACCGACTAAACTCAAAAGGAGAAATGGAGCAAGTAAACAGACCGGAAGTAAGAAAAAACTATTGACAGGATTTAATTCGAATTCTGCTTGAAGATCCAGTATCGGTAAAATATTCAAGGAAAACTTCAATGGCTCCCCTGTCAAGATCGTCAATGCCAACACGGGTAAAATGAATAAACTCCCCGCCAGCCATAAGCCAACCATTGCCTGCATCAACAAACAATGAATTCTTTTAGCCAAAAGGATAACCATCGTCATCAGGAGTATAGTGCAAAACCATAATGAAACACCAACTGTAAAACTGATCATAATAGTTTATCCTCTGTTAGTGACCCAAAAAAGAGGAATTCGAGCTGCACCATAACGATTCTATCCTCCGCGCCTCCGCTTGCAGTTCGCGGCAATCGCCTCCATGGATCAACACCTCATAAAAACGGGAATCGCTTATTGCATAATACCAGCGACTCAACCAAGCGAGATAAGAAGTCATGTTCGGGGTGATCAACAAAAGCGATGTAGGAATATTCTCCACCGCGTGATTCTTTGTCGCGCAATAAGGCTCATTCACTTTCGATTTGTCCCTGATGATAATCGTTAACAATTGCTTTTCTGGTACCAATAAAGGATACCTAGGATGCGGCAACCGAATGTTTTTATATTCGATCCACGCGGTTTTATTACGGTCTCCATGCCGAAGAGTTAATACCGTTGCTAATTCATCCCTTATCCTATTGTCTCTCGGATTGACAATCGAAGAACCAGGATCGGTCTGATCATCTTTGCTCGCACCATTTTTAAAAATAGTGCTTAGGAGAGTTTCATAGTTTTTGCGAGGGGATTCTGTCGTTATTCGCTGATATTCGTGCATGTTCTCAATAGCTTGATCCAAGCGATCTAGTTCACGAATTTGATGTCCTACTTTTCTTTGATTGAAATGTTGATCACTGGAACAGTGATTGAAAACCTGAGGAGAAATCGGTATTTGCTGGAGAATCGACCACTCTAATAATTGTACAGGATTAGTTCTAAATTCCCCATAAAGCTTAGTTCCAGGCAATCCTTTGCGATCGATCCATCGATAGATCGTACTTTCAGAAACTCCAAAGTACTCAGCAATCTTGCGTAGACTTAATTTCATCTCAAACCTGACTTTCTCATTTACAGAACCTGTTTCTAATCGGTTCTTGAAATATCAGAAGTTAGGAAAGTTGTATTATGGGTAATTCAAAAAAAAAGACAAGTGAAAATATTTTTTTGTCTATTCTCGATGGATTCTATCGATGGATTCACTCTCAGATGTTGTCACCCAGATCGAGCAAACTCTCTACTTGGAATACAACCGCAATAGCGATTCCTAAGGGTAAGGAAATGATGATCAAACATAGCTGCCAGGGGGTAAAAATCGAAGATAAAAATCCTAAAACAGGAATCTTTCGATTGAGGAAGAGCCAATAGATAAAAACACCTAATGGGCTTGCTGCAACTAGCAGATAAATTGAGCTAGGAATTTCACTGTACGAAAGCTCAGAAGTCGCTAGCATTATGCCGGGTAAAAAGAGAGAGAAAGAGATAGTTTCCTTATTAAAATTTAGTGCCGGGATTATGATCTGTAAAAGGCTCATCCACAACAGAGCGAAACCGGGCAATAGTGCAATGTCCATTAATTTTGCACTGTGTGAATAAATGATCACAACGGTTGAAAGCAATATACTGAAACTGAGATGAAAGGCAGAAGCAAAAAAGCTCGAGTTACCTAACCTAGTTTCTAACGCCAATTTCCAAACTATAAAATGGAGTATCATCAGAATCATCCAGACCGCCCTTTTCAACGGTGTGAAATCCTCGCTGACATACCCCGTTTGGATTCGAGCTGCAACACAAACAAAAACCAAACTGATCAGCCAAGAGATGACTCCCTTATGAGAGGGGTACCGATCAGCTAATTTCTGATCGATCATTTGCAATAACAAAAAACTCGTAATAATCCAAAGAAACCAATGATAGACAGATTTTTCGGGCAATAGAGGAATCAAATCATATTTTTGATTTACGAAATACCACCCAACTATTAAACTAATCCAAAGCAATTTCGATTTGTGCTTTTTGCCGAAAATAGAGAGGAGTATGACAAAAAAGAACGCAGGAAGAAAGAAACAGTGCAAAACAAATGGAAGCTTTTCGACTGCCTGATTGATTAAAAAGTGAGGCATAGCTTAATTAAACTTCTTTCGTATTCCCCATTTGAGCAAAGATTTCAAGTGATTAAATCTTTGCTAATAGTTTGATTCTAAGCAACAGCTTTGTGAATTATCTCGATTTGGTAAAAAATCTTATTTTCGATAAAGAATAAATGGTTCGAGTTCAAACAGAGAAAATGCCCCCGATGAATATGATTCCAATCAACGCACACAGAAAATAATAAATAAATCGAATACTCGATCCTTCCCCTAAGTTCCTATATTTAATTCAGAAGGAAGTACCAGAACAACTCTGAAATCGTAAATTAGTTCGATTCGAATAAATCTTTAACGACAATCAAAGTTCCATCCGGTACTTCGCTTAAATCCCACAAACCATTGGAGTAAAATCTATCTGGGCGATTATCTGTTAACTACTTCGAAGCAGAAACATTTACTTTCAGATCAACCTCATTATTGATAATCCCTTTGCCATAGGTTATTCCAAAATCAGTTCGATTGATTTTAAAGTCACTTTTAATTTTAAGATTGCCATCTTTAATTTCGATCATCGAGGGAATTGAAATCGATTTGCTCTTCCCGTTTATTGTCAAATCCCCAACGATATTGTACCCTGAGTCCGTTTTTTCGACTTTAGAAGAAACGAATTTTGATTTAGGATTTTCTTTCACGTTAAAGAAATCTGGCGATTTTAAATGACCCGTTAATTTGGTATCATCACTGTAAAGCGAATTCATGTCGATATCTATGGTCAGTTTCAATGAAGTAATATCCCCAGCAACCATTGCTGATCCTGTTAATTTCTTGAATCCGCCTGAGTGTTTCCCCGTTGGCTTGTAACCAATAAATTCAATTTTACAATTATCCCCGGATAGCACAAATTGATTCTCCGCTGCCTGAATCGAGGAAATAGTAGTTTTTCCAACAAAGAGCATGATAACCAATCCAACCAATTTTAGCGCGCGACTAGATTTTAATAAGGAATAAACAGATCCTGAAAGAACATGAGACAAGCCCATCGAAACAACCTTCATTTTAAACAATCCTTTCGTAAAAGTTAAAACTTTCCAAAACGCGATCGAATGGAATTAAAAGAAACAGATCCTTTTAATTCGTTAAATCTCGAGTTTAACCTCATATGAATATTAAATTTAATCGAGAAACTACTAATATATTTAATGGAGCTTTATTAGATCTCTATTAAAAATAGGTGAACTATTAACAGCGGGTTCACTTTATTAAAAATTATGATCTTTTTTGAATAAGAACCATTTAGTTTAAAGATTAGTAGAATTAGGAGTTTGATACAATAATTACCAAAGCGATTCAAAATTTTTAATCGATTCAGAAAAAAACCTAAATTATGAATAGCTTAACTGACGATTTATGAAAATCAGAGCATAGAAAAAGTAATCAATCATGGAAGGGAAAAACATGGCCGGGATTCTGGCAGATTGGGAAATAAAGGAAAGAATTAAAATTGTCCCGTTTGCTGATCAGCTCGCCCGACCAGGAGTTATTTCGTATGGAGTAACTTCCTACGGATACGATGTAAGAGTTGATAGACATTTCAAAGTCTTCACGAATGCCCATTGCGCGATCGTCGATCCGAAAGCATTCGATGCCAAATCTTTCATCGATGTCGAAGCCGATTCGTGTTTAATTCCCCCCAACAGTTTTGCCCTAGCAGAAACCGTAGAATATTTAGAAATCCCTCGAGATATACTGTGTGTTTGTGTCGGAAAATCGACCTATGCCCGCTGTGGTATCATTGTTAACGTTACACCCCTCGAACCAGAATGGCGGGGACGTGTAACCATAGAGATTAGTAATACAACTCCTCTGCCCGCAAGGATATATGCTGGCGAAGGGATTGCCCAAATTCTTTTCTTTAAAGCAGATCAAATGTGCGAAACAAGTTATGCCGATAAAAAAGGGAAATACCAGGATCAAAAAGGCTTAACGTTGCCCTTTGTTTTACAAACAAAAGAAAAATAAACAACCCAAAACGAAGTTTGAAAGATAATCGAACCGTCTTTTTTGAATTAGACTTTAAATTTGGGTTGCAAATAATCTTAAGCAGAAGTATCTCCTATCTAGCTAATATAGCTCTAAATGAAACTTCTGCTTAACGCTCTCAAAAGATTTATTTTAATTAACTTTGATCGTTAATCCTGTGCGATCCTTGTTCGTATCGATACAGACTTTATTCCCCTCTTTGATCTCCCCAGCAATCATCGATTTGGCCAAAAGAGTTTCGATTTCACGCTGGATCACCCTTTTCAGTGGTCTAGCTCCATAGGTAGGCTCATAGCCAACCTGAACCAAGTACGATTTAGAAGCTTCGGTGAGCTGAATGTTGATTCTCTGGTCTTGAAGTCGTTGCGATAAACGACTGATCAGTATATCGACAATCTGTTTAAGATCCTTTTCGGTAAGGGTATGAAATACAGAAATTTCATCGATCCGATTTAGAAATTCTGGCTTGAACTGTTTTCGCAATTCATCCATAACGGACTGTTTCATACGCTCATAAATTTCACCAACATGAAGTCCTTTATATTGGAGAATTTTCTGACTACCAACATTCGAAGTAAGAATCAAAATCGTATTTTTGCAATCGACCGTGCGCCCCTGACCATCTGTTACCCGCCCATCATCCATCACTTGTAAAAGGATATTAAAAACATCCGGGTGAGCCTTTTCAATTTCATCAAAAAGAACAACACAATACGGTTTACGACGAATAGCCTCTGTTAGTTGGCCCCCTTCATCGTAACCAACATATCCAGGCGGGGCACCCAATAAACGCGATACCGTATGTTTTTCTTGGTATTCCGACATATCAAAACGGAGC
>JAKBAI010000193.1 GCA_021809185.1 Planctomycetota bacterium
TGTCGTTATGAGTTCAAATCGTCAGCAGCTTGCGTTTCGAAGAAAAATCATCTATCTTCTTTCGATGATCGGATTGTTTGTTGTTACCCTTGCTGTACGCGGGATTGTCAATGTTGGTCCAGGGGCCAAATGGACAATTCAAGGGAAAGCCGAAGAACTGGAGTTGACCGAGCGCGCTCAGGGAGAATCTGAATTGACAGGTTCTGCTGTTCGACGATTGTTGACAGGTTCTCGTGGCTTGGCGATTTGTGGTCTGTGGCTTGCGGCGATTGAAAAACAGAAAAAAGAGGCTTGGAACGAATTGGAGTTGATCGTCAATTCAATCACCAAGCTGCAACCGCATTTCCTCTCTCCTTGGTTATTCCAGAGTTGGAATTTAACTTATAATGTGTCTGTGGAGATGGATCGTCTGAGTGATATGTATTTTTATATTGGTCGCGGGATTAGCCTTTTAGCTCGTGGAGAATCGATTAATAAACGTAGCCCAGATATGCGTTGGAATATCGGCTTTTACTATCAAAATAAATTCGGGGTTAGCGACAAAGTCAATACACTTCGCTGTCTCATGCAATTATCGTGCATTCCAGAAGATGAACGTAATCCTTCCCGGTTGCTCAATCCAGATCGATCGATCAATTATCCTGAATTCCAGCGCTTTTGTGAAGAAAATCCTTCCCTTGTTCGCCGATTGCGATTTTCGACATTGCGTTATCAAACGCCCATGGATATTATCAATTTTCTCAAGCAAAACCAGAAATTGCCTAATCGATTCAAAGAAGGGAAGATTTTAGCCGATCGACTGGATCAATACCCCGTGTTACCCGATCTTGGCCGTACCACTCAGGAAATCCCCTTTGATCAACCGATCAACGACGCTCTCAGCGATGGCTATTTAGCTGGTCGAGCCTGGTTTGCCTTTTCCTTAGATTGCGTTCCTCCTCCACAAGGGAAACCGATCAATAATCCTGCCGAAGAGGGGTATGATCGTACTAAATATAGGGTGCCTAGAAAACCGATGTTTGTTATCTTTTGCCAACATCGTGCTCGTGCTCAACAGTACTATGCGGAACGGTTGATGAACGAAGGCTGGTTCGACAAAAATACACCATGGATTGTCGATGAAGGTAAACCGCAAGGTTCTCCTTATCGATGGTTTAAGGAGGAGGTTAAACTTTTCCCACTCGATCCCGGATATTCGAATCAAGCTTGGATCGATGCCAATGTCGGTTGGAAAGAGTTTGGACAACAATATGGTCTTGATTTAACCCCCGAAAGACGCGCCGAATTAGAAAATCGTGCGAATCTATACTGTGGTCTTAAAGGTGCAACCCCCGGAGCAGGGTTGCCACCACCGCCTACTTCCGAAGAAAAAAATGATCAAGAACTCATGGAATCCTACGATGCTGCTAAACAGCTCAGTGCTTATACGACCAATGCTCATGTAACCAATTTCCGTTCTTTCCGAGATTGGTCGGAAGTGGAAATCAATCCCACCACTTTGGCGGCTCGAAAAGCATTATTTAGCGCTCATTTTTATCGTGATGATCCAATTGAAGAAGAAAAAGCGAAAAAATATTACGAAGATGGTTTCAAATTATGGATTCAAATTTTGGAGCTTTATCCAAAACTAAGAGATCAAGAGTTAGATCGAGTAACCGAGGATTTATACGAAGCTAATCTCGATTTTATTAAGCTACTTGATCGGGATAGTAAGGAACGATTAGGAACGGTATATTCTCTTTTAGATATTTTTTCTTCGGCTCAAATAGCTGTTGGAGGTAATCCTTATCCCATCCTTGGTTATGATGCTCTTATTGTTGGGAAACAATCGTTGCCGATCTCTCTACCAGGACCGCTCGATGGCAAAGATGCTAAAGGGATTCCTTGGCTTTCTTCCGAATTGAAAGAAAGGGTTCGACAACGAAAAGGGGGCTTGCCTCGAGGTGCACCCACCCAAAATCAACCTCCAGCAAATATGGCTCCCCCGGGACAGAACCCCAACAATCCCAGTGCTCCGATGCCAGGAGCTGGTGGAGGAGTTACAAAAAACCGCCAGTAGTCTCTTTAGTTTATTAATTTCTACCACTTGAAAGACTTCAATACTCTGCATTGCAATGCGGAGTATTTTTTTTCTCACTTTCGAAAATCGGTTGTCTTAATTAATTTTAGTTTTCGACAAAATCGCTCTATCAATCAAAGACAATTTTTATTGGCAAACCTCCAAGTTTTACGGATTGTCTCTCTGAATAATTCAAAGTATCTAGCATTCGTTAAGTCCGAAATTATTCGACAATCGAAAACGTATAGTCAGATCGCTTCGCGAAGCTTCGCGGATCGCAGAATTCGAGAGACAAGACGAGCGGGGGACGTGAGTCCCCTGATTCTTGCCCGCGTTCACCGGGCAATTACAAAATCCTTGCACACCAGATGTTCTCAGAATCAGGGGGTTAACACCCCCCACTCGCCCTTGTAATTTGGCTCGAAATAGCATATTGAAGCGGATAGCAAATGATTAGATTCTCAGAAAAAGTGATGATACGAAATATAATTGTTCATCATGACCTCATCGACTTGTGACCTGTTTATAGTGAAGAGTTATATCCATTCAGTTGAGTTCTTCTTACGCTTAAGGATGGACTTTCCTTGGTTTTTTCTAATTTGGATAAATTCAGCGCAAAGATTAAAGCTTTGATCGTTTTTCAGGTAACTAGATCAAAAAAGATGGATTTTGAAAGATAAATAGATCGAATTAAAAAAATTCGAAATCCTTTGTAAGAAAAAAAGCAGAGACGAGACTAAATAGTAGAGCAATACATTCTGAAATGAAAAGGTCACGAAATAAAGATTAACACTTAATCGGCGACCAAAACAGCCAAAATAACTTGTCTATCAAACGAATTAAATAAACCAAAATTACATAATGAAAGAGAGAATTGCCATGTTTTTCAATGGACTAAAAATTTCTGCGCTTTGTTTGTGCCTTACAACCGTTGTAAGCTATTTTTTCAGCTCGCCTAAATCGTATGCCCAATTTCGGCCTGGTTTTCCTTCTGCACCGCATCCAATACAACCAGCGTTCGGGAATCAAATTGTGGGGGCCAATCAAGGGATTGGTGGTTTAGGTGGTAACTATCTTGGAAATGGCTTCCAAGGGGGCTTAGGGATGCAAGGTGGAGGTTTTCAAGGAGGCGGTTTTCAAGGTGGAATCGGTGGCTTTCAGGGGGGTATTGGAGGTGGTTTCCAAGGAGGTATCGGAGGATTTCAAGGTGGAATGTTAGGTGGTTTCCAGGGGGGTATTGGAGGTGGTTTCCAAGGAGGCTTCGGAGGATTTCAAGGTGGAATGTTAGGTGGTTTCCAGGGGGGTATTGGAGGCGGTTTCCAAGGAGGCTTTGGAGGCTTTCAAGGTGGGTTTAGCGGAATGTTAGGTGGCGGAGGAATTCAGGGCGGGGCAACAGGCATTCAAGGGGGAATTGGTGGTTTTCAAGGCGGAGCAGGTGGGTTTCAGGGAGGTGGACTGGGAGGTAGTGGAATAAATGGAGTCGGATTTTTTGGCTCTATCGTTCAAGCACCATCAACGAATGTAGGATATATAGGAACCAGCATCGGTATGAGTGGTGGTTTTTCAGGGGGACTTGGAATGGGTGGAGGTTTCTCCGGGGGATTTAGTGGTGGTGGAATTTCTGGAGGATTCTCTGGTGGTTTTAGTGGAGCAGGGTTTGGTGGGATGCTAGGAGGAAGTTTTAGTGGTGGAGGATTTAGTGGAAGCTTCCAAGGGGGATTTGGCGGAATGTTGGGAGGGATCGGTGGCGGCTTTCAGGGGGGAATCGGTGGCGGATTCCAAGGAGGCTTTGGTGGTATTCAAGGAGGCTTTGGTGGAATCCAAGGGGGTGGTTTTGGTGGGTTTCAAGGAGGCTTTCCAGGTGGCTTTGGTGGAATCCAAGGAGGTGGCTTTGGTGGTAAAATCGGGTTTAGTGGGAACTCTGGAATATAATCAAAATATACTTTAACAATAATTGAAGCTCTGAATGTAAGCAACATTCAGAGCTTTTAGTTTTTTATCATTCAAGATTTAAAGTAAAAAATAAAGGCACGCATTAAAAGATAATGCGTGCCTTTATTAAAATTGTTTCAAGAAGCGAAAGTCGTTAGCCCAAAACAGACGAATGTCATCAATTCCGTATTTCAACATGGTTATTCTTTGAGGACCAAGCCCAAAGGCAAAGCCACTTACTTGATCTGGATCGTACCCACCGTTCCGAAGAACTGTCGGGTGAACCATCCCTGCTCCCATGATTTCCAACCAGCCAGTGCCTTTGGTCAATCGATCGGCGTTTGGATCCTCTTTAGGCCAATCTATATCGACTTCGATACTTGGTTCGGTAAAAGGGAAGTAGCTAGAGCGAATTCGAATTTGACGCTCTTTTCCAAAAAGCTTACGGGCGAACGTCGTGATCGTTCCTTTGAGATCGGTAAAAGTGATGTTAGGGCCAATAACCAATCCTTCTACCTGTTCGAATTGAATTTCACTTCGAGCGGTAATCGTCTCTTTGCGATAACACATCCCCGGAAGAACTGCACGAATGGGATTAGGACAGAGTTTTCGCATTACATGGATTTGCCCAGGCGAAGTGTGGGTCCGCAAAATGACCCCTGGATTGGTCGTAAAGAAGGTATCCCACATATCCCGTGCTGGATGGTGTGGTGGCATATTGAGCAATTCAAAATTGATCTCGTCGGTTTCTACTTCTCGAGACCGATAAATCTGAAAGCCCATGCTTCGAAATATCGAATCTATCTCTCGCATTACCTGAGTTGCTGGGTGCAATCTACCTTGAGGGCAGTATCTACCTGGAATAGTAACATCCAAAGGCGCAGAGTTCAAATCGGCAAGGAGTGCTTTCTTTTGTAGTTCTCGTAATGTGGTTTCATAGGCTCTTGCTAATTTTTCTTTGATCCGATTTCCTTCTTGGCCAAAAGATTTCCGCTCTGCTGGGGGTATAGTGCTTACTTTTCTTAACGATTGATTGACCTCCCCTTTATCTCCAAAATATTGCGTATGCCATTTTTGCAGATCTGCTTCGATGGTGCAGCTCGATAGTTGGGTTAATGCTTTGTTTTCTAATTGAGTCCATTCGTTGAATAGAATCGGCTCTGCCATGGTTTCTTTCTTCTATACAAAGTTTAGGTTTTGTTATCGATTCTCGAATTAATTTTAGTTAGTAATACGAAATAATAAGATGAGTTCAACAGAAGGAAATGAGAATGCAAGCTGCTTAATCACTTTCATAAGTTTCTCTGCGAAAATATTGGAGAAGGTTATTAAAAAAATGAATTTTAATAGGAAAATAAAACAAAAATCCGATAAGAATTAAAAATAATTTCTTATCGGATTAAATGCGACTTTTATCAAACTTGAACTTTAAACTAATTTGATGAAACAGAAAGAGTATATTACATCCCAAAAAGTTTCTCTAATTATTTCAAGCCTAATTATTTCAAGCCTAATTATTTCAAGCCTATAGGCTGATGATTTTTTGCAATCTCGACTAGTTTCGTGAACGTATCAGGATCGTGGATAGCAATTTCACTCAAGCTCTTACGATCCAAAATAACCATAGCGTGCTGTAAACCGGCAATGAATTGAGAATATCTCAATCCTCGCATACGACATGCGGCATTGATTCGAACAATCCATAATCGACGAAACTCACGTTTTCGCACTCGGCGATCACGGAAAGCATATTTACGACCACGAATGAGCGTCGTTAAAGATTGACGATACAAATTATGCCGCGATAAACGAAAACCTTTTGTAAGTTTTCGAGTACGTTTACGTTTGCGTAAAACTGTTTTACCGCTTCGAGCGCGAACCATAGTTTATATATCTCCAAGTATCTGAATTGTTGATTCAATTTAAGGCCAAAATCTATTTGTAAAGAATAGAAAATAACCTAGTTTATAGTAATTTTAAGTTATGCACCACCCATGGCTTCAATGATCTTATCTGCGGTTTTGCTTACTTCGAAGACCGCTTTTCCTAATCTTCGAATATGTTTGCCTGTTTTATGGGAGTTTAAATGGCGTTTCCCACTCTTATTTCGTTTTAGTTTTCCAGTACCCGTTATTTTGAATCGTTTTTTGAGACTTCTATTTGTTTTATTTTTTTTTGCCATTTGTATTTTCGCTCCAAATTATTCTAGTTAAGGTTAAAACTTAGTCTTTACTTAAAACTTATTCATTCTCAAAATATTACAAGAATAATAGTATCGTATCTTAATATCTCAACACAATTACCGAATTTTGAGAGCTTATTTTGAGAGCTTATTTCGCTAACAACATCTTTATAATAGAATAATTTCGCTAAAACAAAGAAGCAAAATTCAGTGTTTAGTTTTTATCCTATCAACTATATTCATATTTTTCAAAAAGCTAATATATAGTTTGGGTTTGCAATCGGCGAGAGGAAAATCAAAAAACTCCATTAAATTGCTAATAAATTAATCTCCATTTAAATTAGGATACATATTGAAACTATATTTCAGGGAATCCAAAATCAAAGAAATGAAGTTCGAAAATTGAAATACCTAATTTGTATTAAATCAAAAAATTGGGAAATTTACAAAAGGTTTGGAGATGAGTACTCATGAAGATACTCACCTCCCATTGCCAAATAAACGCAAACTAAGTTAAAAAATTAGTTCTATTCATCGACATAATCACAAAAAATCAGTTTCATTAAGATAGGTAATTAAGAAAGAATAGTTCGTTTTCGAATAACTTCTTCAATCTGTTTAATTTTTTTACCGGCAAAAGTAATATTCAGCATGGGGATTTCGTGGCGATCCGCGCCTGAAGTTCGAACAATAATATCCCCCGTACCCAATCCCAAGAAGATATGCCGGAAATAATCATTTCGCTGTTTTTCCAGAGTCATCCCTGTCGTATCATAAATCTTTTCTCCACCAGCAATATGTTCGCAAACTCGAATTTCGGAAGAGGTGACAATCATATATTTCCGGCGATCAAAGAAAAATACGGCAATAAGCCAAATGGCTAGACCGACAATCCCCAAAAAGAGATATCCGGCGAGATTAATGAAGATGTGCAGATGACCCAAGTTTTCCAGCAGCGATTCCCACATATCAAATAAACTTACAACCAGAGCAACAACAACCATCAAAGAAACAGTCAAAACGGACCATAATCCTCGAAGTTGAACGTTGGTGATTAAAATGACCAAAATTAGAATAAAAATATAGAGAGGACCAATCGCAGCGGATCGAGCAACCCGAGTTTTTGCACGATATTCCCCCTCTTTATCTGTTTTTTCTATTTCTTTTTCAAGTCGATATGCTTTCCCAGTCACTTTAATTTCAAATTCGCCCCCTGCTGTTTTAATGATTGTCGAATCTGCGGGCAAAATTACCATGCGATGACCATCAATATATGTCCATATCGCGAAAATAAACCCAAAAAACCAAAGTGGCCACCAATAGAAAAGCCCCGAATGGCTATATAAGCGAACTTCTAGTGGAAGTGCCGATTTTATGGAATGGGAGTGAGCTACTCCATGTGGGCTTCCAGGTGTTGATCCTGGTGCAGCAGACCCTGGTGCAGGCATTGTTGGATCATTTGACATAAGAGACCTCTATTTTTCTCATTAAAACAATGTTGTTAAATAAACTCGGTTTGGGGAACTTTATACCAGTGAATTCGCAGAAAGCGAGAGAGTATTCAAATTTTTCTTATTTCTTTTTCCTATTTCTGCTTTTTACTTCTCCCTAATTGCTCTTGGGATGTCATAAATCGACTTTTCGAGGTTCATTTTGGGTCATTAAACATCTCAAATTGAATTATGAAACGATCAGGAGATCGAGTCTAAAAAAAAGTTACATCCTAACTAAAATAATGAAAACTACTCAACTTCTTCAAATCTAAGTCTAGTCAAGAGCCTTTTGAAGTTATCATCATCGATTATCAACTTTCGATAGCAGCACTTCATTAAAATATAGAAGTTGTCCTTTGTGAGTTTAATAACCATTTACCAAAGTTAGAGGGGGAAAAAAACCCTCTTCTGAGAAAAAATCGCACGATCGCGTTATTTTTCTAACACCCGAAGTAGTAAATGATGATATTTATCGAAATTTTAAAAAAAATTGGTCGAACCATAGGACAAGATTGGCCAGAATTCATAAATAACTTGGTATTATGGTAAGTTTTAGTTTGCTATACACACTATTGATAATTGTGGTGGTTATTGGAACCATCATGGGAAGCGTTGCGTATCTGGTCTTGTTGGAGCGGAAAGTATCCGCTTACGTTCAAGATCGACTGGGACCAAACCGAGTTGGCCCATTTGGTTTATTACAACCAATGGCAGACGGTCTCAAGCTGTTCCTTAAAGAAGAAATTATTCCCAAACATGTCGATAAATTATTTTTCGTTTTAGCCCCCGGTGTAGCTATTGCTACGGCTCTGATGGCGTTTTCGATTGTCCCTTTTGGTCCAACTCCTGCCACTCCTGCTCCTGTGCCTGTGGTTGCCCTCAATGCGGATGAAAGTGCACTTTTTCAATGGATGAATGATCAAAAGGCATTGAAAGAGTTTAATTATCAAAAAGAAACCTATCAACAACAATATACCTTTGCCATTGCGCCTGGGTTAGATATCGGTTTGCTCTTTACTTTCGCGATTGGAAGTTTGGCGGTTTATGGAGTGATTTTAGGAGGTTGGTCAGCAAATAATAAATATAGTTTGTTAGGCTCAATTCGTTCTTCTGCTCAGATTATTAGTTACGAAATCCCTCTTGGAATGTCGATTCTGGGGTTGGTTCTGTTCGTGGGATCCTTAAACTTAGAAAAGATGATTGCTTGGCAATCCAGCAATGGTTGGTTCATCCTTTATCAACCTTTAGCCTTCTTGTTGTTTATGATTTCCGTATTTGCGGAAACAAATCGCTTACCTTTTGATCTTCCAGAAGCAGAGCAAGAGCTGGTGGGTGGGTATCACACGGAATATAGTAGTATGAAGTTGGGTCTTTTCCTCACAGGGGAATATATCCACATGGTAACTACTAGCTTTCTCATGGCTATCCTATTTTTTGGGGGTTGGCATTTCCCTGGATTGAACGATATAGAAGGGTTAACTGGAACGATTATCAAATTTTTGATTCTAGCAGCGAAAACAGGTGCATTTATAATGCTTTACATGGTCGTTCGCTGGACTATCCCGCGATTTCGATTCGATCAACTTATGAGTCTTGCCTGGAAGAAAATGATCCCTCTTGCGCTGTTGAATTTATTATGTGTGATGATCGCTCTCGAGTATCATTCCCCTAAATGGGTTCTTACCCTGACATCGATCATGATTCTTGCCGGAGGGGTTCTGATCCAGATTCGATTTGAGTCGAATTCTTTATCTAGGAGTTCTTCTCCATCCTCTCGAATCAATATGGATCCGACTGGAGAAACAGGGAAATTAAGTCCTAGTTCACCTAGCTGATAGTATTTTCCTCATGATGAATATGAGGAATTCCTCGTAATATTCAGTTATTTGATTGTGAGAAATGCTGTTATCTCGGTTCTTATACTCTAGGGCCGGATTACGAAGGTAATTCTTGATTTTAATAGACTCAAGAGAGTAAAAAACTAAAATAAGTTTTTGAGGAATTTATGGAGAAGCAAACAAAAAAAGTTCGATGGGTGCAAGAACCCAAGATGGGTTTTTGGGAAAAACTTTATTTGCCGATTGTTACTGAAGGATTAACAACGACCGTACGCCATCTATTTCAAAAAAAGGTTACAGAACAATATCCTGAACAAGAACCTGAACTTCCTGGAAATTATCGTGGAGTGCACCGGTTGAACCGGGATACCGAAAATCGAGTCAAGTGTGTTGCGTGTTATATGTGTGCGACTGCTTGCCCTGCCCACTGTATAGATATTGTTGCAGCTCCTTCCCCTTGGAATGACCGAGAAAAGTATCCGGAAAC
>JAKBAI010000194.1 GCA_021809185.1 Planctomycetota bacterium
AATTTGTTTAAGATTGTTTTGACATTTAGCTCTCGCAGCTGCTTCTCGGACTTTTTGTACGGCAGGTAAAAGCAAACCTATTAATATGGCAATAATCGCTATTACAACTAACAATTCAATTAATGTGAATGCATTCGATTTTTTTTGAGTTCTTAAATAAAATAAATGAGATTTTTTACTACGGAAATAGGATGAGAAGGTAAAAGTTCTAATTAATTTCATAGAAGAGTCCTATTATCAGTTTTTACATTTTTATTAACTATTTAGAAGTTAAGATATTTAATTGATAGTTTTATCGTCTCTTAAAAAGTAAATACTTAGTATTCTTTTATTAAGTAAGATAAAAGGAAATTTATAATAAAAGAATGAAAAAGCCTTAATTTAGCGAAGAATTTTAATAATTATAAACTATTATCTTAAATAAATTCCTTTTTTATAAATCATGATAACTTTTTTAGAATATCACTTCAAGACAAAAAATCATTTTTTGATTATTTTTTTGAATTTTTGAAGTAATTTGCATTTCGAAAATGAATATTTTTTCACCATTTACCTTATTATCATAGGTAGCTAGCGATATTTTCTCAAAGAGATTTAACCTAGATCAGATTACATAAACTTAAAGTAGACAATAATTACTTTACGGCATTTTATCGTTCGTTCTGAAAACCAGTTTTGACTAAGTCAACATCGAATTCAAATTGGAGTGATTTAAAGGGATGTAACAATCCATTGTCGATGATCATTTTGATCTGAAAATCGAGCCTCTAATTTAATTAGTTATTCCGCTTTTATAGCAAATTTTATGGTGAAAGGTGAGTGAATGTAATGAGTGATGAAATGAATGTAATGAGTGATGAAAATGAAAATAACCATAAAAAGATAGGGCTGGTGGGACTCGAACCCACAAGAGGTTGCCCTCACAGGATTTTAAATCCTGTGCGTTTACCATTTCGCCACAGCCCCAATCAGTTTAACAACCTAAATATTGACTTGATCATTGACCACTCATTGGAATACTCATCAGAAGAACTCAACTAAGTTCTCATTTGAATGTTCTTTCTAAGATCAAATCACCTTTGGAAAGTTAAATTTCATCGAAAAAGTTCGATTAACATCTTTGTTTATTATCTAATTCGAGTCCGTTTTTGGCAATAGGTTCGCTTAAATTAATTCATAGAAACCAACCAATAATACCTTTAAATCCTGTGTTTCGAGATATAATAAATAGTACAATTAAGGCTAGGTAAAATGAGGCGAGCAGAAACAAAACAATTATTATCAGGAAAATATGAGTAGATTCTCCAGATCAGGAATATCTTTTGACTATCCAAACGATTGGCTTTGTGAAATTGAAGGGGACGATTTTGAATGGACCACTTCATTTCAAAGTAATCATACCGCGTTTATTATATTAACCTTAATTTCAGAAGAATCGCTTCCTCATGAAATTGTTGATCAATCTTTAGAAACTCTAAAACAGGATTATCCCGATCTAGTAGCCGAAGCAACAGTAGAATCGATAGCAAATCAGGTTGCTTACGGCTACGATATCGATTTTTTTTCTTCGGACATTCCTATTCTATGCTGGACTAGAAGTTTTCAACTCCAAAACGGTTCTCTTTTTCTCCTCGCACAAGCTGCTGAAAATGAAGAAGAAACAATTCAAATCGCTTTTAATATGATCCGATCCTCTTTAATCATTGACGATGAATAATTTTTGAAGAATTACGAAAACAGAGGAACTGTTAAAGAGCTAGAACTCTGTGCAGGAAAATGAACATGATTTGCAGGAGAATTCTTTCCATATTTAGTTTTTCCTGGTATCGATATTTAGGCTTAGTAGATTTAGCGATATTGTTGATATTTATCATTGTGTTATTGGTTTATTCACGAATTAGCATAGATTTTAAAAAATCTTCTGAGTGGCGTGAACTCCAGCTTATTCTGATATTCCTGTTCGTGACACTTGGAGTAATATACGGAAGTATAGAAATTTTAATCGAATTTTGGTTCTAGATCGGAAAAATGGGCTTAAGAATGTAAAATTGGGCATCAATAAGATATATTCTCAAAAATGCGAAGCTATTGATTTACTTATCTACCAATGCCGTTCGTACCGCCTTCAATGTTTGCTCAATTATCTCTGGAGTATGAGCAACGGATAAGAATGCTGCCTCAAACTGGGAACAAGGCAAATAGACCCCTTGATCCATCATCCTCCAGAAGAATTGAGAGAATTTATCGGTATCGCTGGACTTAGCAGATTCCAAATCAATCACCGCCTTATCCGTAAAAAAAAGAGTCCACATACTTCCGACCCGATTAAACTGATATGGCAACTTCAATTCATGCAAGATCAGTTTAATCCCAACTTCGAGCTGTTCCCCCAATTTATCTAGATAAGCAAAAGGAGATGTTCGTTGCAGTTCACGCAGAGTTGCAAGTCCAGCGGCTACGGCTACAGGGTTTCCAGATAAAGTCCCTGCCTGGAAAACGGGGCCTGCGGGCATTACTTTTTGCATAATTTCTCGGCGGCCCCCATAAGCTCCGACAGGGTACCCACCTCCAATAATTTTACCGAAAACAGACAAATCTGGGCTTTGCTGGAATAATTCTTGTACGCCGCCAAGCGCTAACCGAAATCCAGTCATTACTTCGTCATAGATCAATAATGCACCGGCCTCTTTTGTGAGCCGGCGCAACGAGTCGAGAAACAACTTCGAGGGAATCACTAATCCCATGTTGCCTACGACAGGCTCGAGGATTACTGCGGCAATCCGATCTCCCATTTGTTGAAATAGATTTTGTAGGGACTCGAGATCATTGTAAGGCAAAACAACGGTATCTCGGGTAGCCCCCTCTGGTACACCAGGGCTAGAAGGAACCCCATGCGTGAGTGCACTAGAGCCTGCTGCAACGAGTAAGGAATCGACATGGCCATGATAACATCCAGCGAATTTTACAATGACTGCTCGTTGCGTATATCCTCGCGCTACCCGTATCGCACTCATGACCGCTTCAGTTCCGGAGCTGACCATGCGCACCATTTCGACCGCAGGGACGATCTGGCAAATCAATTCCGCAAGTTCGGTTTCTCGGCAGGTTGGCGCACCGTAACTACTCCCACCCCGAGCTGCTTCGATTGCCACTTCTAGTACCTTGGGATGGGCATGCCCCAGAATCATCGGCCCCCAAGATCCGATATAATCGATGTATCTATTTCCATCAATATCATAGAGAAAGGGGCCATGGGCACGTTCGATAAAAATAGGGATTCCGCCCACAGCTCCGAAGGCTCTGGCAGGACTATTCACCCCACCAGGTATCACTTTTCTTGCTTCCTCAAAGGCAATTTTGCTTTTCGTGCGATCCATTTTTTAGACTCTATCTCCCATTCTTCGAAATTTGAATCTTTATACCAACGATCTTTTAGCGATTCTACTAAATTATTATTCTCATGTTCTCATTTAGACAATCCCTGTTTCAACAATCATGGGGATTTCGATTTTTCTTTAGCTTTTGGGTCATTCAAAATTGTTGCTGCCTGTTTACTTAATTGTGCAAGCTCTTTTGGTTCGTGTTCGTAAAGGATTGAAATAGTTCGAAGGAGATTTCTCCCTTGTCTTCTCTGAACCGGATTCGCAGAATCTTTGAGCCACTCTTTCGCTTGATTGATCCGACTTTTGAGAAGATCGATTCGATCCTCGGGAGCAATTACGGTTTTTAAGGAATTTATGCTATGGACATGAATTTTTGCCAAAAGTAACCAGATACGATTCTCGGCTGAATTGCCAATTTCTTTAGCGAGAGATTCCCATTTTTTCACCGCTGCAAAAGTATCACCAATATCTTCAAAACGGAGGGCGGTTACTGCCGAGTGTTCAAAAGAGTTCGAAGTTTCAGGTTCAACTTCATCGACATAAGCATCGATCAAGATTTTTTTTAATTTCGTTTCGGTCGCGGTCAATTCTACTAGGGATTCCAGGCGCAGATGAGCTAACCAGCCCCATCGGGCGATTTTCCGATCGGAATTATTACTGTAATCTGAATCCAACTCCATCCAAATCTTCCTAGCAGTATCGATATTGCCATCATTTTCTTCTGTTAATGCTTTCATGAGCTTTTCGTAAGCTTCTTGGACATAATCGGCTTCTGCTTTTTCGCGCATCGCTGGGTGATTATAACGATTGAGCATCGCTTTCTCTAAAATGATCGCAACTTCTCGCCGATATTGCACCCAGACCGATTCGGTAGTCGAATCTTCCCGATTCCCATAATGATCGATATAATTTTCGAGTGCTCGTAATTTTGATGCTGCCGATTTAGCCATTTCAATTTTTTGGAGCATTTTCTCAGGGCGATCCGGAGCAAATAAGGTCAAAATCCCGATAATGATTCCTGTAAAAAAAACAATGGCAACGACCAGTGAAAACCAGCCTTTTCGGTAAAAAGGGATATTTTTCTTTCTTCTTTTTTTGCCGCGTTTACCCGATTGGATCAAGCGACCTGCTTCGCGGTCTTTTTCATCGAGCTGATGATTGATTGGAACACGATCCACCGCGCGGGCATTTGCAATATCTGCACCAACGCTCTGCTGTGCCGAAATTTTCTCTTCGATTTTCTCTAAGGCATCATGAACGGTTTGCGCATCTCTCGGACGATCATTGGGTTGTTTCTCGAGTAATTGGCAGATAAGCGTATCTAACCAGATCGGAATTTCGGGTACTAATCTGCTTGGTCGAACAAACTCCCCATTCACATGTAATAAAAACAGGTCGACCGCTGATTCCGCAACGAATGGTTTCTTGCCAGTAACCAACTCATACATCACCACTCCCAAAGAATAAAGATCACTTTTTGAAGTTAACTCTTTTTCTCCACGGCATTGTTCGGGGGACATATATGCAGCGGTGCCAATGGTATTATTGGCTCCCGTCAAAGCGGTTAGGTCGACATCTTTGGCAATTCCAAAATCGGTTAGTTTAAGTTCGTTTTCTTGTGTTATCATTAAATTAGAAGGTTTCAAGTCCCGGTGAATAATCCCTTTTTCATGCGCATGTTGTAAAGCCAAACAGAGCTGCTTGCTCAATTCAATAGTATCTTCCCAATGAATTTTTGTTCTTGTAGTAAGAATGCGATCAAGAGATGATCCTTTGATATATTCCATGACGAAAAAAGGGGTTTGTCGATATCGGCCTGTCCCGTATAACTGAACAATGTGAGGATGACGGAGCTGTTTAAGGATTTTGACTTCTCGTTCAAACCGGGCAATCGCCCCTTCATTGCCGCTTAGACCAAAAGCGATTACCTTCAAAGCCACGGCCAAATTAGATCCTAATTCCTTTAAAAATCGGCGATCGTCGCCAATATATTTTGCCCGGTAAACGGATCCCATCGCCCCACTGCCAAGTTCCTTTTCGATCAGAAATTGGTTGATTGTCTGGCCTACAAACATGTTTATTGCTCCAACTCTCCATCCAGATTGGCAGACTTTCAAATAAAAAATCCGGTCATTCAATAATTCCAGGACGCCTTTTACTATCTTAGCTCAAGTTTGCTAATCTTCCAGTCATACGTTCAAGGATACTAAAAATGTTCTATTCTCAAACTAGTTATTTTACTCAGATCTCCTAACTGATCCCGGCTTGACCAAGTTCCAATTCTTGATTATATCTTTCGCGATGAACTTTATTTTATTGAGATTGGGAGAGAATTAGCATGATCCCACGAAAGTGGCTCATTCGAGGTATTTTGCTATTTGTAATTCTGGCAGGATTCTTGATCCGCCACAACTTACAGCTCATCATGCGCCCCGAATTCGCTCGCCAACAAATTCTACGCTATTTTCAGGAAAATTATCCAGAACTCGATGTTCAATTCAGTTCTGCCTATTTCCGACTTTTTGGTGGAATTTCGATTTTTGATTTACGGATTCGCTATAAGAAAAGTTCCTCCGATGCTCCTCCCTTTCTTATTTTACCTCATGGCATCCTTCTCCATGACAAAGAGGCACTTCAGGAAGGTAAGTTTCTAATTAGAAAATTAGAGCTTCAGCGCCCAGAAATTCATCTCGAGCAATCCGCTAACGGGAATTGGAATTTTCCACTTCCTTTAGAAGGAATGTCCAGTGCAAATGAACCGGTCCCGTTATTATTAATCCAGCATGGTAAGCTGAAATATGTGGATAAAGCGATTCAGCTCGGTCCGCTTCTGAATCTCACGGAAGTTTCGACCACGATCACGATCGAAAAAAAAACTCAACTGAGCTTAAAAGGTTGTATCGAGAAAGGGAATTTAGGAACTTTAAACTATCTCATCAACTATGATCTCCTGAATTCTCGTTGGAGTGTTGGTCTGATTCTCAATAATTGCCCAATTAGTCAAGAGATCAAAAAAGCGGTTAGTCACTACAAGCCCTCATTTATCGGGCAACTAGAAGGACTATCGGGAATCCTATCCGGTTCATTTCAGTTTCGGAACAATCCAAATATTTTCTCGGCAACTCGATCCGATGTCATGATAATCCATGAAGTCGAATGCCAATTAAAGCAAGGAAGTCTAGTTCACAGCCAAATCCCCTTACCGATAGATCACCTGGAATGTTCGATTAAGAGTGATCCTAAAAAGTTGAAGATCGATTCTGGCAAGGGAATATGTAACCGAACCACAATCTCATTGGCACTCGAAATCGAATGGGATAAAATTCTCTGTTTGTTCGATTCTGAGGACACGATCCCATCAAAGGATCTTCGCAGCTTAGAAAAGTCAAATATTAATCCTCAGGACTACTTGTCCAACGTCAATCGAAATTCTAAAGAAAGTCTAAGAAAAATGCCCCTCGATCAATCGAGTTGGGCCGATCGTTTAGAAGATATAGTCTCCAGATTATCAATCAGAATTGAACATCTCGATCTATCTGAAAGCCTATTTCATCGCTTACCGCCAAAACTAAAAAAGCTTCAGAAAGCATTTCGACCAACTGGCCCCATTTCCATCGACATCGAAATTCATCAACAAAACAATCTGGCCAAGAAAAAATATACGATATTTCCCGAAGGTTTGACCGCTATCTATGAGGAGTATCCTTGTCCCATCAATCAATTACGCGGGAAATTAGAGCAAAATTGCTGCCAGGATGCTGCCGATCGGTTGACAATCGATCTGACCGGAACCATCGCAGATCAGCTCGTGCGGATTGAAGGGAGAATCGAAGGGAATGACCCGACGATGAATGTCGATGTCAGAATCCATGCCAACGGACTGCCACTCGATCACCAGGAATTGATCGATGGTCTACCGAAGCCATATCCTTCCTGGGTTCGGCGCTTGCATCCAAGTGGTATTGTCGATCTGGATATCCATATCGAACAAAATGATGAAATACGCAAAAATTATGGGGAAAAAGAATTTAACAATTGCTTTATTATTACGATTCGAAACGGGACACTTGATTACGACGAATTTCCGTTCCCCTTGCAACAAGTACACGGGGCCTTGATCATCCGCTCCCAGCCCCCTTATCCGACTCGTTTACCCCCTTCCGAAGGAATGCGAAAAGTCCCGGATACCGCTGCGCCCGATGTGGGATTGATCGAATTGAAGGAATTTCAGGCTAGCCACGGAAAATCGCGCTTCCGCTTCAATGGTAGAAAAGAACCGACGACGGGGGGGGCGGTTTTGACCATGAAAATCGAAGGGGATGAAGTCGATTTCGATACCGATTTATACAAAGCCTTGGCTCGATTTCAATTCGACGATTTGCTGAGAATTTTTACCCCTCAAGGATCTATGAACTGCATCCTGCAAGCACGCTTATTACAACGTACCAATCCGGTCGTTCCCACAGAAAAACTACCATTCAACGCGGCCAATGATCTAGAATTGAATCTCGCCTTCGCAGGCCCGACCATCGAGCCAACATTCTTCCCTTATCCATTGAATCAATGTGCGGGAAGAATTGCGTATAAACGAAATCATCTCCTATTGCATGATCTGCAAGGGCATCACGGTAAGAGCAAATTATTGATACCCGAAACCGAGGTGCGTTTTAAGCAAGAAGGGGGAATTTGGGTAGGTTTAAAGTCGATTCAACTCGATCCACTCATTTTTGATACGAGTCTGCTTACGGCGATGACTCCTGGATTGAGCAAAGCGATTTCCTCTCTGCAGTTAGGTGGGGATATGGCTCTTCAATTAAATCATCTGGTTATTGATGAAACCACACCACTCAGTAAACCGAGATATTTACCTAAAACGGATCTATCTTTGGGAATTCAACCTGTTTCAGCGCTTATCTCGAATCCGAATCGAAATGGGATACTAAAAGGCAATATTCCGAGTACAAATACTTTTCAATCGACACCAAATGAGAATAACCAATCCTATCCAACGATTTTCTGGGACGGTACCATCCAACTAAAACAAGTCGGGATGAAAACCGGTTTGAATTGGGAAAATATTCAAGGCCATTTTTCATCCAGAGGAATATTTGAAAATTCGCACTTGGGAATTGTCAAAGCAAATTGGCATGTGGATTCCGCTTTATTGGCAAAACAACCATTGAACGATATTAACGCCCGATTTGAAATCGATCCGCGCGGCGGCTCGATTCTTCAGCTACCTATGCTCCGAGGTAAATATTTCGGTGGAGAGATTAGCGGGGAAGGCTGGATCTCCCTGGACAATGAAGGGGAATTTGAATTGAAACTGCACGGCACACAAATTCACCTCAACGATCTCGTTAAAGGTCAAAAAAATAATATCCATATGAAACTCGATGGCTTAGCCTACGCGCAACTTTTTTTGCATTCTCCGGGCTATACGCAAAATACAAACCAAAATTTGGTAGGATCGGGAAGTATCGATGTGTTTCAAGGAAAAATCTTGCATATCCCTGTGCTATTAGACTTATTGAAAATAATCAAAGGTAAACCTCCCGATGAGAACTTATTTGAAGAGGTCCATTCAAAGTTTCGGATCGAAGGGGATCGTTTAAAGATCAGTCAACTCGATTTACTAGGCAATGCCATAAGCTTAGGTGGTCAGGGTGAAATGAATATCGATGGTACAAAAATGAAATTAGAATTTTATACCATCTGGTCTCGGGCAAAAAATCTACTTTCTTCCTCGATGAATGAACTGACGACTCTATTTAGCAAAGCCTTCTTTAAGGTGATCGTCACTGGGGATTTAAAGAACAAACCGACTATTAAAAAAGAACCTGTACCTGTATTGACCGAACCGATAACAAGTTTAATGCACCGTTTGTCGGAATCTCGGATGATGCGTTTTAATCGCGATCCGATCGATGTCTCGAATACTCGTTAGTGAGGAGCGACAATCTTGTTTGGAAGTATGATTCATCGTATGATTTTTTGGGAACTGTTCAAAGTCTTCTTTATGGCTTTAACCGCTCTCACGACTATTTTCTTGATTGCTGGAGTCGTTCAAGAAGCGAGTCAACGAGGGTTGACCCCTAATCAAGTTCTCATGTTCATTCCTTTATTTATCCCGAATACTTTACCTTATACCATCCCAGCGACGACTCTGTTTGCCACTTGTGTGGTCTATGGGCGCATGGCTCACGACAATGAAGTTCTGGTCTTGAAATCGGTAGGAGTCAATACGATTCATCTGATCAAACCGGCATTTCTCTTAGGGATAGGAACCACTCTGGTAACGATGTTTTTATATTATGAAACTATTCCTTTGACACAACAGACAATGCGTAATCAACTGATGAACGATGCTGAAAATGTAGTGTATGCAGCGCTTAAAAAAGACCATAGTATCCGTCACGGGAATATGCCGTTCTTCATTTTTGTGAAAGAGGTTCAAGGGAAGCGATTAATCGATGTTATTATTAAACAACGAAAACCGTTCGAAACGATGGAATCGAGAAACAAGAAAAAAAATTCGAAAAAAGAAGAAGATCGGAA
>JAKBAI010000195.1 GCA_021809185.1 Planctomycetota bacterium
ATGAGCTCAAGGATGGCATGAAAATCGTAGCTCAGGGGGTATTGAGTGCCTATCCGCCGCGCGGAATTTACCAATTAATGATTAGGCAAGTGCAAATAAAAGGGATAGGTCAGCAGGAGATCGCATTAAGGCAATTAAAAGAAAAGCTTTTGGCGAAAGGGTATTTTGACCCAAAACGGAAAAAAAAGATCCCCCCCTATCCACGTACGATCGTATTGATAACAAGTGCAACCGGAGCAGCGGTAATCGATTTATTGACTATTCTTCTCGATCGTTGGCCGAGGTTAACGGTAATCATTGCTGGGGTGCGAGTGCAGGGGGAAACCGCAGCAGTAGAAATTGCCACGATGGTTGCCCGGATCAATCGCTATCGCGCAGAACGAATGATCGATCCAGATCTGATTATTATCGGTCGCGGAGGGGGGAGCAGTGAAGATCTCTCCCCATTTAATACAGAATTAGTCGCTGAAGCGATTTACCAATCAAAAATTCCGGTTATTTCTGCCGTTGGCCATGAAGTTGATATTACGATTGCTGATCTGGTTGCAGACTGCCGAGCGGCAACGCCTACCGATGCCGCTAACTTAGCAGTTCCCTCCTTGGCCGATCTCTATCAAACTTTGGAACACTATCGATCTCAGTTTGCTCGGGCTTTACAAAAGAAAATGGATTTCTTGAGACAACGATTGGATGATTGGGCTGATCGTTTAACCCCTGAAAAGCTTTTGCTATCTGTAAAATCACATAAAAAACAGCTTAGTCAAATTCAAAGTCGTTTCGATAAGACGATCCAACGTAAATTAGATCATTTAAAATTCCAATTGTCAAACGTTGCGGATCGGTTAGAATCCCTTAGTCCCTTGAATATTTTATCCAGAGGTTATAGTCTAACATTTATAGAGAAAACGAATGAATTATGCCGAAGTATTCATTCCTGTCAACAGGGTGATTTACTAAAAATATATCTAAATGATGGAATTGTGAATTCCAAGGTTGTTGACGTCTACGAGAAGAATAACAACTAAATTAAGGATATTAACTAACCTAAAACATTAGAAAATTAATTTAAATAGATTAACTTTATTTTAATAATTTGTATAAGATTGAAATTCAGGTCTAAGTTGAATTTTTGTTGAGGGCCATATAAAAATGAAGAGTAAATGAGATTGTTTAGAATGGCCTGTGTCTGAAATCCAACTTTTCGAATCTTTTTTTAATTGATTTTTAGTTCATTTAGGGAATTGGGGATAGAAAATCATCTCAGTAAAACGTCCAAATTATTCTTGTTCGAATAAGAACATCAAGGATGATGACCAAAAAGGATCAAGGAATGTCAAACAAGGAACTAAAAAATCCGATCGAAGATTCTCTTTCTACCGGACCAACTAAATCGGTTCAATCAAATCCATTACTCGATGTCTCCAACAATAATTTAGAAAATCAGTCTTTTGAAGTTCAGCTTGAAGAGCTGGAAAAAGTATTGAAAAAACTGGAAGATGGGTCAACGAATTTATCGGATTCTCTTTCTCAATATGAGAAAGGGATTTTTCTGCTAAAAAATTGTTATGAAATATTAAATAAAACAGAACAACAGATTTTAATTTTGAATCAGGAGGGTTCAGGAGTTACTAATACTTCAGTAGCTCCCAATCTGACCCCACTTAATCCTAAAGATCGATCGTGAACAATGCGGGAAATCTGATAGTAACAACAATAACTTTTCGATGGCAAATAGTTGAACTGAGATTTAAATGAGGATGAAAGCGGTATGATTTAAGAGAATTTCAGATTTTATTGGCAGCAAAATGGATCTTTGGAGGTTTTTGGGTGATGATAATATTCAAAATCCTTTTGTAAGTGGAATCTTTATAGAATCTTAGAGGAATTTTAGCAGAATTGCAAGAAAAAATGAATGAAAAGGGGATCAAGGATTCCATTCGCATGCGAGCTGAGAATACCATGAAAAGAAAGCAGTAAAAAGAAAGTAGTATAAGGGATGGAATTTAAGAGATACTGGCAGTCCCAGCAAAAGATGATGGAAAAAAATCTAGAGGAGAAACTAAACCAGTTTAGTGATGGTACACCCAAGGAGTTAAGGGATGCCATGCAATATAGTTTGTTAGCTTCAGGTAAAAGATTTCGACCGTTATTGGTGTTACTAGGAAACCGTGTTGGAGCGGGTGAAGAAAGCGATGCCATTCCTGCTGCATGCGCGGTGGAGATGGTGCATACCTATTCCTTGATCCATGATGATCTTCCTGCTATGGATGATGATGATTTCCGCCGGGGAAAACCGACCTGTCATAAGAAATTTTCAGAAGCAACGGCAATTTTAGCTGGGGATGCTTTACTAACACTCGCTTTTCAGATACTCGCTCAAAGTTACCCCGCTTCGATTGCTGCGGTTTGTGTATTAGAGTTAGCAGTAGGGGCAGGACCAAACGGCATGGTTGGGGGGCAGATGATGGATTTACAAGCAGAAAATCATCCCGGTTTGTACAATAATTCCAACACTCCTGTATTACCCCCTGCTACTTCTATCGCTTCATCTAATGCTACTTCTTCTACTGCTGCTTCGGTAAAATCGGTGGTAGCGTCCGAGGGGATTTCCAAAATAGTTTCATCTTCTAATTCTGAGGTAACTGCTAATATTACAGGAAAAAGTTCTCGACCGTTTGCCTTTGATAATTCTACGAATGCTCATGGCTCTCCCAGTACCCTATCAGATCTCGAATATCTGCAATCGATCCACCGAAAAAAGACGGGTGCACTCATTCAATCGTCCTTACGAATGGGATTTCAGATTGCACAACTCAAGCGCTATGGTCGAGTGAATGAAGAAATTTTACATTATCTAGATCGATACGCTAAATCACTTGGACTCTGTTTTCAGATTACCGATGATCTTTTGGATGTGGAGGGGAACCACGAAGCAGTGGGTAAACGTGTCAATAAAGATGCCGAACGAGGAAAGTTTACTTATCCCGGATTGCTTGGTCTTTCAGAAACCCGAATAAAACTCAACGAAGTGTATGAAGTAGGTAAAGAGACTCTTCATCATCTCCATACTAAAATGGATGGGATGGTTGCGGATCGAGAAGACTACTTAGGAAGTTTGTTAGAATTTGTTATGCAAAGAACCCATTAACTCTGATGGTGTCGATTGTAGTGAATTGAGTGGTTGTAGGGGCGGTGGCATCTGTAGAAAAAAATGGTTGGATCGGAGATCTATTATAACTAAGAAGAACGGGAATTAAGTGAATTCTAACGACGAATGGTTAAAGCAATAGAATTAGATTAATTCCAAACGGATCAAAAGATTGATGAGAGATTGCATAGAATAATTTGTAGAAGTTCCGTATGATTAAGAATGATTTAATTTAAGTATAAGGGAAAGCCCAAAGGTCGGGATTAAATTGTTAAGAGTGTTACCTAGTAACCCGATTGGGTTAGCTTGAATAGGAATCAAACAGAGGTAACTGAAAGTAAAAACCGAAGGGAATCATCAGGAGTAAGCCATGGCTGAATTATTGTCGAATATTAAAAGTCCTGCAGATTTAGCTAAGTTCGATGACCATCAATTGAATTTGCTGGCCCAAGAAATTCGAGATGAATTGGTACGAGTACTGAGCATCCGGCCAGCGCACTTTGCCAGTAATCTGGGGGTTGTGGAATTAACCTTGGCTTTACATCTCGTTTATGATTTTAGCCGAGATCGACTGATATGGGATACCGGCCATCAGATCTATCCTCACAAACTGATAACCGGTCGATTTGAACGTTTTTCTAGTATTCGTACCAAAGGGGGATTAATGGGTTTTCCTAATCCTCAGGAAAGCCCGTATGATCTTTTTGTTACCGGTCACGCTGGGTGTTCTGTATCGACAATATCTGGTCTTCACGCTGGGGATGTTTTGGTTGGGCAAGCGGACCGCAAAGCGGTTGCCGTGATAGGTGATGGTGCGCTCGTTTCGGGGATTGTTTTTGAAGCATTCAATAATATTGCTGGAATGGATCAGGATGTTCTAGTTATCCTCAATGACAATAAGATGTCAATTTGCCCGCGTACGGGTGGATTGGCACAATATCTCGATCAATGCCGAATGAGTTCGTTTTATCAGGGTTCCAAAAAGACGGTGAATCAGATATTGAACCATATCCCGTTATTGGGCAATATTGCCCATACGGCCCTGGAACAATTCCGAGATGGGTTGAAAGCCATTTTGAAGAACGGCTTATTATTCGAAGAGATGGGGTTTCGCTATTTTGGGCCGGTTGATGGGCACGATCTACCAACTTTGAGAAAAATCTTGTCGGATTTGAAAGATCAAAAAGGGCCAATTCTTTTACATGTATTCACTGAGAAAGGCCATGGAGTGCCGCAGGCCAGTGCGGATCCGGTAAAATTCCATACCCCCCCCGTTTTTGAAAAAGTAGGGCCGCAAAGAACCTCGATCGAATTAAAACGAGGGGGAGAAAAAGCCTATACCGATGCCATGAGTGCCACAATTTTTCAGGCGATGGAAAAGAATCCGCTTGTAACCGTACTCACCGCAGCGATGTGCCAGGGGAATAAACTCGAAGCGGTTCGGGAGCGGTTCCCGGATCGTTTTTATGATGTGGGGATTTGCGAATCGCATGCGGTGGCATTTGCCGCGGGGATGTGTAAGGCTGGAGCAAGACCGATTGTCGATATTTACTCTACTTTTTTACAGAGATCATTTGATCAGATATTCCAGGAAGTCGCTTTGCAAAATCTCCCTGTTGTTTTTACCCTTGATCGCGGTGGCTTGACTGGTCCCGATGGACCAACTCACCATGGTGTTTTTGATATTCCCTATTGCCGGCTATTCCCCAATCTGGTCGTCATGGCTCCTGGCGATAGTTTAGATATAGCTCCAATGCTGCAATTTAGCTTGAACCATTCCAGCCCTACTACCATTCGTTACCCTAAAGCGACTCTAGAAACTTTAGACCGTTCCACGACTCCGATCGAATTGGGCAAAGCGGAGGTCATCGATTGGGGTAGCGACGGTGTCTTCATCGTTTTTGGCACCATGCTCAATGAGGCATGGAAAGCCTGTAAACGATTGCGTGAAGAAGGGCTTGAGTTTGGTCTAATCAATGCCCGTTTTTGTAAACCGCTTGATCGAGAAGTTATCTTTAAAGCGATTGATGAACTCCCTCTTGTTATTACTGTCGAAGAAGGTACCCTTGAAGGGGGTTTTGGCAGTGCGGTTCTCGAAGCAGCTAATGCTGCGGGGCTGGATACCAGAAATATCCAGCGGTTGGGAATTCCAGATTCCTTTGTCGAATATGGAGAACGCTCGGAATTGCTGGCAGATTTAGGCCTAGATTGTGATGGGTTTGTTGCGACTGCTCTGCGAATGAGTAACAAAACGGTAGAGCCAGAAAACTGGACTGCTAGTGTTGATTAAACGGAAATCGATCGCCCCCCTCTCCAAAACAAGTTTAATAAGGATGATTGCCCATTATTCCATTTGATTTGAATCCATTTTCTAAAACGCCACTCTCGAGTACACTTCGTTAACAGTCCCATTTTTCTTAATTCTGGATCGTTTCCTTTTTTGCCTTTCGAAATGTTTAATTCCCTACTCGGTTAGTTATAACTAAAGGAATAATTCCGTGCTTTGAACCAAGCACCCTTTTATCTATTTTGGTTTCTTAATGGATCGCGATTTTCGAATTGGTTGATACGTATAAAGTTATTGGTTCAATTAGATAGAAAGGGTTAAAAGCATCTTGAAAGGTTGAGTATATCTGAGAACCAACTGTAAATATCTCGATATTTCAAAGAGTATCTACTATTCATTTTCTAAATCGTTCATATGTTAAGTCAATAAACTCTCCTGGGATGAGCAATGAATGAATCATCAACCAATTTAACGAATTCAGAATTATCCCCCCCTATAAATCCTACTACAGGGATTTCTAGAACGATGGATAACCTATCTCCGAATAGAACCCAACGGAATACATGGAAATGGTTTTTGTGTATTCTCTTGTTAGGGGCAACCACGTTGAATTATCTCGATCGGGTGGCGATGAACCAATTGAGTTCAAGGATCCGAGATGCGTTTTCCTTATCGAACGAACAATATGGATGGTTGGAAGGGGTATTCGTTGCGGCATTTGGAATTGGGGCGATTCTTGTCGGGTTTTTGATTGATCGCTTACCGTTGTATTTCATCTATCCCATCATGGTTATTGGCTGGTCCTGTTCGGGTTTTTTTACTGGGTACGCCGATTCTTTTGTTTTTTTAATGATCTGCCGATTTTTTTTGGGGTTCTTCGAAGCAGGCAATTGGCCGTGCGGGGTAGTTACCATTCGGAGAGCTTTACCTCCAGAAGAGCGAGCACTGGGCAACGGCTTATTCCAAGGTGGTACCGCTTTTGGTGCGATATTAACCCCCTTGATTATTTTGTTTTGCCTCGCCTGGATCGATCCCTATCTCCATGTTCGAGAGGGGCTCTGTTTGCTAGGGAGCAATTTTGTGCTTCAGGTGATTCCACCCGAGGACTCCATCTGGCGATTCCCTTTTCGAGTGATCGGTTTGCTAGGTTTTATCTGGCCGCTCTTCTGGTTTTTATTAATTCGCAAAGAACTGATCGCTTTGCCCCAAGTAGATAATGCTAAAAATGCGAATTCTGCACCGATGTTTAGACAAGTCTGCTTAGATCGCCGTTTCTGGATCCTAACGTTTTTAGTGATTGCGATTAATACCTCTTGGCACTCTTTTCGGGTCTGGTTGCCACAATTGTTACAGAAAGAGCGTGGCTTTACCGAAACAGAGATGATGCGATTTTCTTCTCTCTATTACTTTGCCGCAGATTGCGGCTCGATTTCGCTAGGGTTTTTGACGTTGTATCTAAGCCGGCGCGGGCATTCTTTGGCAAAAACGCGCGTTCGGATGTTTGCCATTGGAGCACTGGCTACCAGTTTTAGTATTCTGGTACCGTGGTTAAATAACGATTTCTTTCTCCAGATTGTTTTATTGATTATCGCCTTTGGTTGTCTCGGGGTGTTCTCCACTTATTTTGCATTAAGCCAAGAGGTAACCTCTATCCACCAGGGGAAACTAACCGGTTTATTGGGGTTGTTCAACTCCATCTATTTGACAATTCTATTCCCATTCCAAGGTTTTTTGATCGATCAGATTCATTCCTATGCTCTCTGTATTTGCCTGAGTGGTTTGTTTCCCCTTGTGGGGGTAGTGGTATTGCATTATTGTTGGCCTTGGGGGCGGACCGATGTATGATTGTTTTGCCGGGAACCATTTTTTAGAAATTGATTCTTTTTGAGTTTCGGAGATAGGATTTTGAAAGGAGAGAGTTCGCAAGCCTGGGGAGAGTTTATTGATTTTTAGCGATAAAAAATACAGAGAAATACAAGATAAGGTTTTGCTTATACAGATTGAGAATTTCTGCCGTCACGAATTATCGATTTATTTAGTAAAGGCGAACTGATCTTTACCAAATCTGATCTTTGTCAAATTGGTAGAGGCACCGGAGTGTTTTGTGCCGGGATCTTCGAGGCAAAACCATTTTGCGTATCAGCGTCGGAGTTATCTGAGCGAAAAGAGTACAGGATTGAGCGATGGAATGGCGAGAACAAAAATCGGAATTATCTCCTTATGAGGGGTATGCACGATGGGCAGAACAATACGATACCGATGGTAATCCGTTAATTGCTCTCGAAGGGCCTGCCGTAGCCAATTTGCTTGGCGATCTATCTGGCAAAAGAGTTCTCGATCTTGGTTGTGGGACAGGCCGACACACCATCGTACTCTGCCAAAAAGGAGGACTGGTTACAGCACTCGATCAGAGTATCGAAATGATCCAGATAGCTCAAAAAAAGTTGCAAGATTACAATATCCATTGGGTTATTCATCCTTTACCCGATTCGTTGCCATTTCCAGATAACTTCTTTTCTTCGATCGTCGCGGGCTTGGTCGCAGAACATATTCAAGATCTAGAGACTTTATTCAGAGAGGTCAGTAGGATTCTACTTCGCGGAGGTCAATTTGTACTTTCGGCATTGCATCCAGAGCGAACGCTTGCTGGTCAACGTGCCCGGTTTATCGATCCACAAACAGGTTTGCGCGTCCCTATTGTTACCTATCATCGCAGTAGGGAAGAGTATTGCCATTTTGCTAGAATCAATCATCTAAATTTGCGAAATGAACAAACGCTTATCGTTGATGATCCCCTTGCTGATCGTTTGCCGCGAGCTGAAAAATATCGTGGTCTGGCCTTGGGATGGGTTGCAGAATGGGTTAAATAAATATGTAATTGTTCACACGTGAATGGGTACAAAAATAAGAACATGAAAAAAATCGGATAACAATCCTACATAAAATTGCTAAAATATACTGCGAAACGAAGGGACTATTTAAAGAATTACCAGAGATCCAAGGAGAACCAAATATGAACCTAGCGCAGCGTATGGCCAAATATGTTTATGAACTTCGCTATGAGGATTTACCTCCATCAATAATCCATGAGTTAAAACGGCGATTGATAGATTCGTTGGCGACCGCAGTGGGAGCGATGGATGCGGAAGCGTATAAAATTGCCCAGAGAATTGCGCTGCGCTATCACGGTTGTTCCTTTCAATCTCCTCTATTCGGTGGTGGGACAACCACTCCAGAATGGGCGACCTTCGTTAACGGATTATTGATTCGTTATCTGGATTACAACGATACTTATCTATCAAAGGAGCCTGCCCACCCGAGCGATAATCTCGGGCCTGTTTTATCACTTGCTGCGGCTCTGGGAAGTAGTGGGAAAGAGGTTATTCTGGCGGGAGTCCTCGGTTACGAGATCCAGTGCCGATTATGTGATGCGATGAGTTTACGGGCACAAGGGGTAGATCATGTTACCTACGGCGCTATTTCCAGCGCATTAGCCGTAAGCAAACTTTTAAAATCTTCTTCCGAACAGATCACTCATGCCCTTGGGTTAGCTGGGGTATGCAACATCGCTTTGCGACAAACTCGTTCGGGAGAATTAAGCATGTGGAAAGGTTGCGCATTTGCTAACGCTGCCCGGAATGGCGTAGTAGCTGCTTTATTAGCCAACGAAGGCTTATCGGGACCAGCTCCGATTTTCGAAGGGGATTTGGGTTTTATGAAATTGGTCACTCGAGGAGACTTTACAGTGGCGGCAATGGCCTGTGAACGAATCGAAAATACCATTCATCCCGCTGATTTCATGATTGCCAAAACCTATATCAAATATTGGCCAGCGGAATACCATTCCCAAACGGCGATCCAAGCTGCACTGATTCTCCGAAAACAGTTAAATGGCGACGTCTCTAAAGTGGCCGCAATCGATATCGATACTTTCGAAGCTGCTTATAGTATTATCGGTAAATATACCGAACAATGGCAACCAAAAACCCGAGAAACCGCGGACCACAGTTTACCATATTGTACTGCGGTTGCGCTTGCCGATGGGGAGGTCGGTCTAAAACAGTTTGCCCCAGAACGGTTTACGGAAAACGAGATCTTAGCTCTAACTGCGAAGGTGAGAATTCACCTCGATTCCGATTTATCCAAACTTTATCCAGAGCAGATTCCGAATCGTATCAAGATCACTTTAACCGATGGTCGCCAGCTCATTCATCAAGAAAATATCGCCAAAGGGCATCCAAACAATGCGATGACGGATCAAGAGGTAGAAAATAAATTTAGAAGATTATTCGAACCTCGATACGGAAAAAGCAAAGCCGATATGGTGTTGCAATGGTGCTGGAATCTCGAAAACCAGTCGAAAATGCAAGGGTTATTTGATCTTGTTCAA
>JAKBAI010000196.1 GCA_021809185.1 Planctomycetota bacterium
CCTCTTCATAGTCAAAATACTAATACTTTATATAATTTATCTTCAATTTCATCTGAAACAAAAAAAAATCTAACAAAAGATTAAATGAACTTGATAAAATAAATCAGAATAAAAAAAGAAAAATATTACTAAAAAAATAAAAAAACCGATTCCAAATTATGGAATAGAACTAATTATAAATAAATAATCAAACAAATTAGAATTGTTAAAATAGAAATTCGAAAAAAATAATAGATAATATATATAAACAATTCTTAATTAATTTTACTCAACAACTTTTTAAAAGTCAAGTCTTCCGCAATTAAAACACACCGTAAATCACCTATGAAATGTTGGAAAATTTGAGCAAGCTCAACAACGGATAAAATGCAAAATAAATTAAAACATGGTGAACAATCGACTCAGTAACTAAGAGAATATAATTAAAAAGTTATTTCTCTATTGGATTGTTAGGGGAGACTACTGTTGGAGCAACATCCTTAATATCCACAGAAGGTTCTGTTAGATCGACGATAACCATTTTCTTAGTAATATCTTCCCCTATGTTGCCAGCTCGGTCTTTAGCTACGACTTTGATCCAATATTGGTAAGATTCTGTAGTCGGTACAATCCAAGTATATTTACCAGAATTCTCGAGCTGTTCAACGATCGGTTTCCAACTTTCGACCTTTTGACCAGGTTCGACTTCTTGAGTTGAATAATAGATATTGATTGGTTGGGGGGAAATATTCGCGTCATTCGCATCCCATTCAATATCAAGTAAAGCACCATGATCATCGTTCGGTCGAACTTTGATTTCTTTGATTTTAACATTAGGTTTTATGGTATCGCGAATCACTTCAATACGAGGAAGATCCCCTTTTTTAGGAGGCCGCTCCCCTTTTCCTGCACGGTTTTTGCCAATGATAATAAACCCATATCGGCCATCTTTCGGAGCATTAAAAGTAACGAGCTGATCTGACTTATGAGAATTTTGAGGATCTTTGGTGAAATCGATGCTAGCCAGTTTATCCTGTGTCCAGGTATCTCCATTCTCGGTGACCCAGACTTCTAAACTCGATAATCCGGAGGGTCCAACATTGACATGTGTATTAAGTTTGAACGATTCACTGTTCACATAAAATATCGTTGAACGTGACGGGTTGAGCAACCCCGAGTTGGAAGATGATCCCCGCATTGCTGTTTTGGAACCACCATTCGATTGAGGTGGTGTCCAGACACCGGGAGTGGTTACCAGATTTCCAGCTCGATCTTTGGCTTTTAAGCGAATTTCGATCTTTTGGGGATATTTTATTTCCCAGGTGATACTATCGCGAGGCTTATACATCCCAGGGCGATCACTAGGAAAAGGTAACCAATCTGGTTGTCCTTCCCAACGATATTCCAATCGAATAGACTGAGTATCGAGGTTTTCATCAACGACTTCCCATTCGACCCCCGCAGCCCCATCTGAATCCGCGATCGCTCGGATACTTGCTCGGGGTGGTAGAGTATCTATAATTACAGAGATATTCGTCTTCAGATCTTTGGTGGCCGGTTGATAAATCGCCCCTTCCTCATTATTCCCTCTTGATACCTGCTGAATGGCAAAAGAATATCTCCCATCCCGATCGGCCCGAAAAATAAGGTAATTCTGGTTGGTATGGTGGGTTGCGTAGTGAACCCAGTTGCCACCATTTTCCGAAACGAAGATTCGAATTTCGATCAAATTATTTTTATCGAGAATCCCATAAGGTAAACGAATCTTTCGAGACTTTAAATAATGGACCTCTTTTTTGGTACTATCGATTCCCCCCAGAGAGGAAATAGGAGTCGATTGACTAAATCCGATCTGCGAATTCAATAGAAATAAGGTGCAGCTTAGTATTAGCGGCAGGATTAAACGTGTATGACACATCCTGGAACCCCTTGATCTCTCTGAAGCTTAATAGCTACACCTAGAATCGTTCGAAATTCAAAATATATAAATACTCTTCGTCCATTATCGGTTCCTTTACTCGAAAAGTTTAAAATGGGAACTTGCGTAAACAGGTAATTTGTATTGAAAACTCCAATTATGCTAGATCATCGGATAAAATCGGCCTCATCTCTTTCTGATATGCTATTTTTTACAGAATTCATGATCATGCTGAATTCTTTTTGCAAAAGCGACAAGCATTGAAACAACGTTTTATCAAATAAGTCGAAAGGAACCGCTTCATCTTTGGAAAACGAACAAGAAAACGAACAAAATGATCGCAACAAAAAAACCGAGTAAACTCGCTCAAAGCCGTGCGTTTACTCGGTTCTAAATAATCTGAATAATTAACGATAACCAAAAATTCGTTCAATCCCTTTCGAGAGGAACGGTATTGCGTACAAAAGATTTACCGATTTCAAAAGAACCAGATGATCAAAAGCGGTTTTTAGCACCGGTTTCGAGCTTTCGGTGGTTGCGTTCAGATTTTGCAGAGAAACCGATTGATGTTGACTGGAATCGTTCCAAGTTATTTGATTGGCAATATCAAAAGCCTGGAGCATGGCGACCAATCGGTGCTGAGACTTATCTTCGGAGTTAAAGTTGAGTCTCAAACGAGTTCCGGTTCCTTTCTTCCAAGTTATTTTCTCTCGGATAAGTGCGGCAGGCAAGAAACTACACACCATGGCCATCATATACAAACCAAAACAGGTCAGTCCCATAATAACGGAAATCCCGGTGTGAAGAAGAATAGACCCCATCACCCAGAAGGGACGCAACCTGGTCCAGACCAAAAAGGGAAAACCGATCTCCACCGAGAAGGTGAACATAGTAATCGCTGCAAACAAGAACTCGCCAAGCCAACGTTCAGATACAAGAAGCCGAAGTAGATCCTCATAAATCTTTAAATTCAAAGGGGAGAACTCTGGGTTCGAGATAGTATACCAAGCCGCTTTATGGTCCCACCATGTAGTACCTTTGAGTTTGGAAAAACCAGCAGAAGCATAGATAAAACAGAAATTAATTTGAAATAAACGGATCCCAAAATTAGCTGTCCAGCTAGGCGACGGGCCGCTCAGAACCGCTTCAGCCCAAGGGAGTTTATTCTGAGGACTATTGAGAAGGGCTTTACTAGCGCGAAAGCGCGCACGCAATCGGTCGATCGACAAACTCTGCCCGCAATCCCCCAGGAGCAAATAGGTCATTAATACAGTCTGCATGGTATCGATACCAAAAAGCATCTGCTGAGAACGATGGATATAATTCAATGCTCCAAACCAAACGATAAAACAGGAAACCCGTGTCCAACAACCAAACGTAAATAGGACGACGAAAATCATAAACACCGTATGAACCAGAAACATCGCTGTTGGATTGGTAACATGCAACCAAACACTGAAAATAGGTCTCCCAATCGCATTTGTAATCCGCGGATCGGTATCCCAGATATCGAAATATTCCATCAGCGCTTTCCGATCTTCATAAGATTGGGGTAGCTCCTTGATGAATTTACTAATCAATTGATGCGAGACGTCCCCCATTTGCGCGGCCAAGAAAAAAACGATTAAATCCCGTCGATTGCTATCTGGGCCGAGTACTTCAAGAAAACGCAACACCTGGTCGATTAAAATATCCTCTTGGACCTGGGAAGCATTTTGGAACAGGGATGGAATTTTCACTTGATGGACAGGAACCGCTATCCCCTTGGCAGGATGCAAAATCTCCTTGAAAGCCTTATGGCGCTCCTGATCCTCTTTTTCAGGAAGCAGATCTGCTACGTTGATCACGAATTCCAGATTCGATTTATACTGCACATAGAGCAGCTCTTTATCCGGCATTTCCAGCAACATAAATAAATAGGCCAATTTAAAGGATCGCTCTTTTTCGGAGCTTGGAACATTGGCATAAAACCATTGCAACGCCTCGCGCGTTTTAGGGTTCAAAATCTTATCCGGAAACCGCGGGTAACCATATAATTGACCTGGCACAAAACGCAACGGTTCGGCCACAAACGGCAAGCCATGTCTTTCCAGATTAGCGACATCGGTGCTCCACCAAGCATGTTTTCCTAGGAGATTTTGCAAATCATAATAATAAGCAAAATGAACATAGAACATTACCATCCCGGTTAGGATTCGGATGAACCCTAATACCGTAGGGTCGGTAGGTTTGAACCAGAAGCGATACCAGGAGGAACCTTGATGAGATTTTCCAAGGCCATATTCGAATTGATGACTTGTTGATGAGTTATTTATCATGGTAAATTGCTCCCCCGTAAATGATCAAATTTGGCATGTTTACTTACATAATCCGTAAAATAGCGATGATAAATTTCACGGAAGCGCGCACTCGAATCTTTGTCATTACTCTTCAATTGACTCAAAATATCGCGGGCTTCACTAGAACTAATATTCTTGTTATCGTCTCCTTTACTATTTTTTTCTAGTTGGGAAACGGAAGCGTTTTTATTCCACTGATTTTGATCCATGGTCAGTCCATTCAATCTTGAATTCGATTTCAAAACAATGGGCAAAAGCCAATACAACATCGGATCTTCGGCATCTTTCAAATGATAATGGACTTCGTGATTTGGATCGTTCTCATACGAGATCGGTACGAACTCTCCATAAAAATAAGGGAAGTATGTCGATGGGTCGTAAGGACTTACGTAATTCCCATGAACATCTTTGACAAATTCATCAAAATTTGGCAGCATATGCTTTACACGATACAGTTTAATCGATTTGATGGTAAAACCCGGAACCTGATTGGTAAAGGCAATGTGTTCGATATATGAAGGGACCAACAAATTATGGAAAGTGGTTGCAGGAGCTTGGTACTGCGGGGTCCGAGGTATATTTTCCATCGGGAACAGACCACCGACCTGATTACGACGAGAGGTAGCTAAAGACTGCTCCCATTCGGTTGTCGAATTCTGCTGCCCAAGCTGAGAGGCTTGTTCTGTAAGCGCGAGGACGCGAAGATAGGTTTGTCCAAGAGGGTCGCGGTAAAACTCCGGGCGCTTTGGATACTTAATCCAACGAAAATAGCCAGGGTCTCCTTCGGGGGTCGGCACTGGATGCACGCTGGGATCATCTGGAGTATATTCGATGCAACTCCACAATTCCGAGGCAGGACCGGGATCGGGGGAATAAAATTGGTAAGCATTGTTCAGATAGATAAAATGCAAGTACGGACGAAATACTCGAATCCATGCTTGCTGAGAAAGCCACGGCGATGGCGGGGGATTTGTTACAGCAGAGAGAATCCCTGCAAAATGCCACGCTAGCCACAGACTAACCAGTACGAATCTAACTTTGGGGGAGAGGTAAAAATAAACGGAAAATCCCAAAAACACGAAACTCATCACTCGGAAAAAGAGTCGAAAAGAATCCCATTCGATCGGCATCCCGCAAGCGGAGCTTGCAAAGGTAATCGCTCCAAGCAACCAGGCCATTGGGAGCTTCGGGCGCATCGAAATCGCACAGCCAGCACAGGTCGATCCAATTGCTACCATGAATATACGCAAAATCGATAGGAAATCTCCTGGGGATTCATAAGACTGCAATCCCAGGCCCCACTTGCTCCCTGCTGTAATGACAACTTTATCCTGAATCAACCCGACAATAGCGGGTATTATCGTCAGCCCAAAGCCAATGATTCCCCAGCGATATATTATATTCGGAGGAATCTCCGGCTCCTCGTCTCCGCTGTGCGGAATTGGAACATACTCTTTCATTTGCTTTCTTTCCTTTCTGATAAAATCTATTTTTGACTCTATCAAAATCTCTTTTGCTCAAATTGGTTAGATGGAACTATTTCTCGAAATCTCTCTTACCAATCGGTTTTCTGAAATCTATTTTTTGCCCAGCATATCTAATAAGGGCATCCTGGGTAGTAATCACTTTTTTTAGATATGCTTCGTTCTGATGATCGATTCTTCGGATCAAATCGATTATCCGATTCTAGTTTCTTTCCCATTTACTTATTTTCGCACCCAATCCAAGAGTTCTCCCTACAATTAGCAATTTCAAATTAGCAATTTCAATTTTTGATTCATCGAGTATTGCTAAATCATTACCAGCAGTTTTTAATGGGGCTATTGAAATCTAATTGCGAACTTTGCCTTTTCTTTTTGAGAAGTTTTACAAACAAACTATTCTCGATTCTCATTGATCTCACTAAAGATCTAAATAACTTTCAGCAAATCGAATTCCCTTATTCTGCTTTTTTAGCTAAATCACGAACGATTATAGGTCTTAATCTAATGGAGAATTGTTATAAATCGATTCGAAAGAATCCCAGTTTTACCACGATTATATCGGCTATTTTAGATCATTCGGAGATCCCTTTTTCCAGTTGATGATCCTTACCTCTCTTTAGAACCCAATTTTCACCCAATGGTTTTCTACTCTGCTCTTCTCACCCTTAATTGAATCGCTATCTGTTGGATCACTACCAATTTTTTTGTTTGACAGAAAACCAAGATCATTCCAAACGGACAATTCTCCATAATCGAACTTGTCTTCAATGTATTTTCAATACCTATCTAAAATAAACATTTCCAATCATTCGTTTGTTGGCTTTTCTTGACGATTTAGAGAATGAATCGATATATTTTCCTACCTCAATTCAAGTAAAAATTTCAAAGATGAAACCGGATCCCCCCATCTATCTTCAATCAATTTGTCTTTTACCATTTTGTCTTCTATCCGTTTGTCTGTTTGAAATCTCTTTCCAAGTATTCTGTTATCGGCTTGTCTACAATGAAGATTTTCCAACGTAATTAAATAAACGAGAATAGCGATTAAATTTGCATGTATTTTTCATTTTATCCAAATTGCTATCAAATAGGATTTTTGAACCCGATTCACATTTCATTTCTGAATCTCTTGAAATAGTAAGTCGAGAGAACATTTTCATACTTTGAAATTGATTCAAACTTTCATTCCTTTTAAATGGAAAGATTAAAATCGATAAAGATAGATAAATAAAAAGTATGGTAAAAGTCACTAATATTCGATTCTTTCATTAAAATCAGCAATTATCTGGAATTGAGAGCTGTTGTCACACCCCTTAAAATAGGAAAAAGTGAAACTATTTTAAAAAAGATTTCAACAAAACGGTTTTGGGATTGACATATATCTTATCTATTTTTACTATGCTAATTGAATAGCATAAACAACCTGAATTCCCCAAACAATCAAAATGCTATAATCAGAAATGTTTGCCAACGTTTGATTTTCAGAAAGTTTACGAAATTTAAGGGTTAATTGTGGGGATAAAATTTTCAGAGTTGTGAATAAAGGTTACTTACTGAAAACCAAACAATTTCTCTAGAGGGTTTATCGATATGTATAGTATGATTATGATGATTGCTCTGTCCTCAACACCAGATACAACAGCATTTGGAAAAGGGACTGGTTGCATGGGAAGTTCCTGCCAGGGAACAGTTGTTTATTCTTGCACCGGTTGCAACGGTTGCAGCGGAATGAAAATGGGGCTATTTGGCCACAAATCGGGCTGCTATGGTTGCACCGGTTGCAGTGGTATGCGTTTAGGTTTTTGTGGACATAAAACAAGCTGCATGGGTTGCTCCGGCTACTCTAGCTGCATGGGTTGCTCCGGCTACTCTAGCTGCATGGGTTGCTCCGGCTACTCTAGCTGCATGGGTTGCTCCGGCTACTCTAGCTGCATGGGTTGCACTGGTCACAAAGGTTGTGGATTCTGTGGCGGCAGAAAATTATTTGGCCGAAGCTGCCATGGTGGATATAGCTGTTCCGGCATGAGTTGCATGGGCAGCTATAGCGGTTGCATGGGAACTCCAGTTATGGTTCCTTCAACCCCCACAACCACTACTCCCACCACCCCAGCCAAAGTGATGCCAGAAACCAAGAAAACTTCACTGCCACAAGCTGCAACGATTGTTGTTCAAGTTCCAGTTGAAGCCAAAGTGACTATTGATGGCGCTTCCACCAGCTCCACTTCTTCTGTTCGTTCATTCGTTACTCCTGAACTCGAACAAGGTAAAGTTTTTCATTACACTCTGAAAGCAGAAGTTGTCCGAAACGGCAAAACTTACTTAGCCACCGAACGAGTTGCTGTTAAAGCAGGCGAAACTACTTCAATTGAACTTGATCCTAAAGAAATTCCTGTTTTAGCAAGCAAATAACTTATTGAACATTTGCCTGCAATTTCAACATTATCCTAATGGTCGAGAAATTCTCGACCATTTTTGTTTATAGGGGCAGTTTCTGTTTTTTTTAACTTAACTAATAATTAGCTGGACTCACTTTGGTTGAGGTGAGAAGAATTTCAAGAAAATTACTCCAAGGCGCTAATAGGATTATATTATAAGTCAAACCTTAATAAATTCTTGATTAATCCCGATCGTTTCATGGAGTTGCAGCTCGGATTTTTTATACAAAAAGAGGATATGAGAATTGTAAAAACTATCCATCCGACTAAAGTTCATATCGCTTTGGAAAGAAGATACAAAAGATTGAGAATAAATAGTTTTAAGTAAACCTAAAAAGAGGTTTCAAAAAGTTAGATAAAAGATCAAAATGATCCAGCTTCATCTATATAATAAGCTGATAATTGACTTGGATAATATTTTTTAATTCGAGAGAAACATGGCAAATCGTCTAGAACAATTAGATCGAATTTTAGGATGCGGGATAGTCGCTGTCGTTCGTTCTCCTGATCCGGCCCCTCTGATTGATGCTTTTTTTGCTTTAGCTGAAGGGGGCGTAACGGTTGCTGAAGTAACGTTAACTGTACCGCGTGCCTTGGAAGTGCTCGAAAAAACAAGGGCAGCAATCGGTAAAAAAATGGTGATTGGAGCAGGTACGATTCTCGATGCCGAATCTGCTCGATCAGCAATCTTAGCAGGAGCTGAATTTATTGTTTCGCCAACATTGAATTTAGATGGGATTGCCATGGCACATCGTTACGATATTCCCGTGATGCCCGGAGCGTTTTCGCCAACAGAGATACTAACCGCGTGGGAGCATGGGGCCGATATCATCAAGGTTTTTCCCGCCGATGTTTTAGGGCCGGTTTTCTTTAAAGCGATGCGTGGTCCACTACCACAAATTCGGATGATGCCTACTGGGGGAGTCGATACGCAAACCGCCTTGCCCTTTCTTCAGGCAGGTGCATGTGCCTTAGGTATTGGTAGTCAATTGATCGAACCGACCGCGCTAGAAAAAAGGGATTTTACGCGGATCACCGAGCTAGCTAAACAGTATCGCCAAATTGTGATGAATTTCCGCCAAGGATCAACGAACTCTCCAAAAGCTTTATGAAAACCAAATCAATTGTTTTAGATCCGTGTTCTTCTGTCGTTCTCAACCCGACCAATCTCTCCATTTCCCCAACGAGTAGGTGATCTATGTATAATCGTCCCCCTGTATTACTTTTCGCCGTTGGGTTTCGCTTTCTATCTTGGAGCCTCTTTGTCGGATCGTTCTGTCTTCTTTCCATTGCCATTATTCAAGAATTTTTCCCAAAATTCCCTTTGCAAATAGGAACCCCCGAATTAGAAACTTATCTTGGCTATGGTTTTACTGGAGCTATTTTTGCTGGAATCGGTGGGATTGCTTGTCTGATTCCGCGATTTTTCTCTTCGGAAATTCCCGTTCGAAGACCTCTCTTTCTCGCAATTGTTTTATCCGTTTTTGCAGGTTCACTCTGGGTTTACCGCAATCCAGATAGCTTTCTCCAAAGACATCTCCAACAGTTGTTGCAAGAACCCAAATATCTAGAAACATTTTATGTCGCATTATTATTGATAACGAACATGAATTATTTAATTATCTGCAAACGGGCAGCTTACTG
>JAKBAI010000197.1 GCA_021809185.1 Planctomycetota bacterium
AGAACTTTTAGCTTCCGTTCTGCTTAATTTTGTTTTTGCGTTTGCGAATGAGATGTTGCAAAAGCATGATAACAGCCAAAGAAATGGTAACAATTATCCAAGTGTAGGAACGCTTAGCAGGAGCTGGATTAACGGGAATTGCCTTTTCTGCCTTTGGGCCAAGATCATCGGTAGATGCTAATAATCTAATCTCATTCCCATCGTAAATCTGGTTAAATTCTTTCCCAGGATAGCCATTGACTCTGGTTCCAGGTGGAAATCCCATGGCTTTCAGAGAAGCAAATCGGCTCGGATCGATCGGTTGATTCAGCGAAATAACCTCTATATCGAAATCTTGTTCAGATTTCTTTTTATTATCGAGATCATTATTTACATAATTCATTTTGCTAGGAAACCAAAGCCCCGATTTTTCATCCTTTTTAAGTTTGAGCAAAATAATTCTTTCAACTCGATGATTATCCTTCCTTTTGTAAAGATTTGAAATAATTTTAACAATCTGGTTATCTTGATTAGGGTTAACCCAGTAGTCAGTGATAGAATAATTATTTGGATGTAGGGAATTCTCAAATGAAATCTTAATCATCTTGGTTCCATCCAGAATATCGTATTTACCCACTAATTTTGATCGTTTAGTGTTGCCAACCATCGAATCAATATTATGCCGATAATATAAAAATGCTGGTGTCGTTGTAATACCGATCAATAATGGATTGGTAAAATTCTCGAAAACACCAAACTCACTTTTTTGTGCAATTTTACTCTTGGAAATAAAACTTGCTTCGGGAAAGCCAGTGATATTCTTAATCAGATCTCCTCGAATTACATAGTCCTTGACGACACAATTTTCCGCATTGAGATAATCATAACGGAGTGTAGATGATTTCTTATTTTTATATGTTCGGCCTTCTCCTTTGTTGCGGATTATTTTTTTATCGCCATCGACAAGATAACTAAAAAGATTCTTATCGTTATCGAATTGATCCGAATTCATAGTGATCGTAATATTCATTTCAAAACTCTTGATCGATAATCTTTTATCAAGAATGTTTTTCTCAATTGCTTGTATCTCCTTTAGAGAAAGATCCTGCGCGTTTGCAGGAATCATCGGCAAAATGAGACACAAGACAAATAATCCTAAAACTCTTTGTAAAACCAACCGCGAATTGCTCATGTTGCAAACCTTTTTCAAAACAAGAACGACGGAACTACTAGCTTCCGTTCTGCTTAATTTTGTTTTTGCGTTTGCGAATGAGATGTTGCAAAAGCATGATAACAGCCAAAGAAATGGTAACAATTATCCAAGTGTAGGAACGCTTGGCAGGAGGTGGATTAACGGGGATTGCCTCTTCTGCCTTTGGGCTAAGATTATCTGTATATTTCATATCTCTAATCTCATTCCCATCGTAAATTTGATCAAATCTTCCCTCAGGATTAGGATAGCCATAAACTCTGGTTCCAGGTGGAAATCCCATGGCTTTCAGACTAGCAAATCGGCTCGGATTGATCGGTTGATTGAGCGAAATAACCTCTATGTCGAAATCTTGTTCAGATTTCTTTTTATTGTCGAGATCATTTTCTACATGTTTCATTTTGCTAGGGAACCAAAGCCCCGATTTTTCATCCTTTTTGAGGGTGAGCTTAACAATTTGTTCATAGGATTTGTGATTATCATCGCTTTCGAAAAAATTTACAGCAATTTTGACAATCTGATTATCTTGATTGGGATTAACCCAGTATTCTTTGATAGAATAATTACTTGGATGTTGGGAATCCTTAAATGAAATTTTAATCATCTTGATTCCATCCAGAATGTCATATTTACCTACTAATTCTGTTCTTTTGGGATTACCAATCATCGAATCTATATTAAATTCATAATTTAACATCCTAATTGAGGAAGTAATACCAATCTTTATTGGATCCATTGAACCATTAAGCATATAACCCTCTCTCTCACTCTTTGAACTAAAATGAACTTCTGGGATTCCTGTAACAGAATTAATTATAAATCCACGAAGCAAATAATCATTAACAACGCAATTAGCTGCATTGATATTATCATAAGCAGGAGGAGATGATTTCTTATTTTTATATTTTCGTCCTTCTCCTTTGTTGCGGATTATTTTTTTATCGCCATCGACAAGATAACTAAAAAAATTCTTATCGTTATCGTGTCGATCCGAATTCAAGGTAATCGCAATATTCATTTCAAAACTCTTGATCGATAATCTTTTATCAAGAATGTTTTTCTCAATTGCTTGTATCTCCTTTAGAGAAAGATCCTGCGCGTTTGCTGGAATCATCGGCAAAATGAGACACAAGACAAATAAACCTAAAAATCTTTGTAAAACCACCCGCGAATTACTCATGTTTATTTCCTTTTTCAAAAAAAATTTATAATCAAACTCAACAAAATAAAAATTTCCAAAACAATTTGAATAATGACAAAATTAATTCAAAGCCTGAAAAAATACGTAAAGTTAAACTCAATCTAGTTTGAAAATTGTCATTAAACTAAGGATGATAACTAAGCTTGACACAAATTATAAAACAATATTAAACGAATTTAAGTTAAAATTCTGGTTTAATAAATTGAATTCAAAATCAGATCAAAACCAAGATCTACTTTGAATTCAATTAAGAGAAATCCGAATGTTTACCTATCATTCATTATGTGTTTGAAAAGTGATAGCAATATATCCCTAAAGATTTCTAATTCATGAAATATTTTTATAATATATATTCTATTTTTTAGAATAAAATTATGAGTTAGGTGGGCAGTTGTAATTTACGTACCCAGCATATCCCCAATTTTGAACAAAGTTAGTAGTTACATAACAACTATTTTTATCTTTATCCCAAGCACATTCATAAGTACCGTAACAAGGGAGCATAGTAGTCTCTGTAAATTTTCTATTACCCGCCGTATTCACCCCGGAAGCTATAGAACATACATTAATAAATAAGCCATTATATATAGAATTGTTCACACCGTAAATAGAGGAATTACCACAAAAATTTTGGCTTGCACCTGAACACAATGGGTAACTAGTTTTACAAAAGCCACTATTCACGGCTGCTTGATTTGGACAAACGAACCCCCCAGTTTCACTGGTACTATACTGACTTAAAGCTTTAGACAGATTTTGACTCAACAATAAAGTGAGTAACATAAATATCTGACACATTCGATAACAAAGAATCATTTTCAACTCCTTAATAAAAATAGTTGCAATTAACCTTTTCAAACAAAAAAAGGTTTTTCCGTATCGATTCTTCTCCTTCAAAGAAGAATTTACTCTCTGACCACCAGAGGTATTCTAATAACTGGCTCTTTAGAATTTGATGTAGTTATTATCAACTCAACTCTAGCACCAGAGCCAATCCATTTTTTTGGATCAAATGTTACTTTTATACTCGATGGTTCATTCATCCATTCTGATTTCATGGAATCATGACTTGTTTTTGTTTCTAATATATGTGTATTTCCTGATCGATAATAAAAGTCGATAGTCTGTGAGCTATTTTCCCCTTTTTTAAATACGAGCATATTGGGTTTGAAATCGAGATCCGCCAACACCTTTGCTTCGACAAAAACTACCATTCGATTTAAAGAAGTTTAATCCTTTTGTCTCCAAGTGACAAAAATCGGCATCTGTTGATTACCCCTTCTGCTTAGGACGGACCAACGAACCGAAATATTTGTAGAAACACCTGGTTCTAACAGCTTTTTGTCCACATCGATAATCTCGCATGAACATGTTCCTTGCACTTCCAAGATTTCTACAGGATTTTTTAGATAGTTATGAAAAACAAAAGTTACCTCTTGAATCGAAAATTGTTCAATCTCTCCAAGAGAGATGGTCGATTTTTCAGGACCAAATATCTCTGGATTTGACTTTACTTCCGTAAACTCGGAAGAGATTAAGATAATTGCCAAAACAAATAGGATTAAAGAACAAGTTAAATATTTATTGCGAATAAACCAAGAAATCATGGGCAATCCTTAAAATTACTTAACTGTATTGTAATTATCTCAAGTTATTTTATACTACAGTTACTATAGTTGTATTGATAATTCTAGCGGATGATATATGAATTTATAATTAATTTTTCAAAGATCCGAAGAGAATCTTCGAAATTAGGAAATATTATTCAAAAGAAAATGTATTTTCTCTTGGAATTTGATCTTTTTGGTTGATTTTTCTAATCATTTTTTAAGAGTAACCGTTCAAGGGGCTATCCGAAGACAAAGAATTGTAGACGACGGTTTTGCTCTCGATTTCACTGGATATATGAGGTAGACAAATACTTTGAATGAGCGCAAGAAAAAGGTTTTATGATTGGTGAAGAGCTACTTTTCTAGCCCGAAAGTCGATTGAAAAAAGTTGTGCTCGAAGTAGCATTTTTGCGAAAAAATCCTGAAAGGATTTGGCAAAAATGCTACGAGATAAAGACAAGAACCTTCATAAAATGGCCCTAACCGTACAAGCGGAGTAAAAGTTTCTATTTTCTTTGCTTCTTTCTTTTTCTTTTCAAAGAAAAAGAAAGAAGATCTTACCTGTGAACGGTTACTTCTAAGAGACTATCCAATAAATGGATTTTTCATACGATGGCAGAAGGGGATTTAGTATTTCCCATTGTTCTTTGGTTAATTTCAGTTCATAATTAGTTGTTTTCTTCCTTTTTTTATTGAATTTATAATTATTAGATAGGCTCTAAGAAATGTGTGAAAATCTTAGATTATTTAGAAGAGCTATCGAATTAAGATTAAAAATACTTACCACTTTGCGGAGATGTTCATTTTCAGAATATTCCTCAATCTTTTTAAAGAGTTTCTTCATGCAATTTGCCCCTACTCAGCCAATTCTAAGTGTCATTATCCCAGTTTATAATCAGATACGTTCATAAAGCGATGCCAACAAGCTTATGGAAATCATTAGACCTAACTTCACAACGATTTGAACTCTGTTATGAAATTAGTGCTAAGCTGGCACTTTTGCAAATTCGTATTAAGGAAGTGCCCATTTCTTACTCCCCTCGTTATTGGCAAGAGGGGAAAAAGATCCGTGCAAAGGATGGGTTTATGGCAATCTCTACGCTGTTTTGGTGGCGATTTTTCAGCTCGCATTGGAGAAATGCTGACTTCGAATTCGGGAAAAGCTGCTTCCAAAATTGAATAAAATTTTCCTATTTTCTCCCTTGATATTGTTTAGAGATTGCATTAAGATAAAGAATTATATCTATTATTTTGACATCGGAAGATAAACTCTATTAATGAGGTTTTTAATATTATCAATTCTAGCATGAGTATGATTGATCGAATAACAAAAAATGAAAATGAAAAAAATAATAAAAAAAGATAAAAAAAGATAAAAAAATAGGCAATCAATAATTAAGATAATTAAATCATTCGAAGGAAAAATTATTTCAAATTAATAATCACTTGCTCCATTTCAAAAATTAGGAAGAAAGATATGAATTCAAGTTATCTCGCAAAATTAAGAAATTCATCTGAAAACAACATTTTGGAAAATTGTCCTGCTGGGAAGAAAGTATTCGTCAAGCGCTTCTCAAAAACTCGATATGCGTTTACACTCGTCGAGTTATTAGTCGTGATTGCAATAATCGCAATTTTGATAGCAATTTTGTTACCTGCGGTTCAAAAAGTTCGAGAAACAGCTAATGCTATTCGCTGCGCCAATCATTTACATCAGATCGGCTTAGCGATTCATAATAGCGAATCTACTTTTCATTTGTTACCAAGCAACGGGGGCTGGGATGGCAAGCAAACCATTCTCGATACCGCTGGTCAACAGGTTATTGTTTCAACAACTCTTCCAGGAGGCTATGTAACCTTTAATTATGGGGTAGGAGACCCATCTCTGGGATTGTACTATCAAACCGGTTCATGGTTATTTACGATTTTACTCTTCATGGAACAGGATAATATTTATAATAAGCGCGATTGGCAAGATGCGATCAAAGGGTATTATTGTCCAAGTCGAAGGCAACCGATAACCTTGAGTGTAACGAAAGACCGATGGGGGAGTTATCAAACAGGGGGATGGAATTGGTCCCGCAGCGATTATGCAGGGAATGCGCTGATCTTTGTGGATCGACCAAATCATAAAACATTCGCGAGTGTGACCGATGGTTTGTCGCAAACAATTTTTGCCGGGGAAAAAGCGATGTTACCTATGAATTATGATTCGGGTACTTGGTATTGGGACGAACCGATTTTCTGCGGAAGTTCTGGCGGTACTGTGCGCACGATCAATGTCCCATCTGCCTTCCCCTTCCCATCCGGTTATCTGATTTTAGCAGATAATAATCGTCTTGGCCAAAAGATAGAAAACAATTACGGATCGGCTCATCCGAATAGTGCACAATTTTTATTTGGAGATGGTTCAGTTCAACGGCTTACCTATGCTCTTGATCCCAATCAGGTAAAAGCCTATCTAACCCCTGCGGGTGGGGATATTGTTAATTAATGTGATTTATTCTCATCTTAAGTCAACCAGGGGTTGCACCCCTGGCTAAATTCCTGCACCCCTCTGGGGTGCCTTGCGATCGGCTTTGTCAAGATTGGGTTTTGGCAACCAGAGGTTGCACCCCTGGCTAAATTCCTGCACCCCTCCGGGGTGCCTTGCGATCGGCTTTGTCAAGATTGGGTTTTGGCAACCAGGGGTTGCACCCCTGGCTAAATTCCTGCACCCCTCTGGGGTGCATTACAATGGGCTTTGTCAAGATTGGGTTTTGGCAACCAGAGGTTGCACCCCTGGCTAAATTCCTGCACCCCTCCGGGGTGCCTTGCGATCGGCTTTGTCAAGATTGGGTTTTGGCAACCAGAGGTTGCACCCCTGGCTAAATTCCTGCACCCCTCCGGGGTGCCTTGCGATCGGCTTTGTCAAGATTGGGCTTTGGCAACCAGGGGTTACACCCCTGGCTAAATTCCTGCACCCCTCTGGGGTGCCTTGCGATCGGCTTTGTCAAGATTGGGCTTTGGCAACCAGGGGTTACACCCCTGGTACTCCTACTATCTGTCTACTCTCTTTTTACCGCCTATTTTCCCTTACTCTCTGTCTTGAGTAAGAGTGCCTTTAATTCCTTCATTGTTTCTTTGTATTTTTGATTTTTGGCGAGATTGTGGTATTCTAGTTCGTCATTGGTGTGGTCATAGAGTTCGATCTCCGTTTTCTTGGCGTTATCCCATTCGGTATAACGCCAGCGTTCGGTTCGCACCGATCGTCCCATGAACTTGCCGTGGCTCACTTGTGTATAAGCTGCCTTTTTACCAAGCTTTGTTGGATCATTAAGAAGAGGACGAAAACTAGTTCCTGCTAGTCCCTTCGGCGGTTTTAAACCACAGAGGTCGGCCAGAGTTGGATAAAGATCGACACACTCCACGATCCCCTTGCTCGATTTGCCCATTCCTTTCATTCCCGGTACCCAGACAATCAACGGCACCCGAGCACACATTTCAAAGAGAGTTACCTTATTCCACCAATCGTGTTCGCCTAAATGATAACCATGGTCGCTCATCAACACGACGATTGTGTTTTTCCACATTTTACGACGACCGAGTTCATTGAGAACTTTGCCTACCTGGGCATCGGTGAACGAAGTACAAGCGGCATAGGCTCGTCTCATTTCGCGTGCCTCTTTCTCTGCATAGTGATAAAACGGACTTTGCTTCGGAATGGCCATCGGCAAATCTTGAGAACGATTAGCGGGAGGTTGGTGAAGAACGATCTTGTTTGGTGGATATTGCTCAAAATACTTCTTTGGAGCATCGAACGGATCGTGTGGTTTGTGGAAACCAACGGTTAGGAACAAAGGCTTATCCCTGTCTTCCTTGAGCACTTGAAGAGCAGCAACCGCAATCTGACCATCGGGCTGATCTGCATCGTTACCCTCAGCAGCAAGCCAATGGATTGCTGGATTAACTCCGCCGGTCAGGTTACGGCCTTCCCCCTTTTTGCCGATCGGAGTGGTATCGAAATTGCGACAATCATCCCACGATTTCGGATCTTGAAAGAAGACTGTTTTCCCATTGACGTCAATCCCTTTGTGAAATGCCTTACCTAGGCCAACAGTATAATAGCCGTTCTCGCGAAACAGCTGAGGTAAAGTTACAATATTTGGCAGTTTGTGCCGGAACGGAGTCTGATTCTCGAAGATACCCGTATCATCAGGTCTTTTACCCGTTAAAAAGGAAGTCCGGCTTGGATTGCACACAGGCCATTGGCAATAGGCTCTTTCGAAACGAAGCCCCATAGCAGCCAATCGATCTATATTGGGTGTTTGGACGTTCCGGTCCCCGTAACAGCTTAAGTTGCAACAAAGGTCGTCGATGATGATAAAGAGAACATTCAGCTGTTTGGGTAACTCCGCTGCTACTAGATGAACAGAATTTGTGAGAAGCAGTAGCACAATGATCGACAAATATTTCATAAGCTCGTTCCTTGGTAGTTTCTAAACAGTAAGCAAATCGATATTCTATATTACTAACTATCAAGTTCAAGGCTAGATAACGTTGATAAAGGGGGATATTTTTATTTACCAACATTTTCTACCTGGACAGTACGAATTTTCAAATTTTTGAAAAATTCGTTTTCTTTGACCTTTAAGATACGGCTATCCTTACTATTCGTCCAGATCGGTGTTGTTTTGCCATTGTCATGACGAATGCGTAAGTTATCGAGATAGATTTTATAATTGCCTTGCTTAATTCCCTTGAAAACGATGGCATGACCTGGAATAATTCCTGGGCCATAGCTAGAAAGACCCACCACGCGATGTTCCCAAACTCCTAGTCCTCCTTTGGGGGAGGGTCCAATGACCTGCTCGCGCCCGAATTGATCAAGCCCTTCCCCACGCTTAAAAGACAACAAATAACCAGGGTTTCTGTTTTTGAAAGGGGAGTAAAAACAGCCTGTGGGTAAGCTTCCGGGAGCCAGTGCGATGTCGAATTCAATACAGTCGGTTGCAAATACATGCCCATCGTATCGAGCGAAAGGGACAACGAGAGAATCTTTTGGCTTTGCCTTAGCTGAAACGGTCAAGGAAATCTCCAGTACTTCCCCCTCCGGTGCGGGCATGGTGTTTAGTTTTGCTGGTGCCGGGAGATGGGTAAGCATGATGTGGAGTGACTCAGCCCAGACATCCATCTTCTGTTTGAGGGCAGTAACCACTTCAGGATTCTGCTTGGCAACATCAACTGTTTCACCAACATCTTTGCGGATATCATAAAGGTTGATCTGGTTAGAAAAACGGTGCAGTCGCCAATCCGCAGTGCGGATCACATCTTCGTTGTGCCAAGACCAATAATAACTATCGACTGGGCTGGTACCGTTATCACGGAGGGCAGGCCAAATATTTTTACCATCGAGTGGACGAGTTTTCGGCATTTCTAATCAAGCCATGGCAATCAGAGTGGGGAACATATCGAGGGCACCACACAAGCCATCCCATTTTCGACTGACTAACTTCCCCTTTGGCCAGTGAATAACTGTTGGTAACCTTGTTCCGCCTTCGAATAGGGAGTGTTTGCCGCCTCGAAAAGGGAGATTGTTGCCTTCACGGGTGGCCCCGTTGTCGCTGCTGAATACTACAATCGTGTTCTCGCGCAAACCGAGCTTGTCTAACTCAGCGAGGATCGAGGCCACATTCTTATCCATCGATTGTACCATAGCTGTATAAACGCGCTTGGTTTTGTCGGTTACTTTTTTGTCCACTCCTTCTAAATCCGAGTCTTTGGCTT
>JAKBAI010000198.1 GCA_021809185.1 Planctomycetota bacterium
TTTAGCGTATACTTCTACTTATTTCTTTATAAGTTATGAAGTTACGAATTGATGAAAAGTAAAATTTATTTGAATTAACTGGATCAAAATTATTCCCTTCTACAGAATTTAGAGAAACTACATAAATTCCAAGTTGAATACCTGCAAAGATTTTCTATAAACTCTATTAGTTAAGAAGCTAGATTTGGCGCAAAGTTTGCTTACAAAATAACTTGTGTTTTTGAGGAAAAACTGTTATAAGGAATTAGATTGGTAATACTCAATTAAAAATTCTATATAGAAATCCGAACTTTAGTTCGGGATAAATACTAAATTCGAGCTTGAAATTTCCCCACAATTCAATCATTTTATTTATTTAAAGAGAGAGATGTGAGATTCTTAAAATGAAAAATGATGATCATCGATGTTATATCCTTATGATAAGCCTCTTTGATCATGTGAAATTTTAGAAGTTTCGAGATCAGCTCAGATCATATCTTTGATTTCTGTCGAATATTTAATAGTAAGTAGGTTACTAAATTGATTGCTGATGAGAACACAAAAAGCAGTTGCCAGCATTCAGATGATTTTTTAAGGTTTGAGGTAGAATATGGCTGAACGCAAAATTCGTACTTTTACGGTATTACCCCATTTACCCCCAAGGCTTCGAGCCTTGCAAAAGATTGCCTATAATCTCTGGTGGACATGGAATGTAGATGCTACCGCATTATTTCGGAGAATCGATGTTGAAAAATTCGAAGAATATGACCACAGCCCCATCAAATTACTAGGAAATACACCCCAAGACAGGTTTGACGAACTCGCCGATGATGATGGTTTTTTAGCACATATGGATAGAGTCGCTACAGCCCTTGATCATTATCTAGCCGCTCCATCTTGGTTTCAAGACACGTACGAGCAAATAAAAACGTTACAAATCGCTTACTTCTCTGCAGAGTTCGGTATCCATGAGAGTGTTCCTGTCTATTCAGGGGGTCTTGGGGTGCTTGCTGGGGATCATTTAAAATCGGCTAGTGATCTGGGTATTCCGCTATGCGGAGTCAGTTTAATGTATCGGGAAGGATATTTCCGGCAGTATTTGAATGTGGATGGGTGGCAACAAGAACGTTATCCCGAAAACGATTTTTTCAATCTGCCGATGATCCCGGAAACGAATTCGGACGGGTCGATATTAACAGTTAAAGTTCCATTCCCTGGTCGGGAAGTCTATTTGCGAGTATGGCGAGTTCAGGTAGGGAGAATTCCCCTTTATCTGTTGGACTGTAATATTCCCCAAAATCGCCCAGAAGATCGTGCCATAACTGCTCAGCTCTATGGTGGCGATCAGCATACACGTATTCAGCAAGAAATGATTTTGGGGATTGGTGGTCTTCGTGCTCTAAAGGCACTAGGAAAGAACCCGACCCTTTGCCACATGAACGAAGGGCATTCGGCATTCTGCTCTTTGGAACGGATTCGGGCATTTATTGAAGAAGATGGATTCGATTTTTGGACAGCAGCGGAGGTCGTCCGTTCTGGTACCTGTTTTACGACTCATACTCCCGTTCCCGCAGGGAATGATGCATTTCCAAGCCATATGATCGATGATTATTTTTCGGAATACATAAAATCGCTGAAAATCGATCGCAATACATTTTTGAATCTAGGGCGAGAAATCCCCAATCGTGATGATCAAAATTTTAGCATGACCGTGCTCGCTCTCAAATTATCAAACACCAGTAACGGAGTGAGCCAACTGCATGGTACTGTTTCACGCAAAATGTGGAAAAATCTCTGGCCAGGTCTAGCAGAAGTAGAGGTGCCGATCGGTGCGATCACCAATGGTGTCCACACACAAACCTGGATCTCTCCAGAAATTTCGCAATTATACGAGCGATATCTCGGCAATCAATGGGAAGAAAAACCGACAAACTTCGAAGTTTGGAAGCGGATCGATTCGATTCCGGATGCCGAACTTTGGCGCACCCACGAACGTTGCCGGGAACGATTAGTTGCTTTATCGAGAATTCGGCTTAAAGATCAACTCAAGCGCCGGGGAGCTCCGCCATCGCAAATCGAAGCAGCGGATGAAGTTCTAGACCCAGAAGCGTTGACAATCGGTTTTGCTAGACGTTTTGCCACCTACAAACGTGGTACTCTGATTTTCAAAAACGTCGAGCGTTTAGCAGCGATCTTAAATAACAAAGAACGCCCTGTACAATTGATCTTTTCTGGCAAAGCACATCCGAAAGATCATCCGGGTAAAGAATATATCGCTCAGGTGGTCCAGTTCGCTCGCCGACCAGAATTTCGAAGACATGTAGTCTTTCTGGAAGATTATGATATGAATGTCTGCCGAACCATGATTCAAGGCGTCGATATCTGGTTAAATAATCCGAGACGCCCTTTAGAAGCTTCAGGCACAAGTGGCATGAAAGCATGTTGCAATGGCGGTCTCAATTTGAGTGTTCTCGATGGCTGGTGGGTCGAGGGCTATCTCGGCGATAACGGTTATTCGATCGGTCACGGGGAAGAATATAAAGAGGATCAGCTCGGCTATCAAGATGAAGTCGAAAGCCGATCGATTTATGAACTGATTGAACAGGAAATTGTTCCTTCTTTTTATAATCGCGGTAACGACGGGCTACCCCGTTCATGGATTCATCGCATGAAACGCTCGATCGGTACGAATGTCCCTATTTTTAACACGAATCGCATGGTACAGCAGTACACTCAGGATTGTTATATCCCATCCTTCAATCGTCACGAATTGTTAGCAGACCAAAAAGGGATCAAAGCGATCGAACTTGCTAAATGGCGTTCGCGCATTTCATCTAGTTGGAATTCTATTCAGATCATTGGCGTTGATGCCCCTGCTGCCGATCCACTCCATGTTGGAACGGAGCTAGCGGTAAAAGTTCATGTCGAACTTGGTGGTTTTACCCCGGATGATGTTGAAGTCCAACTTTTCCATGGTTTAGTCGATGCTTTTGGAGATATCCCGAAACCAAAAACGGTTTCCCTTGTGAGCAGCGGTAAAGCCAATATTCCTAATGCCTCGGGTTCATCCTGGACTTTCGAAGGGAAAATTGCCTGCTTGGCCAGCGGTCAATATGGTTACTGTGCACGAGTTTTACCAAAACACCCTTCTCTCTTTCATTCATTTGAACCTGGACTGGTTACCTGGAGCTCATGATTGAAGTAACTTCATTAATCGCAATTGCGAGTATTTGCGACAAAAGCTAACAGTTCGCTGTCTATTTCCTTTAATATCTCCTAAAAATTTATTTCCCTCAATCATTTCTTACATGAAATGATTGAGGGAAAGCTATACCCTTTTTCAACTCAGAAGAAGTTTCTATTTTAATTTTTGCATTTTCTCCCTGATCCCCATCTGAAAAGAAATTAATTTCCTATCTCCTATCGATCAAAATGGGTCTTGATCCCCCCTATAAATTGTGTTACCTTATTCAAAAATTTGAGCTGAATAAGACTATGAAGTAAAACAAAGTTGATACGATTTCGAAAGGTTAATCGAGTAGAAGTCTTATATTTAATCCAAAAGATTATTGTTTCGATAATAAGACTATTCGTGCTCCGTAATTCTTGGTGAAGTCAAGATTTAGCTATAAAAATCGAATTGATCGAAAGAAAGATCATTTTTGCTAAAATAGATATGATCTCCCAGCAGAAATGGAGAAATGGAGTTCAACTGGGATGAAGCGTTTACCCTGCCTCGATGGATTGCGAGCTGTAGCTATTCTGCTCGTGCTCAGTCAACACTTTCTCAACTCTTTTCTCTATCGATTTGGAGATTCCATATCGTCTCATGAGTTAGGAAAGTCTCCGGCAATATTAGGCGGGATCCGTTTTTTCATGGGCAATGGTGGATTGGGAGTGCGAATCTTCTTTGCCTTATCTGGATTCTTAATTACCTATTTGCTAATCAAAGAACAGAGACAGTTCGGGTATATCTCGATAAGATCTTTTTATATAAGGCGATTTCTGCGAATTTTCCCCGCACTCTTTTTTTATCTCTTTTTTGTCATTTTTTTGTCTCTACTCGGTTTGATCCAGTTGAATTCAAATGATTGGATCTGTTCATTCGGCTTTTGTTGGAACTATCGAAACGCCAAAGAAATGGCGGATCATTCGGTCTTTTTGGAGCATTTTTGGTCGTTATCGTTAGAGGAACAATTTTATTTCATTTGGCCGATTCTATTTGTAGTATTACCTGTCAAACAGATACGCCGAATAGGTTTAGCCTGGATCCTTTGTGCCCCTTGGCTTCGCTTAGTATCCGATTATTTATGGCCAGAAGCAAAACCGTTCGATCGAAAAATGTTCCACACCGGTGCCGATGCGATTCTAGTTGGAGCTATCTTAGCACTTTATTGGGAATCGACTCCCGTCCAGAAAATGTACCGATTTACTCGGTCGGCCTGGTGGCCAGCCCTAGCGGTTAGCTGGTTTATGGGGTTAAGCCGATATTTAGAATGGAACGAGTGGAACACAACCTTTCTCCGGTTTACCTGGTCTCTTGATCACCTATCGATTTCCTTCTTGATCGGTTGGCTGCTTACTTATCCAGAGAATCGATTGGCGCGAATCTTGGAACAACCAACTCTGCGACATCTTGGCCTTATTTCCTACAGCTTATATCTCTGGCAACAAATATTTTCGAGCAAGGTCAATCTGCATTGGTCAGGGGATTTCCCTTACAATATTGTTTTGTGTTTACTCATGGCAGAATTTTCCTATTTTCTTATCGAGAAACCGATTCTACGCTGGCGAAATCGTCACATCGAGAGAGCTGACGAAAAGAGCACTATTTTATGAGATTAGGAGATAACTTTTTTAATGAAATTTGAAATGCTTATCAGCAAACGAAATACATAATTGCATTATAAAGAGGAATGTCGAGTTTCAAATTGCCGAATTGATATTTAGATTAAATGGATTTAAACTTGTGTTCGAAGTTCAAGTCTACCTTTCTCTTCTAATTTATTCATTGAGAACGATAGACTTGATTAGGAGAATTCATGAATCATCTAAAATGCTGCTTAGGAATTATACAGGAAATACTTCCAGATTTGATAGAATAGCTCGAACAAGCTGAGGAAGATCAGCAGTTCCCCGAGCGCTCAAGAGATGATTATCAACTACAATCGCTTGTTCGGAATAGAGTGCATCCGCAGCTCGAACATCGTCTCGAATTTCTGGACAGCAAGTAATCATACGATTACCAAGTGCTTGGGCTGAAATCAAAAGCTGGGCACCATAATCTAAAGTAATTACCATCCGATCCTCGGACATAAAGGTTCGCACAATATGAACCACTTCTTCAAATAACCGGAGTTTTTCGGGAGATCTACCACCTGGGATTACCAATAAATCGTAATCGGAAGGATTTACTTCATGAAAGTTGAAATCTGGTTCCACTCGGTATCCATGAAGCCCAACAACTTCTTTTAGGTGAGGAGCGACCACAATCGTATTGATCTGTTCTTCCTGAAACCGAAATAATAGATAATGAAACTGAACATCTTCAAAACCATCTGCAATTAATATAAGTGCTTTCATAATAATTCTCGACAACTCAAATTTTTAATAAAGGTATCTTAATATATAGCAAATAAAACCGATAGGTGCAAGCGAATCCATGCCCTAAACGAACGAATCTATCACTTAAACACAAAAAACAATCAAACAACCATAAGATTGATATTCCCCTTAACATAATAGTTTGGATTATCTATCTTAGAAGTGCGATGAACCTGGAAATAATTCTTTCTTGAACTAAAAACGATATACAGATTTGATTAAATCTAATTAGAAATCCGTGAAAATCAAAAATGATCAAATACTTATAAGAATAAAATTAGGCATTGATTAAAAAATCGAGATCCCTTTCAGTTAAAAAAATCTAGGATGCTCAGATCGAGCGAAGTTCGGAGAACTTGAGAAGTCAGGAGGAAATATTCTACCAAAAATGGCGGTTTGATTATAGATACTTATGACTTAGCAAGCGAGTATGTAACGGAATCTTTAATCCTGGGACAACTATTTAGTTCCCTGTTGTCTCTTCCATTTTCCCGTTTTGCCATGCTTTTCTGACACTCCAACGAAAAAAATAATAAGCAACGAGCCAAAGAAATAAAATTCCAATAAACAATAACCCAGTCAACGTCCAAGAATCGACTGAAGAGAGAGGAGAAATAAAAATCCCTTCGGCTTTTGGCATTAAGGATCGTCGAATAGCTTCTAGCCACAAGGTAGTTGGTAAACAAATACTGATATATTGTAACCAGATCGGTAAGATAGAGATAGGGAAAACGACACCACCAATTAGATAAAGCAAACCAGAAATCCCTTCGCTCAGATACATTCCCTGGCGAGAGATGTTAAACATAGCCGCACTTAAAATCAATCCGAGTGCTAACAATATCGCAATCCCCAAGATTAAATCAACCGCGAGATGAAACCAGGGAATAGAATGCCCTATTAAAGCACTCCGCACCTCTTTGAAAGCGAGTAGTCCAACGGCGAGATTGATGATTCCACCCAGAACAGCTTGCCCGGCTCCCGAAAGAGCACGTCCAATAAAATACATCGGGAAATGAATAGGACTTATAAAAATATATTTTAACATCCTGTAATGCTCACGGTCCGAGATTACTGCATAGCTCATACCGAACATGACCGCACCCACCAGCCCATAACAGATATTACTTATATACATATAGGGCAAAAATTGTACGGGAACACGGGAATTAGGTACCGCTTGGGCTGCATAATACATACCCACCAGCAACATAGAACTAGTTAGAGGTTTTAATAACACATAAATAACAAACAGATGCCAATCGGTCCAATTACTTTCGAGTTGCCACCCCAACCAGATCGAGCTGCGAAAACTCTGTTTCAGACTACGCCAATATTTCCTCAAATCGTTTGTCATCCAGTCCTAAGCCTCTATTTTTATGAAAAATACCAGTTCATTTTCAAGTATTTATTTTTGAATTGCTCGTATTATAAATCAAGAGAATGCACTAAAACTAAATCAGAAAACTTCATCTTTGGTTTCCCTGATTACGAAATATCGTGATGAAAAACAATCAAGGTAGATAATTCACGATTTTTTTCGACCATTAGATGACCTTCAAAACTGTTCGATTGAATTTAGAACGATGATTCAGGAATCGTCATCAGCTAAATGTTGATCAACTGGGGAAATCTTTTCGGAGTTAGAATCATCTTGACCTGCTGAAGCGGAAATTCCCTCCGAAGTCGAATCCTCTTCGGATTCTTCGCTTTCTCTTTTTCGATAAGCATCGAGATGATATTTATCGATCAACCGATAAATAGCCCTCCTACTAATCCCGAGAGCTCGTGCCGCATGGACTTTATTCCCCTTGAATTGATCAAGAATACGGATTACATGTTGTTTTTCCATGCTCTCCAGACTAGTACTGATCGTAACGGAATCTTTTTGTGTAACCGATTTTTCTGATTCTGGATTCATATGAGAATTGGGTCTTGATTCATCTAAAATATTTTCTGGGAGATCATCAAGGGTAATCAAATTATTTTCCGCTAGGATTTGTGCCCGTTCGATCACATTTGCCAATTCACGAATATTCCCTGGCCAAGAATAATAGAGCAATTTTTGTAAAGCACGTTGCTCGATTTGACACCGGTTTATACCAATCTGTCTGTGGTTCAAAAAATGTTCGATTAAGGTAGGAATATCCATAATCCGCTGATTTAATGGGGGCAAAGTGATCGTTATAACATTTAAGCGGTAAAATAAATCTTCCCGAAATCGACCATTTTTCTGATCTTCTTCCAAGGGGCGATTGGTCGCTGCCAAGATCCGAACATCCGCATATCGTTCCTGAATACTCCCCAAGCGGCGAAAAGAGCCATTTTCGAGAACTCGAAGTAACTTAGCCTGCATGGCAGGTGGCATTTCAGCAATCTCATCGATAAAGAGTGTTCCCCCTTCGGCAACTTCGAATAGGCCAGGTTTGGAAGTTACCGCCCCCGTAAATGCCCCTTTTTCATAACCAAACAATTCACTTTCGATCAATGAATCTTGCAGTGCAGCACAGTTGATGGTAACGATCGGCTTATTGCGTCGCAAACTATTATGGTGAATCGCTCGAGCAACCAATTCTTTCCCAGTTCCACTTTGCCCGCGAATCAAAATGGTGGCATCGGTCCCTGCTACTTTCTCGATAAGGTGAATCACCTTCTGCATAGCTGGGGAATCCCCAATCATCTTGAATCGATTCGATTCATACGTGAGTTGTTCGACATACCTTTTTAATTTGATATTCTCCCGTTTCAGCTTGCGTACGTCCATAGCGCGTTGCAATATAGGTAAGACGAATTGCAGTCGAAACGGTTTCAGAATATAGTCAAACGCTCCCAATTTCATCGCTTCTACCGCAGAAGAAATACTTCCTTGACCGGTCATGATAATGCCAACGATTTGGGGGTCGTTTTGAAGTACCTGGCGTAGCAATGTAATGCCATCGATTCCGGGTAACATTAAATCCGTAAGTAGTAAATCGATCGGTTCTTTTTCTAATACTTCAAGGGCATCTTTGACGGTTGTCTTCCCAATGATCGATTCGGCATGAGCGGCAAGCCCCTCAACCAGGGCTTTCATTAGTTCCTCTTCATCATCGACAATTAATATTCTTCCCAATTTATGATTTGACATTTATGCTCTAACTCCAGAAATAGTTCGTTTCTATTATCTTTTATGTTTTTCCTGAAAATGAGCAACATTTGTACCATTTTTGATCGGTAGAACCAAACGAACGGTTGTACCCTGGCCTTCTTCACTTTCGATCTCCAAAAAACCGTGGTGATCTTGAATAATTCTTTTACAGATTGCCAATCCCAATCCCGTCCCCTTTCCATCTTCTTTTGTCGTAAAGAACGGATCGGTCACTTTATGCAAATGATCCTTAGCAATTCCGTGTCCTGTATCCGAAACTTCAATGACAACCATTCGCTTGCCCGTGGGATCAAGTTTGGTTCGAATTTTTGGGGTTAATTTACCCCCATACGGCATGGCATCCGCAGCATTTGTAAATAAATTAAGAAATACTTGACGTAACTTTTGACGATCGGCATAAATAATCGGAATTTCTTCAGCGAAGTCGAGATGAATGGTAACCCCCTTTTTTCTCATATGATATTCGGTTAATTCAATCGTTCGAATAATTTCTTCACGAAGGTCAACACTAGAAACTTGATCATTCCCCTGCCTTGAAAATTGTAAGAGGTTACTAACCAAACTGGCCATTCGTTCCACTTCTTGATCGATAATCTCCAACATTCGTCGGCGCGGATCATTATGCTCTGTCTGAGCCAGTAACGATTCAATTCTCAAACTGACGGTGCCTAACGGATTATTGATCTCATGGGCTGTCCCTGGCGCTAACTCGCCAACACTCGCCAACTTGGCCGATTGCCATAATTGTTGGGTTGTTGAATGCAATTCGTTCGATTTTTCTCGTAAATCGTTGACGGCAATTTCCAGTTGACGGTTCGTTTCTCGCAAATTCAATTCTGCATTCTTCCTAGCAGTTATATCTTCATGAGCCATAACGATATGGACATTGCCATTTGTCTCAAAACGCTGAAACTGGCAAGAAAACCACCTAATCCCCTTTTTGCTAGCGCTGAAATATTCTTGCTCCCTTTCGGATGACGTCCTTTCCTTAATTCTTTCCC
>JAKBAI010000199.1 GCA_021809185.1 Planctomycetota bacterium
GATGGCAGTAGGCAGATGGCAGTAGGCAGATGGCAGTAGGCAGATGGCAGTAGGCAGATGGCAGTAGGCAGATGGCAGTAGGCAGATGGCAGTAGGCAGTACAAAGAGGATTAGTGATATAAATCAAAAGAGATGATTTTTATTTGATTCTTTGAAAGTGGATAGATGAGATTGCCGGAATAGCAAAGAGAATATATAAGAAATACAAAGAAATAAATTTTGAGTAAAAGTCTGAATACTCTATTGAATTAATTAGAAACAGCAAACATTCGATTGACGGAAACTTTTCATAAAAAGAAAGTGATTTTATGGAACACGGTTCAACCCATTCGACGGAACATTCGGGAACAGCAAGTGCAACTCTAGCGAACGCTTTTACGTTCGATTGTCCTCGTGCTTCAAAACATAAATTACCCGTGCGTGCTCTTGGTGTTTCCTCCATGGCCCTTGGCTTTTTTAGTCTAGTGGTATTCTGGTGGTTTCCGTTTTCTCTCATCCTCGCTAGTGTAGGCCTAACTTTTGGAATTATTGCATATCTGTTAGGTGTCAAGGTTGGAGATTATGATAATCTTGCGGTGATTGGTCCATTACTTTGTAGCCTAAGTGTGGGTGTTGGTTTGACCCTCCGCTTTGGTATCGATGCTTTCCTAAATCGATAACCCTAAATTCAGCCTTAGTACCGATTAAAAGTAAGGATTAAATATCTGATAGAATACCTATCTGATATATTGGCTAAAAATATTCTCTGTATCTTGCCTTTCATTGAGAAAAGATTATTGAAAAAACCGTTAATCTTAATTGGAAACAGATATTGAAAACAGAGAAGTAAATCATCAATCGAAAAATAGTAGATATAAATATAAGCAAATAATATGATTAACAATCTATAAACAGATTTCTGTTGAGAAGGTGATCTTTTGAAGATAATCTTTTAGATTTAATAATTTGCTTTATAAAAAATTGTTTTGTGGCTTTTGAATTGGATTTCTAATATTTTGTGGAAAGAGGGAGCAAAAGATGCCCCAGGTATTTCATAAAAGTGCAAATGCAGTTGCGAGAATCAGCTTTATTGCTTTCCCGGTCATGTTTGCCATAACCGGGGTTTCTTTAGCTGTATTTTATCGTTCATCTTATGCAACCGGTGTCAATGAGATTTTGGAGCAACCGATCCCATTCAGTCATTTGCACCATGTGGGTCAATTAGGGATCGATTGTCGCTATTGCCATACAACGGTTGAAACTTCCAGTTTTGCGAATATCCCCCCAACGAAGACATGTATGAACTGCCACCAACAAATGTGGGTTGGCGCAGATTTACTCGGTCCCGTGCGGGAAAGTTATGCCAAAAATGAACCGATCCACTGGAAAAAAGTGCATAATTTGCCCGAATATGCGTACTTCAACCACAGTATTCACGTCTCCAAAGGGGTAGGATGTTACTCCTGCCATGGTCAGGTAGATCAAATGCCTCTGATGTTCCAGTCGAAGTCTCTTTTGATGGAATGGTGTCTCAAATGCCACCGCAATCCAGAAAATAATCTGCGACCCAAAGAGGAAATCACCAGTATGACCTGGACCCCCAATGATCTGCTGGATTCTTCCACCAAAGAACTCAATACGAATTCGGAATTGAGCAAAGAGTTCAAAGAATGGTGCGAAAAAAATAAAATCGTCATTAAAGAAAGTGTTCCGCAAAAAGATCTTGGTCTTTTCCTTAAAGAGAAGTACCACGTCCGAGATGCGATTACACTTACGAGCTGTTCGAATTGTCACCGCTAATCGAGTACTCGATATTGTTTGAACGACTAAAGATAAATCTGTTTTCCAGAGTAGATCTTGTGTGATTAATGACTTTATCAAACGGAAATGGATTAAAAGAGGATTCGCCCTTCTCTAATGGAATGGATGCTACTTCGAAAAAGTAAGAGATTAAAGTAAGGACTCAACTATCCATTAACAGAAATAGAATCAGAATTAGGAATAGAGACTAAGTTAAATAAGAGTAAAATCATCAAGATGGGTATTGATTGGCAAAGATCGTTTCTTCAAAACAAACGATGTCATAAAACATCCATCTTTCCCAGGTGTTCGTTAAAAGTTAGAGGGAATCAATGAAAACGGAAGGTTTAACGGAGTTGACAGTGAATCGGCTTCAAACCAAAAATTCATCTGTTGATCACCACCATCATGATCACCATCATCATGACCACCACCATCATGATCATCACCATCATGACCACCATCATCATGATCATGAAAATAAAGAACATGTACCAGAGCAACCCAGATTTTGGCGGAGCACAGAAGAGTGGATGGATACTCCTGAGTTTCGCGAGATGATGCATCGGGAATTTCCTGAAGATGCAGATCAATGGACCGATCCGGTCTCGAGACGTCATTTTCTGACGATCATGGGTGCTTCGATGAGCTTAGCTGCTGCCGCAGCAGGTTGTTCACCGCGTCCCGCTTCGTCCCATCCGATTATACCGCCAGTGAACCAACCGGTCGAATTGATCCCAGGGGTTCCACACTATTTTGCAACAGCGATTACTTTGAGTGGTGTAGCAACAGGCGTTCTGGCCAAAAGTTATGAGGGTCGACCCGTAAAGCTGGAAGGGAATCCTTCTCATCCCAGCAGTATCGGGGGAACCGATATGCTTACCCAAGCTAGTATTCTCAATCTTTATGATCCCGATCGATCGAAAAATGTTCTCAAGCAAGGGATCCCATCTACCTATGAAGATGTCATCGCCGATCTGAAAAAAGCACTTTCTAAACATAAAGTGAAACAGGGGGAAGGTTTTTATCTAGTAACCGGCACCGTTACCTCACCAACTCTCCATGCGATGATCAAAGAGCTTTTGCGTGATATGCCGAATGCCAAATGGTATCAGTATGATGCCATCAATAACGATTACGCTCTGGAAGCGAGTAAAATTGCGTTTGGTAAACCGATTCAAACGGTTTATGATTTTAGCCGAGCGAACGTTGTCCTCTCGCTCGATGCCGATTTTATTAATGATGGTCCTGGCAAAGTTCGTTATGCGCACGACTATAGCCGAAGAAGAAAAGTTCGATCAGATGCACGTGACGGTGTTACTCCTAAGGAAATGAATAGGCTCTATGTTGTGGAGACGATGCCTTCGAACACCGGCTCGATTGCTGATCATCGCTTGTCCCTGTCCCCCATCGGTATTGAGCTTTTCACTCGGCATCTCGCTTCCGAATTGGGAGTACCAGGTGCTGCGAAGCCTTCCCAGCCATTGAGTGCGGATAGTCAAGGTTGGCTAAAACCGATGGCAGAAGATCTGAAAGCGAACGCTGGCAAGTCCCTTGTATTAACGGGAATTCATCAATCCGTTGCGGTCCAGGTTCTGGTTCATGCCATTAATGATCATCTGAAAAATACAGGGGCTACTGTTTTTCATACTCAACCAATTCAGGCAGAGATTGCCCCTCATGTTGCTGGGGTTAAACAGCTCGCAAAAGATATGAGCGCGAATAAAGTAGAAAGTTTGCTTATTATCGATTGCAATTTGGCTTATACCGCTCCTGCTGATCTGAAAATCGCAGAAAAAATCAGTAAAGTTCCGCTCAGTATTCACTTAGGTTCTTATACCGATGAAACCGGATCGCTTTGCTATTATCATGTTCCGGGTACTCATAGTCTGGAAATCTGGGGGGATGCTCGCGGGCATGATGGGACGATCAGCATCATTCAACCGTTAATCGCCCCGATTTTCAATGGGGTTTCTGTTTATGAAATGCTTGCCGCATTACTGGAATACACTGAACAGAATGGTCGATCCGTATTGAGAAATGCCTACAAACAGAAATGGGAAAAAGAGAAACGATCTGGTTCCTTTGAATTATTCTGGGAAACCCTTTTACAATCAGGAATTGTACCAGATTCCGCATTCGCAAAAACAACAGAAGTTTTGATTCCGAGCTGGTCGGAAAAAATCGCGGAAAAATCTACGGGGAATGGATCGACTACCCAGATTGTTTTCCGTCCCGATCCTACTCTGTATGATGGTTGTTTTGCGAACAATGGTTGGTTACAAGAAGTCCCTAAACCGATCACCAAAATCACTTGGGACAATGCCGCTATTATGAGTATCTCCACGGCTAAGAAGTTAGGTGTTCCGGATGCCCGGCCATCATGGACTGCTGGGGAGCATGGTCGAGCCGAAGTGGTGATGGTCGAACTGACTTTTAGCGGTCATACTCTCAAAATGCCAGCTTGGATATTACCGGGGCATGCCGATGATTGTGTGACGGTTCACCTTGGACATGGTCGAGAATATTGTGGCAAAGTTGGGAATGGAATCGGCTTCAATACCTATCAGCTGAGAACATCAGATACGCCCTGGTCCGGTTCAGGGTTATCGGTCAAGAAAACAGCGGATACCCATCTAATTGCCTGTACTCAGATGCATCATAGCATGGAAGATCGTAAACCGATCCGTTATGCTTCGATCAATGAATACCAATTCGATAAGAACTTTGCTTCAGCACCACCAGTTGCTGCTGGGGAAGCAGAAGAAATTCGCGATTTACTCCCTGGACCAAAAGAGAAAAAATACGATGATAATCGTAATTTGATTCTCCCCTCTGGCAAACATACTGGAAAAGAAGAAGGGAAAGAATCAGCAGAGCACGATAAAGGGCCACACGACCAGCGACTCGTTCCTCTGACCATGCTTGGGCCAACGAATAAAGTTGGTCGCCGCTGGGCCATGGCGATCGATCTCGGTTCTTGTACCGGGTGCAACGCCTGCATGATCGCTTGCCAAGCAGAAAATAATATATCGGTCGTGGGCAAGAAAGAGGTAACCCGTGGTCGCGAAATGCACTGGATCCGTGTCGATCGCTATTATGAAGGTTCCCCCGAAAATGCCTCTGAATTAAGTACTCATTTCCAACCGGTGCCTTGCCAGCAATGTGAAAAGGCCCCTTGCGAAGTGGTTTGTCCAGTCGGGGCAACTGTCCATAGCCACGATGGGCTGAACGATATGGTTTATAATCGCTGCGTGGGGACTCGTTATTGTTCCAACAACTGCCCGTACAAAGTACGGCGATTTAATTTCTTTACCTTCGCCGATTATGCAACAGAAAGTTTGAAGCTATTGCATAATCCGGAAGTGACATTACGAAGTCGTGGTGTGATGGAAAAATGCACCTATTGCGTGCAACGCATCCGTGCTGCCGAAATTGAAGCGGAACGGGAAAGACGTCCCATTGCCGATGGAGAAATCGTTACCGCTTGCCAAGCCGCTTGCCCATCGAAGGCAATTGTTTTTGGTGATCTGAGCGATGAACAGAGTGTTGTCAATCGCTGGAAGAACGAACCACTCAACTACGGCTTATTAGCGGAATTGAATACGATGCCGCGGACTACCTACCTAGCTGCGATTCGCAATCCCAATCCAAAAATGCCAACGAGAAAAGCAAACGAAAAATCGGGACATCAGAGCAAGGGAGAATAATTAATAATGGCCACGTTGACTTTACCTAAAGAGAAGCCTATACCCGAGGAATTGCTCCCCATATCGGGCGGCAAACATAACCTGGGAACGGTAACCGATGCCATCGGTTCCGTTGTCTTGGATCCTGCCAAAACACCAAAACAATTTTGGTATACCCTCGCGGTAAGCTTTCTCTTTTTATTACTGTTTGTCTATGCAGTTGCGTATCTACTCATTTGGGGGGTAGGCATCTGGGGGATTCATATCCCTTCCGCATGGGGCTTTGCGATTATCAACTTCGTGTGGTGGATCGGTATCGGTCACGCAGGTACTTTGATTTCCGCGATTTTGTTGTTATTTCACCAGACTTGGCGAACCTCCATCAACCGCTTTGCGGAAGCGATGACCATATTCGCCGTTATGTGCGCTGGGACATTCCCGCTCTTGCATATGGGGCGGCCTTGGTTTTTCTACTGGCTCTATCCCATGCCAAATATCGCAGGGGCTTGGCCGCAATTCCGTTCTCCCCTCGTGTGGGACGTTTTCGCGGTCACCACGTACTTCACCATCTCTCTGGTATTCTGGTATATCGGTTTGATTCCAGACTTTGCTACCCTCCGAGATGGGACGAAGAGTAAAATCGGGCGTATTATTTACGGAACTCTTTCTCTAGGTTGGCGCGGTTCTGCGTTCCACTGGAAACGCTACGAAAAAGTTTATCTGATTCTTGCGGGGATCAGTACACCCCTCGTGCTCTCCGTACACACAGTGGTATCTTTCGACTTCGCTATTTCGATCGTTCCTCTGTGGCATGCAACCATCTTCCCTCCGTTCTTCGTTGCGGGAGCGATTTTTTCTGGGTTTGCTTATGTGATTATTCTCGGTATCCCTTTACGCAATTGGTATGGTATGGGAGATTTTATCACCCGCAAACACCTCGATCTTTGTGCCAAAGTTATGCTGGGTACGGGGATGCTTGTTTGCTTCGGTTATTTTTGCGAAATCTGGATGTCGGTTTATAGCCATAGCAAATATGAACGGGCTACCACCTGGCAACGACTCTTCGGTCCTTATGGCTGGTCTTACTGGTGTCTCATTACCTGTAACTTCGTGGTACCACAATTATTATGGTCGAAACGGATACGAAATAACGATTTCTGGCTTTTTGTGATCTCGATTGTCGTTCTGATCGGGATGTGGTTCGAACGATATGTGATTGTTATTACGTTAACACGAGAATATCTCCCTTCGATGTGGGGACGATATACACCGACTTTCTGGGATTGGGCAACCTATCTGGGTACGTTAGGATTATTTACAACCCTATTCTTATTATTTGTACGATTTGTCCCGATGATCTCTATTACAGAGTTACGTGAACAGCTCCCACGAGCTGCCGGTGGACGGGACGGTCATTCCATTTCGGAGAATGCGTCATGAGTGAACACGCTAACGACCACGCTAACCACCATGATCATCATGGTGGTCATTCCGGTTCGGAAAATGAACCCGGATTATTTGGAATCCTTTCGGAATATGAAACTGCAGATGGGCTTATTGCCGCTACCAAGAAAGCCAAAGCGGAAGGATATGAATTTATGGATGGCTATTCCCCCTTTGCGGTTGGGGACGTAGCTGATGCCATGGGCTACAAACGATCCGAAATGGCACCCGTCATGTTCTTTGGTGGACTGATCGGTTGCTTAGCTGGATTCTGTATGCAATGGTATCTTTCTGCCTATGACTATCCAGTCAATATCGGTGGACGCCCTTATTTATCTTGGCCATCGTTTATCGTCATTACTTTTGAAATGACGATTTTAACCACAGGGTTGAGTGGGGTCTTTGGTTTGATTGCGTTATGTGGATTACCGCAACCGCATCATCCCCTTTTCGGAGTCCCTCAATTCGATCGAGCGTCCCGCGATCGATTCTTTTTGTGTATTGAAGCAGAAGACCCGAAATTCGACGCTCACAAAACAATGGAATTCTTGCAATCGACCAACGCAGTTTCGGTGGTGGAGGTGCCTTTAACATGATTTTTCGATTTACCCGATTACGCAGGAATTTGATCCGATCTTCAAATCAACCTGCGTGTTACAGTCGCCAAAATACCGTTTATCAAATTTTGGCAGCAGCTTTGGTACTGTTCGCTATTCCTGCTTGCCAGCAGAAAATGGCGAAACAGCCTTATTATCGGCCTTATGCCGAAAGTGAGTTTTTTAACGACCATCTTTCGGTACGCCCTTATGAAGAGGGGACCATTCATCGAACCCAGTATCTGTTGGATAACCCCTTGGCAACGGGTGTGACTCCAGAAGTTCGATTAGAACAAGCTAAGATGGAAGGGAAGTTTAATGTCCCACTCGATAAAATAAATCAAGCGTTGCCAGGTGCACCAAACAACCCTGCTAACTTCGTAACCGCTTTTCCGTTTGAAATAACCCCAGCAGACTTGAAACGGGGTCAGGAACGTTATCAAATTTATTGTATCGAGTGCCATGGACCTCTCGGTAATGGTAAGGGGAAGATTGCTGAACGTGGTTATCTTAAACCTACTTCGTATCACACCATTGCCATGGAACCAAATGAAGTGCCCGAAAGCGGCGATTTACCCAAAGGCTATTCACGCGGTTTCTTCAGATGGAATATCAAAATTCCGCTTCGCGAAGTCCCTGTAGGTTATATCTTTGAAGTGATTACCAAAGGCTACGGTGGTATGCCCGACCATGCAGCTCAGATTCCAGCGATTGACCGTTGGCGCATTATCGCCTATGTGCGCACGCTACAATTGAGCCGCTTTGCTGAAGAAAATAAAAAGATAGGATCGAATAATCTGCCGACCAAACCAGAACAACCTGGTAATCCCAAGTCGAAGGATCAGCTCGGCAAAAACATAGAACAAGAAGATACAAAGGGACAACCAGTTGTGCGAGGGGGGAAATAGTGAGCGATACACATAACACGAATAACCACCATTCTGATAACCATGATCATAGTGCCGATGTTTCTCCCAATTGGGGTTCCATTCGTGCTCGATTATTGCTTGTGGCCGCAATCGGTATTCTGCTATTCGTTTCTGGGATCTTTCTGCTCTTTGGAGTTGATGGTGCCAGTGGGTTAAGTCAAATTTTTAGTTCCTATCTCATCGGTTGGATTTACTGGTTAAGTCTACCGATGGGCGGACTGATCTTGCTCTGTATTCAGTATTTTGCTGGCGGTCGCTGGGGCATTGTGCTTAGACGAATTCTAGAAGCGAATACGAGAACTCTTCCCCTGATGATGGTTCTCTTCGCCCCTCTCCTCATCAGTATTTTCCTTGGCAATAATTCCCCCTATTGGTGGACCAAACCGATGGAAGATACCGAAAAATTACAGACGGAAGTGGAGTCGTTGTTCACCACCGCACAAAAAGATGCCATCCATGAACTAAAAGAAAAACGGGAAGATTATCTCAATCCTCCGTTTGTTGCTGTTCGCGCGGTCCTCTTTTTCGCGATCATGGGAGGTCTGATTCTTATTCTGAATGTCTGGGGTAAACGGCTCGAAGCTACCGGAGAGTGGAAATACCGCGAACGACTTAAAAATATCGCAGGGCCAGGCGCGATGATCTTTGCACTGGGATCCACTCCCTTTTTGACGGATTGGGTCATGTCACTAGAACCAAACTGGTCCTCGACGATGTTCCCCGTTATTTATGGGATCAACCAGATTTTGACCTGTTTTGCCTTCTGTATTGTCATGTATCTCTATCTGATTCAAGGCCCCTTGAAGAGCATTCACTGGAAACAAGATCAGATCAATTTGGGTAGCTTTATGCTGGCATTTACCCTATTCTGGACTTATACCTCCTTTGCTCAGTTTCTTTTGATCTGGGCTGGTAACTTGCCAGAAGAAATCCCGTTCTATCTCAAGCGTTCCCGCGGTGGTTGGCAGATTATTGTGACCTGTCTCGCGATCTTCCACTTTGCCTGTCCATTACTACTCCTTTTGATGCGTGATATTAAAACTAGTCGAGTTGGTTTGCGTAGCGTAGCAATCGGTTTAATGGTGATCTGCGGGGTTGATGTTTTTTGGTGGATTGAACCAACGGTTCCTCACAATGGTAAAATCATGTTCTGGTTCCTGGATATCGGTGCCATCATGGGGATCGGTGGTATCTGGGGCTGGTATTTCATTGGTCAACTGACGAAATCGAATTTCCTTCCAACTCACGAAGGGGAATGGCTGAAAGG
>JAKBAI010000200.1 GCA_021809185.1 Planctomycetota bacterium
ATCTTCTAGCCTAATACGATTGAACGAAATAACTAGATGCGCAAGAACAATAAATGGATAACGATTACTTTAGCTAAAACTCAATAAATTCAAATATCGATCGAAAAATCGGAAATATTATTTCTCTAAGATAAATTTTGGAGAATTTCTCGCAGTGGTACCAATCGTTGACCCCGGCACTCTTCAATTCGAAGATGTTTCAAAAAGCGTTTTCGTAATTCGCTCTGTAGCTCTTCAATAGCAGAAATTGAATTGGAAGCTAACTTGATACATCCCCCTGCACGTCGATCGTGCCCCCCTGCTTTCCCTAACCGCCCAACTACTTTCTGCAACAAATCCCCGGCACGAGAATTATGTAACGATGTTCGAACAGATAGGATCATCTTATCTTTGTAGACTCCTCCACATACAGCCCAATCGACTTGTTCAAATCGAACCATAAAGTCGACGACTTCTGCAGCTTGTTCTGGTTGTGGGAGCTGATTCACCCAGCTAATAATCAAACGATCATAAATAAATGAACTTTGAAGAGCTTGAAGTAAACATTCAAAATGGCTATGGGGTAATCGTGCATTTCTAATTTCAGCTAACAGGTCTTTATCTGCTAAGGGGTATAATAATTGATCAATTACATCATCGAGAGGCCCAGCCTCTCGGGGAAATCCACCTATTTCCGTTTCAATGCCATAAAGTAAAGCTGTTGCGATTCGTTCAGGAATTTTTATTCGTTGTTCCATCAGATATTGTGTAACAATCGTACACGTTGCCCCGACATTGGCTCGAACATCGATATAAGGAATATTGGTTAATGTCCCAGAAGTATCATGATGATCTATAACGGCATATAGAGGTAAATCAGCATTGAATGAGTGTCGTCCCGTATTTGGTTGACTATCCACCATGATAACTGAATCCCGATTGGTCCAGGCAACTTCCTCAACTGGGATCAAATCAATTTCCAATAGATCCACCATCGCTCGATTTTCAGCTCGGCTAATCAGACCATCTCGAGTGATTCGTGAAGGGAGCTTTAAAACAGTTTGTACTAAATGTGCCAAGCCTAGCATACTGCCCATGCTATCGGGATCTGGTTGAATGTGAGAGACAAAAGTGACTCGTTCAGAATCTCTTAACCCACGGAGAAATTGGTCACTACTCAAACTTTTCTCCATCGATTTTACTGAATATTTGATTCCATCTACTTCTTTAGTGGAATTTTTATCATTTCCAAAAGATAAACTATTACCATATTTACTTATAGGAGGGTCGGATTGATCCTCATCCAAACTATCGGATTTACAATTTGTGCCAATCTCAGCGGCGCGTCGCGCCATAGTTTTATCCTCAAAAGCCAATTACAGAGATTCTAATTTTTTTCTCAATTAAGCCTTATTTGAGCGAATCTGCATTATTGATTCAAAAATTATATATCGATTAATATTACCTATTATACTCAGTACTCTGCTATTTATCTATTGTAAACAACCAAATACCTGTTGCCAAGCATAGAAAAATCAACTTCGACTAAAAATTATCTCAATATATCGCAAATCCATTGAAAGTAACTTTTTTTACCAGAAAGAAGCACTCATAAATATTCAAATTTCAATTTTTTTAATATTTAATTCGATTAAAAGATTAAAATGAAAGATCAATAACAATTAAATTATATATCGAATTCTTTTTGATTTTCGAAACAAATTCTCTTAATTAAAAATGAATTTCACTTGTGCCATAAAAGTATTTTGACTGATCATCAGGGCCTATTTCCGCACAAGATCTATACAGTTAGGCAGACGATTAAGGAAAATATTCGAATAGATATAATATCACAAAGATTTTTGGACCGCAGTTTTGCACTTATCCTTACTGTAGAAACCTCTAATATTTAAGCCATCAATTAATACGCAATTTTTTTCTCCTACACTTGCAATTCCCCTGAATTTCCACAAAAGAGAAACAGGAAAAACCTCTACTTCTCTTAATCAGATTTTTAGCTAGGTCATTTACGCAATGAGTAAAGAATAAATGACTCTTTTACAATCAATCTATTTTCTTCCAGGATCGATAATTATCTGTCAAACTATCGGTCCAAAATCATCGTATTCGGATAAAATTCTTTCTGTTTCACTCGAAACCGATTGAATTCAATTTCTACGCAGTGGAATCGTTAAATTTTTGTACGGGATTTCATTCGAAATTTTGATCAATAGTAAAGTGATGGTGATGAGTTTTTGGGATCAAAGGAAGAACAGGCTAGATTGCCTGTCCTTCTGGATTTTGGAAGAACTGTCGTGGGATCTATAGGCTTTTGATCGATCTTCCACGAAGGAATACTAATTTAGAAGTAATCGACCTTAAAGAGACAGCTCAAAATTCTAATAAACACCAACTGTCGTCGAGGTAGCGAATTCTCGGAAGGGGCGAACTCCACTGACCCCATCCCAAGGGAATTGTTCATAAGGGGCTTCTCGTTCCCCTTCGTCTCGCTCTGGGAAACGTGGCATGAAAAATTCTTTAGTCAATGTGGTCAATAAGACTCGACCCGTTTTTCCATATTCGACCGGACGAGTGTACAGATTATCATCCATATCAACAACTTCGATTACGGCACGAGGTTGCGGAGCGTAATAGGAAATTTTGTAGCCATCATGGGGACCGACAGGTTTCGAACAAGCCAAACCCATCAAGGTATTCCCATAAGTAGGGGTCATGTAAACTCTGCCTTCTAACATCTCTTCCATCGCTTCGCGTGTAAACTGTGGTGTAAATTCGGTACCCCCAGAGAAAATACCAGTTATCCCCACATCGGCAATGGAACGGAGGGAACCTTCTGGAACAGGAAAACCGATCTGTCGTCGCTTTTGTTCCAATGCCCCTTCCGCCAATTTTTGGGCCAATGATTCCAGAAGTTTGGGAGTGGTGAACATGCACTTGATATTGTGCCCTGCTGCTAAAATGGTTAAAGCTTGGTCGATACAATGATCTTTGTATTTATTTACTTCGTCAAATCGGCGATCTTTCAATAACTTGACAACCCAGCGGGGATCCAAATCGACACAAAAACAGATTCCATTACGATATTGGGCCAGATGTTCGATCGCTAACCGCAATCGGCGTGGACCTGATGGGCCTAGCATTAACCAGTGACTGCCTCGAGGAAAATGCTGCTCTGGCAAAGTTGCTGACATCATTTCATAATCGATCCAATGATCTTCAATGACAATTCGGGATTTGGGAATCCCTGTTGTTCCCCCAGTTTCAAAAACATAAACAGGTTTTTTACCTTGATATGCTCGCGGAACCCAGCGCTGAATATCTTGACCGGGTGCTGCGCGCAACCAATCATCCTCAAATAATCCAAACAGTTTTAGATCCGCATAACCCTGAATATCCTTCAAAGGATTAAACTTAAAACTTTTCGCACGTTCTAACCAGAACGGTGTACCAGTATCCGGAGAGAAATGCCATTGAACAATTTCCCGAACATGTTTATCCAATGACTCTTTGGCCTCATGGATAAGAGAAGATAAGCTTTGTTGATTCACTATTTCACCATTTTACTTTAGTTCAAACATTTACATATTTAGCAGATAATCTATTCCCATTTTTAGACGATTGCACTCATTTGGCAATTGTGTTTTGTCACTTTTTTATCGAATGTTTGAAAATCGTTGTATTCAATACCTTTTAGGGAATTAACTTCCTAAGTCAAGGCAGATCATAACTTTTCTAGATCGATCATTTAGCAAGAAACATTCAAGCACTGTTATTAACAAAGAAGTTGTTGAAATAAATAGTTATCAAAGTATTTTTGACTCTTTCTAAATTAGGTAGCCTTAACTCGGTCACGATAGATACTTATTTTTAAAAGTAACCTTTAGATCTTCTAAATATCTATTTACGAATACATACAGATTTAATTTCTTGGAAACAACGATCTTCTATAGTTTTTGGTTCCCAACTATCTATACAACTTTACTTTCCTATTTCCCACGTTGCGATTAAAAACGAAATCGACAAGATTTTGTCATTTTTTGTATATATAAACAACATTTCTGATTCATACTGATGTTTGAATAATGAGCGTTGAGGAAAATATTGCTAATTCATACTTGTTTTAAAGCGTCATCGTTCCTAAAACCATTTGAGTTACAGAAGATTTAATTAACTACCCTTAAACTCAGTAAAATCGGATTTTCTCATTTACCAGTCAGAAAAAAGGGAAATTAAATAATATTATGAATTATTAAGAGATACTCTTATGGAAATAATAAGACAAATATGCTAAAATATAGAGAAAACTAATGAATCGAGGTAAATTATGCCTCCAAAACTAACTGCTCAGGATCTAAAATCGACAATTATCGTAGATAAATCGATAATCTTGATCGGTCGGCATCCCGAGTGTGATATTCAATTGAATTCTCGCAAAATATCTAGAAAGCACTGTTTTCTGGCCTTAGCCAACGATTGTCTGTTCGTAAGAGACTTGGAAAGTACCAATGGAATTTTAGTCAATGATATAAAAAAGAAACAATCAGAGCTGATTTCAGGGGATCAATTAACCATTGGGGATTTTGTTTACATTGTATCTATGGACCCATCTGAAAAATCGGGCATAAAGAATGATAATAAATCAATAAATCAATCCAATCTTAAGGTCTCACAATCTGGAGTAAACATTTCTCCACAATCCCTCGCAGCAAAATTGAATGAAGAAGCTCTTGAAAATGCCGATGAACCTGTTCCTTTAGATGAATCGCTTCATCCGGCAGAAATTCTACCAGCAAAACCGTTTCGACCTATAACTAATTTCATTTCGGAGAAAGTCAAAGATCCTAAACCTGCTTTTTTTATCCCGGATGAACTTTCCCTACTCCCGCTAAGTAGTTCTCACCATAGTTCTAATCCTTCGATGAGTAACGAAGAACATCAATAAATTTTTCTCGACTAGCATACATGTTTTATCATATTGAATTCAATAAAACTCTTTCCCTCCCATCAACTTTATCCATTACCTCTATCCATAACTAATCATTGAATCTTTGCAGAACAAGTGGTTCGGTTCTTCAATCAGGTCCATGAGTAAGTCATGATGAACATAAAGAGGAAACCAAATTAGAATTTGAAATGAGGGTTTTCAAAACGATTGAAAAGCTTCAAGTAATCGTGTCAATAGATTCAAACAAAAGAATAACCCGATTCATTAGTACACCGCTTATTGTGAATCTTAAGTTAAAAGTAAGAATAGCAAAGAATGCTTATGGTATTTGATTTTTATCGGAATGCGAAATGATCGGAAAGGAACCAATAAGTTTTCGTTCGATTCTTAGTAATGATTCGCATCTTGAAACGAAAATCGGAGCTAATCCATTCCTACTTCTCTAAGTAAGATCATAACCAGCAGATTCGATTCCAGATTGAAAAGCATCTAATACTTTGGGATCGAACGATTTCCCCTTTTGAGCAATCATCCAATCGAGTGCCTCCGCAACTGCCCAAGCTCTTTTGTAGGGACGTGGATGAATCAAGGCATCAAAAACATCAACAACCGCAACAATTCGAGCCGATAAAGGGATCTCTTTTTCTTTCAGTCGATTGGGATAGCCGGAACCGTCCCAACGTTCGTGATGAGAAAGAGCAATGAGTTCAGCCATTTGAATGAGAGGAGTTTTGCCATTACTTAGAATTCGTTTACCAATCGTGGTATGAGTCTTCATGAGTTCGAATTCCTCGGGTAAAAGAGGGCCTTGCTTGAGTAGAATTGAATCAGGAATGCCGATTTTACCGATATCATGAAGTGGAGCAGCTCGGCGAATAAGCTGAACGATTTGATCAGAAAGTCCCAGTCTTTTAGCTAGGATCGCCGCATTACAGCCGACACGCTGAGTATGTAAGTGTGTATCGTCATCACGGAATTCAGCAGCTAAAGCCAACCGTTCCAATGTTTCTAGATGAGCTTCATCGATATGACGTGTACGTTCTGCAACAACTAGTTCAAGGTGATGATTTTCAAATCGTAGATGATCATGAAGCTGTTTGGTTTTTAACAAATTTCCAATTCGTAAAGTAACCTCGATCGCATCAAAAGGTTTAGTTAAAAAATCGGTGGCTCCAAGAGTTAGAGCCTGCTGACGAACGATTGGATCTTTCGAAGCAGTAATCACTAAAACTGGGAAATATTCGTTTGGAGCTTGGTAAAGATTGATAAGATCAAGTATATCGACACCGTCCCAGCTCGGCAGATGCCAATCTAATAACAGCAAGTCGGGTTTAAAGTTTTGCAACAATTCCTTAAGATTGGCAGGATCATGGCAGATAACAATTTGATAATAACCGAAATTATTAAGAATTTCATGCAAATAATGAGTGGTGTGGGGACAATCATCAACAATTAAAATCTTGTACTCCAAGACCGACTCGGATGAATTCATCATGATCACTTGACGAGATCGATTCAAATCCAAACCATCGGAATCTAATAACTTCTCCTGGCGAGGGATTTTAACTACAGGAAACTCGATCGATTCGTGTTCGTATTTTTTTACTTTTTCAAAAGTCTGTTCAATATAAGAAATATTCAAGGTATTGACAGTTTTTCCTTCATCCAAAACTGTCTCTTTTTGAAAATCGGGAGTTAATACCGAGCTGTTTGGATGGCTACCTTTCAAGTTTGAGGCTGGCTCTTGGTTACCTGGAACAATAGGTAACTGAACATCACTTACTATAGGGGAAAATGAACTTGATGAAGACCTCATTGTTAATTCCTTATCACGCTCTCTTAAGGAAGATTCCTGAGCTTAAAGAAAATAGTTTGAAGAAAATAGTTCGAGTGTTTCTGCATTCTATTTTAGGTCTATTTCAGCAAGTCCATGCAGATCCAAACAATCATTTTTAGAATGGATGGATCATAAAAACGATAGGCATATGGCTAGTTAAGATGATAACTGTTAAACAATTTCTACTAAATTTTATTACTACTAAATTTTATCCTTAACTCGCTTATCCAATCGTTTTCACTTTAATATAATAAAATAGAATAGTTATATTTTTGTTCTACTTCTAAAGAGTATCTGTGTTCCGATTTTTTCAATTCTGGTTATCGATTCCGTTGCGAATATGTCGAGCATTCATATCGCTTTCTAAAAATAACAAATTTATTATAGCAGTAATTTTTGCTACGTGCGGTTTTATTCAAATATTTTTTTATTTATTACATTACCATTCTTCGATACAAGATCCTAGTTGTCAAAATGAATTTAATGATTCTTCTAAACGGTCAATCCAAAACCATCATTTCAGAGGCTCGGTTAACAGTCCAGGTGAGTATGTATCCAATGCAACCATCCAATTTCAAGGGGAGTCAGCTTTTGTTAAAACAGGCAAAATGGGCAATTTCCACCTAACAATGGAAAAGCATTACACAGAACTAATAAACAAGTGGATAGTAGCTGGGAAAGAAGGATACTTTTCGAATAGGCTTAAAATCGATTCGGATCAGTTCAATCAAAATCCGCTTCTCATTTGCTTGAAAAAAATTCCCCAGTTCGATAACTCCGATTACATTTGGCTTCCTTCTCAACCGTTGTCGCAGCAAACGAATGCTTGTGGGAATTGCCACCGATCGATATACCAAGAGTGGTCGAATTCAGCGCATTCCAAGGCTAGCTCTTCATCCAGTTTTCTGGCATTTTTTCAGGGTGGCACTACTCGATCTAAAGAGACGAAAACTTGGAACATGAAGCAGGAATATCCCGAAGGAATAGCTATCTGCGGATCGTGTCACGACCCAGGCAAAAACCAGTTAAGAACGGGGATTCTAGAAGAACAACAAGATACTCAAAATGAACCGCATTCCGTGCATTGTGATTTTTGCCACAAGATTCAGAATTTTGGCTCAGGACAATTTGGTTGGTCTCACGGGCAATATCAACTAAAATTGATGCGCCCCTATGGGAGAAAAAATAGGGATGATCAAGCAATAAATAAGCAAAAAACGATCTCCCCCATGAGTAGCACCCCCCAAGATGACAATGAGTTCGATAGTCAACTATTTTTTGGGCCATTACTCGATAGCACGCGCGGCTCCGAAAGTTATTCCCCTTTCCAGAAGGATAGCCGATTATGCGCTGCATGCCATGAAGGGGTCGTTTTCGGCATTGAAGTATATACCACCTACCGAGAATGGTTACAATCCGCTGCGTTCCGCCAAGGGAAACAGTGCCAGGATTGCCATATGAAACCGACGGGGCGAATGACGAACATTGCACCCGATCATGGCGGTATTGAACGAAACCCGTTGACTCTTGCAAACCATCGTTTTTTTGCGGTAGATCAACTATCGATGATTAAATCTTCTCTAAAATGTGATATAAAAACCATCACCACACAAGAAAACAAGATTGTCGAACTCACACTAACCGCCAACGAAATAGAAATAGGCCATTCTCTACCTACCGGTTATATCGATCACCATCTAATCTTATCCGTAACCTCTACCAAGGATAAGGGTCGATTCATCGAAGGTCCAATCTTACCCGATTGGCTATCCCCCCCTTTTGCGAATCAACCAGGGAAATTATACGCTCGAATAGCTCGGAATAATAGCCATCAGCTTCCGATTCCGTTCTGGCAAGCGATTCCTGGAATGGAGATCGATCAACGATTAGATCCAAACAAACCGGATCGGTTGCGCTTTGTCTTTTCGCCAGATACGAACAAAGTCAAAATCCGCTTGGTTTACCGAAAATTCTGGCAACAGGCGATGGATCTAAAAAACATGAAAAATACGGAATATACTGTTATAGAAGAAGATATTATCTGGGATCACTGATCCATTCGAGAAACCTAAAAAGGGGATACGATTTTAAATTCGATAACAACATCAAAAATCGCGATCGATTGAACTCGCAATGAGGTGCAAACAAAATTGTTTTCCATTTCTGCATATTTAATTTTAAACTTATCCCAGTAAAGATCTAGGGACATTTTAATTCTTGGGCATTGTATTTATTTCTGAAAGAAATAAACTGAAAGTATAATTAGTTTAATAATAATAGAAGGGAAAATAATGAGCCGCTTTTTAGCAACGGTTTTATGTGTTTGTTGTGCGCTCTCTGAATTATCAGCACGAAACCCTCTGCCAATTGATCCTCAGATAACAAATGATTCTCTCTCAAATGATCCTCTACCAACGGATGAACCTCTCCTTCTAGAAGTCGATGCCTCCGAGGCATCCCGATTATTGATCCACAATGTGTTAACCATTCCTGTTCAATCTGGCCCGCTAACTTTATACTATCCAAAATGGATTCCAGGAACCCATTCCACTACTGGTCCCATCAATTCTCTGGTCGATTTGCAGATTAAGGCAAACGGCAAGATCATTCCCTGGAAACGCGACGAAGTCGATGGCTATACTCTTCATACGACCGTACCTGAAGGGGTCAAACAACTTCGCTTGGTTTATGACAGCATTATGAATTCGAACGATCGATTTGCGGCAACTCCTAAATTAATGCCTTTCAATTGGAACATGGTGCTTCTATATCCGAAAGGAAAATCGATTCAACAACAAAAATGTGTAGCGAGTTTGAAATTGCCAAAAAAATGGAAACTGGGAACTGCCCTACCGATCGATTCTAGCAAAGATCAAATAACTCTCTTTAAAGCGGTTACTCTGGAAACATT
>JAKBAI010000201.1 GCA_021809185.1 Planctomycetota bacterium
AATGCTCTCAGAAGATAAGGCTTTTTCTCTGGATTCAAAACTCTTTAATTATCTTGTAAATAAATTTGTCAATACGTTTCAATTGCCAGAGACATAATAAAGAAAAGTCCTTTTTCCTAGAGCTGATTCCTTATTTTTGGTTTTCGATATTGTTTGGTTATCAACAGTTTCATGAAAATCTTTTGGAGTGAACTAAATCATCTCCAAAAGATTTTCAAATGTCAGCAAAAACTCATATACCCAAAACTAATTTAACTAAGTGAAGAAGCAATTTTGAGTAATAAATCCACGCAACGATTACTATAACCCCATTCGTTATCATACCAGCTAATCAACTTAAAGAACCGATCGTTTAACTCAATTCCAGAATGTGCATCAAAAATGGAGGAATGAGTGTCATGAACGAAGTCGGTGGAGACAACTTCATCGGAGGTGTAAGCTAAAATCCCTTTGAGATAGGTTTCGCTCGCTTTTTTCATCGCATTGCAAATTTCTTTATAAGAGGTGGATTTAACGGTTTTAACGGTTAAGTCCACGACAGAAACAGTAGGGGTCGGAATACGGAACGACATCCCCGTTAATTTCCCTTTTACTTCGGGACAAACCAATCCCACTGCTTTAGCAGCCCCTGTTGTTGAAGGGATAATATTAATCGCTGCAGAACGGCCCCCTTTCCAATCTTTTTTCGAGGGACCATCCACTGTTTTTTGTGTTGCGGTGTAACTGTGCACGGTGGTCATCAACCCCTCTTCAATCCCGAAACCTTCGTGCAAAAGTACATGGACCAAAGGAGCTAGGCAATTGGTGGTGCAGCTCGCGTTGGAGATGATGGAGTGGTTCGCAGGGGAATATTTATTGTCATTTACTCCCATGACAACCGTAATATCCTCCCCTTTGGCGGGAGCAGAAATAATTACTTTTTTCGCTCCAGAGGTGATATGTCCTTTGGCTTTTTCTGCTTCTGTGAAAAGCCCCGTTGATTCAATAACAATGTCAACCCCTAACGCTTTCCAGGGGATTGCCGCAGGGCCTTCTTTAACAGCTAAGCATTTGATTTCATGCCCGTCAACGACAAGCACATCATCTTCGCTTATGTTCGCAGCAGATTTTTTACTGCTCACACTGCCTAGAAATCGACCCTGAGTCGAATCGTATTTTAATAGATAAGAGAGATTATCCGCAGGAACAAGATCGTTGACTGCTACAACTTCAACCTGGCTCCCTAATAACTTTTTCTCGGCTATCGCTCGAAAAACTAATCTTCCGATACGGCCAAAACCATTAATACCTACTTTAACTGCCATTTATAAAAGGCCCTTGAAATTAGAAAAATATTCGCCAACTTGGAACGATACAAATAATCTATAAGAAAATAGAATGTATGCCAGATGCGAAAGATAAAGTCGCCCAGAAAATTATCGGTTCAATATCTCGGTTCTTAATCCAAGGTCAAAGTTGCTAAAAAACCAGATGAATTCTAGTAGAATTATTTGGTTGAGCATTTTTTAGGCCGAAAGAGAATTAATTTCCATAAATCTTTTGGAGAAAATATGTCCGTAATTCGTGTTGCTGTTACTGGAGCTGCGGGTCAAGTATCGTATTCATTGCTTACTCGTTTAGCTTCGGGTGAAGTTTTTGGGGCTAATCAAAAAGTCCGGTTGCAATTATTAGAAATCCCTCGATCCGTCAATCCTAAAGCGATGGATGCGCTGGAAGGGGTTGCGATGGAATTAGAAGATTGTGCCTTTCCAACTCTCGATTCGATCGAAGTTACCGATGACCCCAATGTGGCATTCTCGAGCTGCAACTGGGCTTTATTAGTTGGTTCATTTCCTCGAGGACCAGGGATGGAACGAAAAGAACTCTTAGATAAAAACGGTAAAATTTTTATTGGTCAGGGGAAAGCTCTAGCAGCCAAAGCTGCTTCCGATGTTCGAATTTTGGTCGTAGGAAATCCTTGTAACACGAATTGTTTAGTCGCCTATCGTAATGGTCGAGCAATTCCAAAAGATCGATGGACCGCAATGACCCGGCTTGATCATAATCGCGCGGTTAATGCCTTAGCGAAAAAAGCGGGAGTTGGCAACGAAGCGGTTACTTGCGTGACCATCTGGGGAAATCACTCAAATACCCAATATCCCGATTTCACCAATGCAAAAATTAACGGAAATCCAGCTCCTCAGGTCATTACAGATCGTACTTGGTTGGAAACGACATTTGTTAAAGAGTGCCAAGAACGGGGGAAAGCGATTATCCAAAAACGTGGAGTTAGCTCCGCAACTTCTGCGGCTAATGGCGCTATTGATCATGTAAAAACACTCCTTCATGGTACTTCTCCTAACGATTGGACCAGTATGGCACTTATTTCGAATGGGGAGTATGGAGTTCCTGCTGGTTTGGTTTTCAGTTATCCTTGCACGGTCGATCGGTCTGGTCATACCAAAATTGTTGAAGGGGTTCCTTTGGATGAATTCAGTAAACAAAAATTTCAAATAACTCTAAAAGAATTACTGGAAGAACAGGATGCGGTTAAGGAACTGTTGCCAAACTAATAATTATTGATTAGTTTCGGTTTGCTAAGAAACTGAATTGGGAGAGATTTGATTTCAATCGGTCCCTCCCATCCTTTCTGAAAAATCAACTCTTGAGAATTGAGAAATCAACTCTTGAGAAATGGACACTTGAGAAATGGACACTTGAGAAATGGACACTTGAGAAATGGAACTATCGGGAAAATAATTTTGGCAATTAATTTTTGTTGATCGATTTTGGTTAAGTAGTGATCTGTTTTTGACTCCTATAGATCTTTCTCATTGGCAATTTACGAATTATAATCGGATAAAACTAAGCAATTTCCTAGTTCGATCGTAAGAACGGATCGAGTGATATAATAATCTCAGCTCAATTTAATCATTAAATCCATTTTATTTTCAAAAGATTAAAAGGTTAAGGTATCAAACCTATCATAATGTATAGAGTACAAACATGATGAACATGGAATAAAGGTCACCAAATTTAAATTTCCGAAGGTTTTTTGGTTGTCAATAGAGAAAACGTCCATTAAACTATAAATATTGCGTTCTACTAAATTAAATCTTTAATGGGAAATCCGCCATGGGGCTTTTAGACAATTTGTTCGATAGTAGTTCTTCCTCTTCTCGTCGATCCCTCACACGAACAGAAGCCTTTGCAGGTATATTGCTCAGTGCCAGTGCATGCGATGGACACATTGCGGATGAGGAACTAACTAGTTTGTTTACGACCATTTCTCGAATGAAATTATTTGAGAACTATACCGAGCAAAAATGGACTTCGATGATGGATCATCTCCTTAAAATATTGAAAAGGGAGGGGGTTGATCACTTAGCGCAACGGTGTTGCGATGCTTTGCCAGATGAGCTTCGTGAGAGTGCCTTTGCGAATGCCTGCGATATTGTTCTTGCCGATGGTGTAGTGGAAGATGAAGAAAAAGAATTTCTGGAAACACTTCAAAAAGTTCTAGAAATCGATGGGGATACGGCCTTAACCATTGTCGAAGTGATGATTATAAAAAACAAAGGCTAATCGAATCGAAATCTTTATTAGATTATTTTGGATTATTTTCGAGAATAATATTTCATTTCTCCAAACCTTTGGACAGACAAACATTTTCGTTTTGCGTTTAAGGGCGGTCAATTTTTACTGTTTATGATTTTGAACAAATCAATCATCAAGATTTTAATATTATCTCTTTACTCTCAGACCAGAATATCTAATTTAGGATAAAATGATTTACTGGTGAGGGAGTGTAGATGAAATCGCTATTTTATTCATTTTTGTTTTTAATTCTAGTTTGTGGAATTCAGGAAAAAATGATATCTTCGAGTTGGTCTGATGAAGGAATGTGGTTATTTAACAAACCACCTATAAAACAATTAAAAGAACGCTATAGAATGGAGTTGACACAGGACTGGTTAGATCATGCTCGATTAAGTTCTATCCGTTTCAATAATGGGGGTTCTGGTAGTTTCGTTTCTGCCAATGGTTTGATCATCACGAATCATCATATTGGCGCAGATTCGTTGCAGAAATTAAGTACGGCGAACAACAATTTACTTGAACGAGGTTTTTATGCTGCGAAACGTGAACAAGAACTACGTTGCCCCGATTTGGAACTGAATGTTCTCGAAAGTATAGAAGACGTTACGGAGCGAGTGAATGCCAAAATCTTGCCAACTATGTCAAGTACGCAAGCCAATACCATTCGGCGCGCAACGATGTCAGAAATCGAGAAAGAGTCTCTGGAGCGAACAAAATTAAGAAGTGACATAGTAACTCTCTATCAGGGAGGGCAGTACCATCTCTATCGCTATCGCAAATATACCGATGTTCGTTTAGTGATGGCTCCAGAACAGAGCATTGCATTTTTTGGTGGAGACACCGATAATTTTGAATTTCCCCGATATAACTTAGATATCTGTTTATTTCGTGCCTATGAGAATGACAAACCGGTTAAGCCAAAACATTATTTGAAGTTTAGTTCGATAGGTCCGCAAGAAAACGACTTAGTTTTTGTGGTAGGTAATCCGGGAACAACCAATCGTCTAGAAACTTATGAACAACTCCAACATCGCCGCGATTATTCCCATCCGTATTTCTTGAATTATTTGCGGACGATGGAAGCAAAACTTATTCAGCATTCAGAAAATGGCATTGAAGATCGGCGGCAAGCTTCAAGCGATTTAAGGCGATTTTCCAATGCAAGAAAAGCGATCTCTGGCCAGTATTTGGGTTTGCTCGATCCCTCCATTTTAAGACAGAAACAGATTACGGAATTTCAGTTCCTGGATGAATTGCGGCATTCGTTGGCCAGATCAGGAAAACAAGAGATACCGTATACCGATGCCAAAGTTCAGCAGTATCTGCGGATGTTAGATAAAGTTCGATTATTACATCGGCATTTACGGAGTTTTGAGAAGGAGTATTATCTTCTTGAACGAGGGGATGGGTTCAATAGTCGATATTTTCAAATCGCCCGGCAGATTGTCCGTTTGACAGCGGAGTTAAAAAAACCGAGTTCAGATCGTTTGCGGGAATATCGAGATTCGAATTTAGATTCATTGAAGTTTCAACTTTTCTCTCCCGCGCCGATATATCCCGAAGTAGAAAAAGCGAAAATGTTGCAATCGCTTACTTTTATGGCAGAGCAGCTCGGCGGAGATCATCCCCTTATTCAATTAGTTCTCGATGGGCATTCTCCTATTCAGGTTGTCGAGCGGTTGATTGGAAAGACAAGGCTAGGCGACTCGAGTTATCGTAAAGAATTGGTCAAAGGGGGTTGGGAGACGGTACTGAAATCGGATGATCCAATGATTCAATTCGCTCGATATCTGGATGAAAGGGCTAGAAAAATCCGCTCCACCTATGAAAACGAATTCGAGGAACCGGAGCGTCAAGTATTTGGAGAAATGGCCCGATTGCGTTTTGAAGTAAAAGGGGATTCTATTCCTCCCGATGCTACCTTCACTTTGCGCTTGGCTTTTGGAGTGGTGAAAGGCTATCAAATCGGAGACCAATCTGTTCCTTATTGTACAAAGTTTTCGGGGATATATAAGCGTGCGGAGGAACATCGTTTCATCGATCCCTTTAACCTTCCAGAAACATGGTTGCATAAAAAGGAAAAAATCAATCTCGATTGCCCTTTTAATTTTGTTTCTACGGCGGATACCATCGGGGGTAATTCGGGAAGCCCAGTCCTGAATCGGGCTGGCGAATTCGTCGGGATCAATTTCGATCGAAATCGTTTTGGGTTGATCCGTAATTTCGTTTATACAGATCACCAAGCTCGGCATGTTGCTGTACATTCCCAGGCGATTCTTGAAGCTCTAAAAAACGTCTATGGATATGAGGAATTAGTCCAAGAATTGATCCCTATCGAAAAAAAGAAAGCGGAAAAAGCTAAACGGAGTCGAAATTAAGTTGGGCAGAAACTCTTTAAGCTGATGAGCACAATTATTTGCTTATTCAGCTTACCCTTTTACTCGCTATTGTCCCTAGCATTTCTTGGCTAAGATTACTATTGCATTATAATGAAGAATCTCTTCGGGATCAACTAAAATTAGATCTTAAAAAATAAAGTTATAGAAGTATATAAGCGAATGTTTTGTCTAAAATCAAGTAATGGTTTGTAAATCGACCGGACCAAATACCAATACTCGATTGATCACTTCTTCATTATTCAATAAAAATTCAAGCCGGTATCGACCTGGTTTAGGCACATTCATCAACAATTCCCAAAAAGTTACCTGAATCGGTAAAAGTGGATTGTTTTCCCCAAATGGACTTTCTGCTTTCCAGGTCCAAACAATATCATCGAGCGAGTCGCGCAAGATGAACTTAGGTACGTAAGGAGCATGGAGTCCTGTAAATTCAGCATAAATGGCGACTCGGCATGGAAATAAGAAATTATGAGTTGGCCAGTGGGAAGTAGGTCCGATTAGTATAAATTGCCCGGAACGTCTATCCTGAAGTATCTCCCTACAGACCACAAAAACTGTGATGATGGGCAAGGGGCGATGAATTCCTGCACTCGTATCCGTATGTTCGATCATTTATATTATGCTTCGCTTTCCATTTTGATTATAGTCTCCTTTTTGATTCATCCTTTTTAATTATACCCCAAAATTAATACCTAGAGTTCGGATTAAAAAAATTGTTGAAAATGATATATAGGGTTCAATTGGAGGGAGTAGATTTCGGATCATTTGTATCCTTTTCTTCTTGAGAGTTTCTTCCCTTGAATAGACTTCTTCCGAGTAAAGGATCTCTTTCGGTAAAAGGTTCATCTGTCGAATCGGTCTCCAAACAGCGGGCAAATAGCTGCATGCGTACATCCATTTCATTCATGCTATGAACAATAAGAGCTTCTGGAATAACGGGAACCGAAACGAATGATCGTTCGGTTAATCGATTTTCATTGACAGATTCTCGGCGATATTCGATTAAAATCAGATGTTCCAAAAGTTTCAGCCAATCGGGAGATAATCCATCTATCTTTACTGCATATTCTCGAACGAGGTCGCGGCCCAAAAGTAGATGACCGAATAGCTGCCCCTCGATCGTTGGTTTCCAGGGGAGCAATAATTGATTCGATCGTTCGAGTTCTCTAACCCGACCGATATTTTGGAGGATCGAACCCGCAATCACCAGATCTCGGTCTAAATGAATATCGAGCTTTGGGTAATGTTGACGGTAACGATCGGTTAGGTATAAGCTATGATGAGTGACCATGAGGGTATGTTCTAGCCAACCCCCTGGGAAGGGATAGTGATGGTTTTTCGAACCAGGCAATTGCTTGATTAGCTCCTGATGATCAAGCAAGATTGCCTTTACCAAGTCTTGGGCAGACCGGGATTTTATCTGTTCCACAATAGCCATTAATTCTTGGAACATTTCTGCCGAAGCAAATCTCGATCGTTCAAGCATCTCTTCTTCGTTGAATCCTTCCTCATCATCTTGCTCAGTGACTTTGCGTATATGCTTGATTTCTAGATTAGCACCATAACGAGGATGTTCGAAATAGACCCCTCTCAATTTAAAGAACATCCCGATTTGCCAATTTTTCTGGCACTCTTCAAACCAGTCGCTATCTTGCCATACCATCCAGGTTGCAGAACGTTGAGAATCCCTGAAAATACATTGAAAAAAAGGTTTTCGATCGCGGGTATACTTTAGAATTCGAGAACTCAAACAGGCAAAAAAATCGGCTTGTTGACCTAGTTGCATTTCACAAAATCGAGTAATTTGGGGTTTGCTTTTTGCCATGGTATTGATCCCTTATCGCTGGCGTTTATCATCAATGTATCCATTTACTTCTAGAAAAGAAGAAAGGCTTTGAGGAATTTTTCTGGATTTGTCACTCAGGAATTGTAAAACGAATCTAATATAGTGATTGATGTTGTGATAATTGAATCGATGCAATGAAAATAATCGACTAAGAATGACCTCTCGGACTTGACCATGTTAACAGCTGAATTAATCGAAAAAGTGCTTTCCGAATTGCCTAAGTGCACGATTGGGTTAATAGGGGATCTGTTTCTGGATCGCTATTTTGACCTTGAAGATGACTGGACCGAACTCTCCATCGAAACGGGTCTCCCTGCTTATCAGGTTGCAAGAGTGCGATCCTATCCCGGTGCTTTGGGGACCGTTTTGAATAACCTAGTAGCATTGGGAGTCGGACGGATTGTCCCGATTGCTGTTATTGGGGATGATGGGGAGGGGTATGAATTACAGCAATCTTTACGAAAATTTCCAGCAGTGGATCTATCAAAAATAATTGTTTCTTCAGAGCGGAGAACCCCAACTTATATGAAACCGATGCTCCGTGGTAAGGGAATGGTAAATCATCTGAATCGGTCGACACAAAACGGGGCTGATCCTGCCGATAACGATTATCAGATTTCGGAGTTGAATCGGCTCGACATTAAAAATCGTTCGCCGTTATCTACTAATCTGCAAAAGCAAGTAATCGCTCATTGGCAATCCTCTATTTCAGAGATCCATGCCTGGATCGTTTTGGATCAGGTCAGTGAAGTTGATTGTGGGGTTATTACGAAGTCCGTCCGAGAACATATTTGTGAATGGGGTCGAATTCATCCACACGATTGGATCTTGGCGGATAGTCGCGAGCAGATAAATCAGTTCCACCATATTGCTCTGAAACCGAATCGAACGGAAGCACTAAAAGCTCTCCATCAGGATAGAGCTGATGGAAGTGATTCCGAGCGGGAAAATGTGAATCGGGAGAAGAATCGTTCCACCGCATCGTTAGCCATAGAATTAGCCGAAAAGACAGAATCTCAGGTATTATGTACAGCGGAAAAAGATGGTATTATTTACGTAGAGAGGCCTCCCGAAACGATTCTCATCCCTGCTTATCCTGTAATAGGCCCGATCGATGTTGTTGGGGCAGGGGATAGTTGTAGTGCTGGCATTACCGCAGCGATTAGCGCTGGGTTGAGTATCCCAGCTGCGGCAGCTTTCGGAAATCTCGTCGCTTCGATCACGATCCAGCAGATCGGCACTACCGGCACGGCATCCCCTGCTCAGATCCGCGAACGATTCCAGTTGATTCATTCAAGTTAGTTCTCGAAATACGATCAGAAACAGTTATTTCATAAACCAATCGAGAATAATCAGTCCCAACAAACTTATGCTTATAACTGCATTCACTTGAAAAAAAGCCCGGTTTACTTGAGTCAGATTATCTTTGGAAACTAAGGCATGTTCATAAACCAAGAGTACAGAGATAGGAATTAATCCGATTAAAAAGGGCTTACCGAGAACGGGACAAATCGTGGCAAGGGTAAAAAGGAAAAGAAGCATAAGGGCATGGCAAATCTTAGCGATATGCAAAGCAATTGGGATGCCGAGTTTACTCGGGATGCTGTGTAAACGCAGCTCACGATCGACCTCGAAGTCCTGACAAGCGTAGAAAATATCAAATCCAGCAACCCAAAACAAGACCGCGAATCCCAGAATGGTGGGATAAAGTAAATCGGTTAACCCAGCTATGGCGATCCAAGCACTAAGGGGAGAAAGCATTAAAGAGGCACCCAACCAGAAATGGGCCAACATTGTGAATCGTTTCGTAAACGAGTAACAAAGAATAAAGATTAAAATCGGTCCGGAGAAATATA
>JAKBAI010000202.1 GCA_021809185.1 Planctomycetota bacterium
TGCATACTGCCATCTGATCCTTATCGTTTCCCTTTGCCATGCACAATTTTCGGCCAATAAACTTCAAACTTGTAATGAGGATCGTTATCGACATCGTGGCATTTTTGACAAATGTTACCCACATTTCTCATTAAAGTTTCCTGAGAAGAAGTAAGCAGTTTATCCCGGTCTTGAGCTGTAGGATTTTTTTCCAATTTCTTTAGAATTTCCAGAGAAGGGAGTTCTCCTTTCCCATCTCTTTTCCAAGGAGATAACGCGGAATAAAATCTTTTATTGTTTGGCTGATCAGAATGTAGACTGCCTGGGCCATGGCAATTTTCGCAACCGACGTTGATTAGATGTTTAGTATTCTCGGAACCATCATAGCCACTCTGATATTCAAAGCCAACTGAATGACAAACAATACACTCGCCATCGAGATGCCGTTTCGAAGGGTTTTTTGCTTTGTTTTTCAGATCTTCAAAAGCATGAGCATGCTTCGTGTTCGACCAAGTATTATATTCGACAAAGTGGCATTTCTTACAAGCGTCCGATCCGACAAAGTGAACCAATCCCCCCTCCGTTTTGATATTAGCAAATTGTGCTTGTACCTGGTGGGGAATTTTAGGGAAATCCTTTAAATAATTGTTGGCCGCAACTTCATCGGCATACTGCTGTAAAAGTTTATGAACTGGTTGCGTAACAACCTTGTCTTCTGGTGTTTCAAAATCATCTGTCATCGCTACTACCGAATAGACAAAATCGAGAGCCGGTTTTCCCTGTTTTATTGTTCGAAAAATTCCTACGATTCCAACATTCTGGCCACGCTTACCCACCTGCAAAATAAGAGTATCAGTCCCCTCTACTTTTGTAGGCTCATGCGGCGGTTCCGCTTCATTTGAACGGCATAAAATGATCGAAAATTGAGGAAACAGAGCTGCTACTTTTTTTGCATCTTCCAAAGAGCCTTCGTAAAGCAGAACATTAACATCTGCCTCTTTTTTGAGTTTTTGTGTTATTTTTTTCAATGAATTTTTGAGAACTTCGCCACTTTGATCTGCAAATTTCATCTCCCGATCAATTTCGGAAATCTGTTTTTTTGCTTCCGTTCCCACAATTCCTACCACGCCAACATTTATTTTATTTTTCCCTGGATAAACATCGTTATCATATAACCAGGGCTTATCTGTACCTACATAGATCTTTTCATTATCCAGAATATTGGCAAAATGAACTTTTGGATATGCCTTTTCATCTTGAATCGTAAATTCAGCAAGGGCAAATGAAAGTGGCAATCTAGTTTCGTTAGGACCAACACCAATGGCAAAATAATCCATCGCCTGCAAGGCTTTCATCGAATAACGATATTTTAGTTTGGCTTGCGCATTCAGCTTGGTTTTCTCTGGATCGGATAAGTCGCCCAAATCAAGGGACAATACTTCCCAGCCTTTATCTTTCTTCAGCCATTCCAGAAAATTATATCTACGGTCTAATCCCCCTTTTTGAGGACTGGAACAACCACATTTTTGAATGTATGCTTCCATCTGCCCTGTCAACATCAATACAAGATCCGGTTTTTGGTTCGGCCATCGTGCAAATAATCTTTGTAATCGAGCCGATCTGGTTTCAGTGGATTTGTCCGAAGCAGAGGAAGTCGAACCATCCGCTTCTTTGGCAGCCAAGGGATAAAAAAAGATCGATATTCCTAAGGAGATAATAAGAATACTTACAAAAAGGAAACTCGAAAAAATTAGCAGTCGATTTCGATCTCGACAGCCTTTATCAAAATAGTAGGATCTGCTGGTATTATTACTGGGGAGATAATTATTGGTAGTATTATTAGAAGCGCAACTATTATGAGTTATGTTCCCCAAATCTCCACAAGAAAAAACCGAGATGCTCGCTTCAGGTATTTCCGAATTTTGATTCTCTTCTAAACTTAAGCTATCCAAATTCCTCATATATTTCAGCCTCATGCCAAAAAGCACTCTTGAACAATCCTATGAATCGATTCTCAACTATATTTTCAACAATATATCATAAACCATTGGTCGGATTATCGCCATAGCAAATTAAATCAATTCAACTAACAAATAATCGATTTAGGCAATTTTTAGAAAATCTATTCCTATAATCTATGTTATAGATTCAATCAAAATACCAAACAGAAAAATCAAATATCGGAAGCAGCATTTCCTTGAATGGGGATTCGAATTTTCTTGGGGGGGGAATCATTGGTTTGCAATGTAATGCCGCTTCGAAGAGGAAGATTCCCGAAAAGTTTTCCTGGTGGAAGAGTAACACTCAAAATCCATCGTTTTTTACTTCCAACAATTTTAGGCGCATCTAGCTTAGCAGTGACGAATTCAGGCACTGTTAAGTTGGGTACAATAGAGAGTTCAAGATTCGTGTTGACAGTTGAGATTTCTACTCTCTTGAATGCACCGATACTGGGGGTGATCGATTTACCTAGGTTGATTACATCTCGCTCGTCGATGCCTCCCAGAACAGCGATCTCTCCACGAACAACCCCAAAAATTCTTAAGACCTGTTTATCTAATTCTCCCCCTCCAAACTGAGTAATTTGAAGATATTTCTCAAATGGTCCCATATCCATTCGGATTAATTTCTTCTTGCCATTTTCCTCAGTTTCTCGATTTTCGGAAATAATCACTTGCAATCGATACGCACAACGAATCAATTTTTCAAAAGGGACATCCTTCTCGGATCGGCTCCAGTCTTGAATCTCTTTCTCCGACATTTTAACTGGGGTTAAAACCTGAATGCAGCTCGCGGAATCGGACGAATCTTGGGGGAAAAGAGTTGTTTTCAACTCTAATTCTCTGCGTGTAGTTGAGAAACAGACAATCTCTTTAACTATTTTTTGATTAGGCTGAACATCTCCAATATCCAGCACAGGGTTCGGAGAACCTACGACCATGGCATGAACACTAGGAAGAACCCGAATTACTGCGGATAGGTCACGATTCACTCCAGATGTATTTGGTAATTGGAGGGTTAATTTCGAGCGGATCGTTGTGAATGGGTTCTGCGTATCATTGAGAGCTTTACGTTTCCAGGTCATCCTAAAAATCCCGAACTGGCGATGATTAGGTAATGAACCTGGTATAACGTATGTTTGAGATTGCTGATTGAGATCGAAAGTTTCCCACTGCAAAGAGTTCATCATTTTCGTTGTTTCCAAAGCCAGAGGAAGTAACGGAAAAGGGCTCAATGGTAATGCATTTAAGCAAGCAGCATGTAAATAATTGGTGAGCATTGGATCAGGAATAGCAGCGATGGATGCCCCGGTGCATGTACAACTTTTAGAATCCAAATAGACATTGACCTGTTCATGATGAGGATTCCAGAACCAGAAATCGAAATGGCCTTGCTGATCGATTTCCCAATCGGTTTGAAAATGCTTGAGGACTCGATCTTCAGGGTTGAAACGGGCCTCCAAATACGCAAAGCGTAAAGGGGGTTCTCCAGGAACTCTGTTTGAATTTACCACAGGAGTTTCTGTTTTTACCACCTCTTTGGTAGGGTTTGTTCTTTGGGACACAATTGTTAGAAAATAAATTATTCCTGCAAATATTCCGATGGGGAGTATCACTTGAGTTAATGTTTTCATTGTTTCCTTTGAAGTTTCTTCTTTGAAATTTCTTCTTTTGCGTTCATTCTTTAATTTCTAAAGTTATTTTTACATCCGAATACTTATTTTTGACAATTCATTTTCTTTTGATCAGAACTTTCTCATTTACTTTCATTTATCTAATTTAAATCTTTGCCAAAAATTTACAACGCACCCATTCCCTATTTCTTCTGATTCGGTCAATATTTCTCTCCATGAGAATGGGAAAAATAAAATGCTTCATTTTCTCTTCGATCGAATCAATGAACACAAGGAAATATTTTCTTTCAAATCAATTAATTTTTAAGCATTGATATTTGTTCCCGGTTATCACAACATTTACAACAATCGATCGATTTTCAAAAAATGTAGCAAAACGAAATTCTACTTTGATTCTATTTTGGAGGAATTTCAGCAAATCGTATTGAAATTCTTAAGGGATCCTGAAGAGTTATCTTCGCATATTTTTTATCTAGCTTAAATTAAACATCGTCTTGGATTCATTATTCGCTGATTTATCTAACTTTTCGTATTTGCTTCTTTTTAATAATTACGTTAATTAAATGAAATCGGTTCTCAGGGAGATATGCAGCTTAAAAAGTTTTTAGAGATAAGAATTAGAGAACATGGAGACCAAGAAAACATGGCATAGAATAAGTCAAAAAATAGTCTACAAATCTGAAAAATACTGGGCGATCACTATCCCTTTTGGGCAAGAAATTAGCCAATCCAATTCTGATCTGTACAAGAGAAGGATATTAATTCTTCTTTATTGAACCATAATTGAACTTCCTGTAAGGCATTTTCCAAACTATCTGAACCGTGGATAAGGTTATTTTGAACGCTTATGGCAAGATCCCCACGAATAGTTCCTGGGGGGGCTTTAGCTCCATCCGTTGATCCGATCAACGTTCGACAGACAGAAACAGCTTCTCTACCTTCCCAAACCATGGCGAGAGTTGGTCCACTGGTTAAGAAATCGAGTAAAGATTGATAAAATGGTTTACCCGCATGAACTGCATAGTGTTTTTCCGCTAACGCAGTAGAAGCTTGGACTAATTTCGTCGCAACAAGCCGGAGCCCCTTTTTCTCAAATCTTTCAATAATATTTCCGACTAGTCTTCTCTGAACTGCATCTGGTTTCAACAATATTAACGTTTGTTGCATCTCTATTTTTCCTAAATCCCCAAAGTTCTAGATTTACCCATTGATTGATAATGTCCTACAAGATTGATGAATTGGTTCAAGAGCGAAAAGCGAAAGATCATGTTTTCCTGATTTTTCTAATAAGAATATCCCTTTTTTTCGAGCTTATCTGAATTTTCATCGGATCTAGACCGTAATCCCTCACTTAAACGAAATATAATAACACATTTCGAGAAAACAAAACAATCAAATATTTAGACGATCATAAAGATTAATTGTCGTAGCTTGATAGGTGTTAATTTAACGAATTCAGAGAATGTGCAGAACGAACGCAATAATCAGATTATTTATAGTTTGCCGGTTCTTCTCATGGAATCGATTTTTCTTGCCGATGTATGGTATTGTGGATGTTAAATCAAAATGACTTCCTGCAATCGATCTAGATTAGGCAGGGAAGGTAAGATCAGGAGTTATCCAATGCGAAAAGGTTTTCTCGGTTCGATCATGATCATGATCGTTTCTACCGGGTGGGCCTGGGGACAGAACAGTAGGCCCTCAGAACCAGGAACTTCATCGGTAAGTAGTTTAGAAGGGGAACAGCCAATTGACACTCGGTTTCAACAAACCGGATTTGGTGAACCGAACCCAATTACCTTGCCCAATGTGCCCGTGCCAGCTCCACCAACAATGGCAGGGCCAAGCTCAGGGCCTGTTTATCCCGCTCCAGCAATTTATCAGGAGGTAAATCCTGATACACTGCCCCGACCGGAAGAAAACGCGGACCGTCATGAAGTGGAGCGATTCTGGGGAAGTGCAGATTATTTGTATTTCTTCGTAAAATCTCAACCTAGCCCATATCCGATGTTAACCACCAGCATTCCGAGTTCAGGTGGGGTGTTAAATCAACCAACAACTCTTCCGTTGTTCGGTCAGCACGACATTCAATATAATTGGATGTCTGGTTTCCGGGTTGATGCAGGGATGTATATTGATGATTGGAATCGATTGGGAGTCGATGTTGGGGGATTCTGGTTACAAAAGACCGATCAGAAATCGACCTTCCAATCCGATGCCGCAGGAAACCCTCTATTGGCTATCCCTTTCATCAATGCAGTAACTGGTGCACAGGATGCGGTAACACTCAACTCTCAGGGGAACTTTGGAGGTAGCTCATTAATTGATACCACCACTCAGGTTTACTCCGTTGATGGTAATATGATTTGGAATATGTATCGGGGTTGTGCAACTGCTTGTAAATCGCTCTCTTTGGATGCTCTAGTCGGTGTTCGATTTGCACAGTTAGAGGAATCGTTGACCCAGATTTCGACATCAACATTCCTAGGCCAGAGTGGAGTTCCTTTGCCACCCTCCTTTGGACCATTCCCCGCCTCTCTTGGGGTTGATAATGGCAATGGTGCAACTCTAAATATTCTCGATAAATTTCATGTACTTAACCAATTTTATGGAGGTCAGATCGGCTTACGTTCTAACTTCCGCTGGAATCGATGGTTATTCAATGGTACTTATAAACTTGGGTTTGGAGATATGCACAGCACCGTCGATGTTTTTGGTAATACGACGCTAACACGTGGCGATAGCGTTCCTTTAACAGGTTCTCAACTGGGGGGGGTTTATGCCAATGCTCAAAATATTAGTCGATTACATCGGGATACTTTCTCTCTGTTACCAGAAGTGAATTTAAAGATCGGATATCAGATTACTGAGCATGTTCAGATCTTTGTCGGCTATACCTTCTTCTATATGAATAACGTCGTGCGACCTGGCTTAGTGAGACCTATTACCCTACAACCTGGGCTGATTCCAATAAGTCCATCCTATGGACAAGTGGTTGGGGTATTACCAGCAATCAACAACTTCCAAACCACCGATTTCTATGCACAAGGTGTTAGTTTTGGATTCCAATTCAAGTATTAATCTTTCAGGTAGTCATTGATCATGATCTACCATCCACCACTGCAAACGAAGAGGAATTTCCTTCTTCGCTTTGCAGTTTTTTTCTATAATATCACTTAAATATAGAATTTTGATCCAAAAAATACGAGCGAAAGCTAACAGACATTTTCTGTAACTGTTCAGAAAGTAACCAAGAAATGCAGACCTCAGCGCACCGTTTCCGCTAGGTGTTCGAGAAGGTATTGTGAATCCTGTACCCTAAGTCTAGAAAGCATGCACTGCCTATTTGAATCAAGAGAGCGTACCCCTCGCTCCCCTTGTCATTCGGCTTAGGAAATGCCTTGGCCCTGAAGCCTGATTGTTCATGATGCAATTTATTGCTCCGTGAACGAGTTACCAATTTTTTTTCTCAGCCAATTTTCCCATCAAATGGATCATCATACAAAAAAAGTTTATTTTTAATTTACATAATGTTGAGTAGTTCCAGGATTTTATTCTTTCGAAACTTACTTAGCTTTATAATCCCCTATTTTTCCAAAAAGCATTGTTCAAGTAGAATTTTGTTCTTCCTGTTCTGGCAATTCATTATCTCTTTTGTTCTCCCGATTACTCTTAAGAGTAAGATATACCCCGCGATCTTGCTGGTACTGCTGAAAGTCGAGTTGGTCTAGATTCAAATCGATCGGTTGATTTTGAGAACGGGCGAAGAGTTGTTGCAGAATAGGAATACACCAACCGCAACCGGTCCCTGCACCACCACATTCCGATAATTGACTAGCAAATCTCGGTTGATGAATGCGTAGATAAGAGATAATTTTTCTGCGTGACACTCGAAAACAGAGACAGATTGGATCGTCTAAATTCATAACAGCTATCCAGATAACGGATACTTCGATTTCATAAATCGTGTCGTGAAGCAAAACTCCCAAAATCGGAACCGAAAAGAGTCTGCCGATTTGGGAATTCGAAAGTTCAATCGATTCCTAAAGATTCGTTCTTCACGATATAAACTCGGATGTATTAGAGTACTATTAGTAGTATGTTAGTAGTACTATGGGGAGATGTTCGGGGGATTATCTGTACTCAATTTGTTTGATATAAATAAGTATCTCCAGCGCGGGAAATTCAGAATCAAACCAAGTAATAAACCGAGATGATCGAGACCGACATCTTCAATTCTTCCAGTTCTGTGGTATTTGGTGATTAATTGCAGACCTTCCGAAGTCCAGCCGTGAAGAGAAAGCAACACTAAGAGAATCCAGAGGGACGACCGATTTTTACTTAGGAAGCCCGCCCAAATAGCAATTATGGTATAAACAGTAACATGGACAATTTTACTAAAATAAAAGACCCCCATGCCATTTCCCAGCACCTCCTCCGCCGATTTTTGCGGAATGGGCATTAACAAGGCGGTTGTCCAAGCGAGCAAAAAAAGAATAAAACCGAAGACGATTGGGTGTTTTATTTTGCCCCAATTAAATCCTTTCTTATTGTTCGTCAATCCTGAATCAAAACTCAATTGTTTGCCGCTCCAATATCGCGCAATCGATTTCGAAGATAGCGTGCACGTGCGCTATTGCGTGCTTCACCATCCAGAGACTCCCCGACTAACTTTTGCAAATGGGCCGATTGAGTTTGCATAAAAAGCTCATTAAGAAACGGAATATCGATACTGATTAATTTTAGATGGACTCCCAGTCGAACCGTCGACAATAGTTCCATGGTTTCTTCGGCATTGATCATCTGCGCGGATTGCAAGGTACCTAGTGAGCGTGCAACTCGATCCTGCAGAGCTTGACGATTCTCACGAACCAGAACCGATCGGGCCATTCGTTCGAATTTTAGAATTTCCGTGACTACCTCTCGGATATCGGTTAGTGCGGAAGCTTCGCTTTTTCCTAAAGTGACCTGATTCGAAATTTGAAAAAGATCGCCAAATGCTCGACTTCCTTCTCCATACAAACCACGAACAACCAAATTGATTCGTTGTAAAGCTTTGAAAGCCATTTCAATCTGTTTGGTCAATCCCAACCCAGGAAGGTGCAACATTACACTCGCGCGCATCCCTGTGCCTACATTGGTTGGGCAAGCGGTTAAATAACCAAATTGCTCACTAAAAGCATAATGAACTTTCGATTCGATCAAATCATCCAAACGATCAATTTCTTCCCAAGCACTATCAAGAGCAAATCCGCTGCGAATTACCTGTATTCTAAGCTGATCTTCTTCGTTGATCATGATACTAACCGCTTCACGATCATCAAAGGCGACCCCTCGTGCCCCTTCAATGACATTTGCTAGTTCTCTGCTTATTAATTGACGTTCCAAAAGAAATAGTCGATCGAGAGAATTCAAACTATCTACCGAAATATAATGAAACCCAGACCCGTGGTCCAAATGAGTTATCACATGACGGAGCTTTTCTTCAATCTCTTTTTTCTGCATCGGGCTAGCGCGATTCGAAAAAGGATAGTCGGCAAGATTTCGTGCTAAACGAATGCGCGTAGAGAGAACGATATCCCCTTCAGGACCGTTTGCTTTTAGCCATTCTCCAATTTTGGGCACCAATAAATTCAAATTCATTCCTAACTCACGTTCCAACTGCAATCAATAAATTATTTCACTAAATTATTTGATGGTATTAATGGTACGAAAACGACTGGTAATCTAGGTAACGTCTATTATACACGCATTTATTTTATATTTCTAGTGTGGAAATCACCATTAACCCTCCCGATTTTTGCCTTAAAATATCAAAACATCAATCGAAGGAGTGTGGTTAATCTGGAAACTTCTTGGCCTTTCAATGTTTTTGGAGCGTACCCATTTTTGATAAAATCAAAGGGAGAGATCCCTAAATTTTAGCCGAATTTGTAGCAATTTTGGCCTCCAAATCACGAATCATATCACGTATTTTGGCCGCTTCTTCAAAATATTCAATGGCCACCGCTTGATTCAATTGCTCTTTTAATTCTAGAAT
>JAKBAI010000203.1 GCA_021809185.1 Planctomycetota bacterium
AATATGAATCTGTTTAAAAGTAAAGAATCTATTAATTAGTTTAAAAATATTAAATTTAGGATATGAATTATGAAATTATAGAATTATTTTTCATTTTTCTTACCTAAAATACTTTACTTAATTTTATCAAATTTAATTTTTCGTTAAGAGGGTTTTGCCATAATTTGTTAGTTGTTTGAATATATAGCTTTGATTAATATGAATAAATAAATATCTTTTTCAGACTTTTATCGAGTCAAAAGAATATTTATGTGTAAGTTGGCAAAAATTAAACCCTCATCAATAATAATTTATAATTTAAAGTCGATAGAAATCTGTAAGCCATTTGATTAAAGATACTTTCCGAACTTTCTAATTTCAACTTATACTCCGATTTAGGATATAAGAATTGGTATGAGAAAATGGAATATCATCAAATGAATGAGGATTTTGTTTGAGGAGCACCTCAAACTCATAAACGGAATTTTGTTATAATAACAATCTCAGTTTAGAACAGTATCTATTTTGATGAGTCCAATTGCAGGCGTGCGAAGAATCGAAATAATTTAAAACACAATAAGGGATACAATATAGCAAGTGAGAGAATGGTAAAATGAATACTTACAATTACGAACTTATCACATAAAAGTGATTGGTTATTTTGCATTTAAGAATTCATAATAAAAAATTAAAAAACCTGAGGAGGATATTTCCCTTCGTAAGGTTACTTGCTAAATTAATGAAAACTATTTTCCGAGCGGGTCGTTCATACTGAAGAAGATTCTGGGTTGAAGACTTTTGGAAATTGGATGGGTAAGGAGCTAAAGGTATTTTGAAAGAAAAAGTAAGAATCTATCTACTGGCTAAGACTTTAAATGTTGAAAGTAACTTAATTATCGACCATTGCAGAGACTTGGGATACGATGTTAAAAATCAACTAAGTAGTCTAGAAACCGATCAGATCGAGGAAGTAAAATCACGAATTCAGAAAGGGGTTAAGCCCGGTTCTGCAAATCTGACTCCTATCCCATCTAGTGCAACCACATCAGGTTCAAGTGCTCCTGTTTCCAGTAATCGAGGCAGCAAAAAAATGCCTACGATTTCTCAAAGTTCCAAACCTGTTCCTAAATCAGGAATTGCTATTCAAGAAGCTGTTGGAAAAAAAGTTGAGGCACCACCATTGGTGTCCGAAACACAAATCGGTGCCAAGGAAATCGATTTAACACCCAATATCGTAACTACTTCGCACTCCAGTTTGCATACTCTTGAGCCTTCTGATGAACTATCTACTCGTTCTTCTCAAGCCTTAGAAACTGCATCGAATGTACTTCAAAAAAGTAGTGGTAACAAAACAACTTCCGTCCATTCTCAAATCCCCAGTGATTCGCAACTGGGGGGACCAAATACTGCCGAAGGGAAGATTTCTGATAAACCAGTTCCCACGAGCGGAATTCGCAGTACTTCTGGAGTATCTTCTGGAGCTGGAAACGAACCGCCTTTCCCGGGACAATCTTCGACTTCGAAAGATTCGCGATCTATACCCCCAATGAACTATGGATCTCGAACGATTCCGAATCTTCCTTTACCTTCGAAGTCATCTTCACGCACTTCGGATGAAGTAAAGAAATCTGGAAATGGATCTTCTACTCCCCAGACTGGCTCTCCTAGTCCAGATGGTGTTTCCCTATCAGATTCGTCTTCTAAAACCTCCGCATCATCATTATCTGGGAATGTTATAGTCACTAAGCCAGTTTCCGTTTCCGAAGAATCTCCCGTTTCTGCCAAACCGAACGTTATCCCTGTTAGTAATTCAAATATTGCCGTCAAACCAGGTTTAGATTCTTCAGAATCTATTTCAGCCCCCTCTCCAAATATGCAAAAGTCTCCCAAACCAGTCACTCAAACGAATTTAGGTGGGCAACCAAATCAGGTTCAGCCCACTAATCCATCGAATTCCCTTAATGCACCTTCAACTCCATATAATCCAAGTCAAATCCCAATTAGTAAACTTTCGGAAGAAAAGGGATCAAAAGTCGATTCTGCCAATCTATCTGGAGTAAGAACTTCTCTTAAGAATGAAAGAGTAGCTGGAAATGAAAAAACGAACGGATTAGATGGGATTCCGAACATAGAAGGAAGTGATTCCTTTACAAGCTCTGCGAATTCTAGCCTTACTCCTTCTATTGGTTCTACGGTGGAACAGGGAGAAATTAGTCGGTCTGGAAGTAAGGATTTACGAACATCTAATGTTGATTCAATATCCCGCCCCCCTTTAAATATAGATTCAGCGTCTCCGCTTGGTAGTGAAGAATTCATTCCAAGTAAAGGTTCGAGCGTTCCTGAAGTAGATTCAAGTCCCTTGACTCCCACCAAATCAACCTCTGGTTTTAGTACTTCGGGTTTTCCACAAAAACAGAAAAATATTCTTAATCTGAATAACAGATCAGCTGGTGGGTTCCCCAGAGTTGCAGCGGGAAAGAATATTAATGACGGAGGATCGGGGTTAAAGAATGATTCTAGTGATCTAAAAACAGAAAATAAAAATAATTTAGGTCCAGATGGTTCCAAAGATCCTGCAAAACTTAAGCCTGGTTCTGAGTTATCGGGCGCAGATATGGGACAGCTCAAACAACAAAGAGCAGGATCAAAATTAAGCCCTATTACAAATCCTACCACATCCCCAGGTAAATCAGCAGAATCGGGTGGGATTACTAAAGTCCCCTTTATCGACCGTGGAAATAGAACCCCTCAAGGTCGACCAGATCAAGGCAATCCTCAGATAGGTCATAAACCTGGTCTAAAAAATGACTTGAGAGGGGACGTAAAAGGGCGAAATATCAATAATGACCGTCAAGGCGAAGGGGGACATCAAAGAAAAACCCTTCTTGATCGCGCTGGACGTTCCGGATCTGATGCCCGTAATCGGCCTCAAAACCGCTCAGGGGATCGACCACTTTCTGGAAATGTTCCTGGGGCAGGTCATGGCCAGCAGAATCGCCAACGCGATGATAAACATTCATTAAAAGCTCCAGGGCAAGCGACTGGTGGTCAAGGCGCTGGTCATGGGTTGAATCGCGATGACAAAGAGGGCAACAAATCTCCGGGAGCTCCTGCTCGACAATTTAGTCCTGAAGAATTGAAAGGGCTTCGAGAAGGGAAATCGGTTTCCGAAATTATACGACTTCGAGAAATTCAATCGCAAGTTGATAATACGGGGAATGAGGATTTAACCAATGAGGATGATAGTCTTAACAAGCGAGGACCGGGGAGTGTAAGTGGTAGGGAAGAACGCCATAAAGAACGAGCAAAACGCCAAGAAAAACGTAAAGAAAAAGCAAGTGTCATCATTAAAGATGGTCATGTCGAAGTTGTTGAAGAATCTTATGGAGCTAAGAGGAGTAAGCGTCATAAAGTTAAAAAACAGCCCGCAACGGTTGAACGTAAAGGGAAAGTCTTAATCCGAATGCCCATCACCGTACGATCGTTGTCGGAAGCTATCGGAGTTCGAGTTAGTGAACTTATCCTTAAACTGAAAGATCTAACCAATTCCTTGCTAACAATCAATTCGAATATAACCATCGAAATGGCGGAATTATTGGCGATGGAAAAAGGGGTAGAATTGGATATTCGAAAACCAAAAGATCTCGAAGAGGATCTACTGGAAGAGTTCAGCAAGGCTTCTGCCCAAGAGGAACTTATGGTTCCCAGATCTCCGATTGTCACGATTATGGGACACGTCGATCATGGAAAAACTTCTCTTTTGGATCGAATCCGGCAAATGTATGGTCACCGATCCGATGTTGTCTCCACGGAAGCTGGGGGTATAACCCAGGTAATTCGAGCTTGGCGTGTGGAAAAAGATGGCAAAGCGGTAACTTTCCTAGATACACCGGGTCACGAAGCTTTTACGAAGATGCGTGCTCGTGGTGCAACGGTAACCGATATTGCGGTAATCGTGGTTGCTGCGGATGATGGGATTATGCCCCAAACCGAAGAAGCGATCAATCATGCCAAAGCGGCTGGAGTTTCTATTGTAGTGGCCATCAATAAAATCGATCTCCCCAATGCGAATATCAAAAAGACAGAACAGCAGTTATACAGTCTATCCTTGTTACCTGATAATATGGGGGGAGACTGTCAATTTGTATATACTTCTGCTTCAACGGGGCAAGGGATTGATGAATTGTTGGAAACCCTTTCTCTCGTAGCCGAAATCAAAGAATTGAAAGCAAATCCAAACCGAGCAGCTTCGGGTGTTTGTCTAGAAGCCCATCTTTCTGGGGATGAAGGGGTTATTGCTACTTTATTAGTTCAACAAGGGACGTTAAAGAAAGGGGATGTCATCATCTGTGGTGCTTGTTATGGCCGTGTGCGTGCTATGTATGACGATCTTGGCAACTCAACAGCTTCAGCTGGTCCCAGTGTTCCTGTCCAGATTACTGGATTGGATGATGTTCCAAATGCCGATGATCACTTCCATTCGTTGGATGACCTTTCGCAGGCGAGAGAAATTGCCAAGAAGCGCAAAGATCGGCAACAAGAACTTCAATATTATTCTCGCGAAGCCATTCGCTTGGAAGATATTGGTCGAACAACAAAACGTTTTGCGGAATTAAAAGTTATCCTCAAAGCCGAAGCTAAAGGTTCGATCGAAGCGATCAAAAAAGAGCTAGAGAAATTACAACACGAAGAAGTGCGTGTTAGAGTTCTCCATGCCGCTATTGGTGGGATTTCGGAAAATGATATTCAGCTCGCCTTGGCAAGCCCTGAAGATTCTATAGTGATCGGATTCAATGTGGCACCTGACGATTTAGCTATTAAACTTGCTGAAGAACGCGGGATCCCCATTCGAGAGTACAATATTATTTATAACTTGACGAATGATGTAAAATCGGCTTTGGAAGGAAAATTAAAGCCGCGCGAAGAGGTAATCCATCTTGGCCGAGCTGTCATTCGCGAAGTCTATCGCATCAGCAAAGTTGGCAGCATTGCTGGTTGTTATGTGACTCAGGGAATCATCGAGCGGTCATCTAAAATTCGCGTTATCCGGGATGGCATTGTCGTATATCCTCCAGCCGAAAAAATAGTCGGCTTGGCCTCTCTGAAACGTTTCAAAGATGACGTTAAAGAAGTTCGAGAGGGTTTTGAATGTGGTATGAAAATCGATGGATATGATGATATTAAAGAAGGGGATGTTATAGAAGCTTACAGAGTTGAGCAAGTAATGCGCACTCTTTAAGTGCACTCTTTAAGTGCACTCTTTAAGTGCAAGCTCTATACTCTCTCCTAAATTTTTTAAACTAGTTTATGCATACAGGTACTTTGAGATCTCGATTATATGTTCGTCAATCACGTAGTTTGAAGGATAAACGCCAGGTTGTTAAAAGTATTATCGACCGGTTACGCAACCAGTTTAATATCTCGATTGCGGAAGTTGGTGCCCGGGATGATCATCAGCTTGTCATTCTGGGAATAGCTGTGGTTGCTGAGGAAGCAACCCAAGTAGCACGAGTTTTAGAGTTGGTTGCGAATTTTCTTCGTTCACATCCAGTTGCTGAATGTTTAGATTGTAAAATGGAGTAAACTGACTATTTTTTCCTAAAATAATGATGGATCGATTGTAGAATGATATCGATTGTAAATGGATCATTCGAACGCTTGAGAGATCAAAAGAAGGAATCTATTTTTTCTCGATATTTCTTTTGAGTAATTTTTGATCGATTCATCATTTGTTAAGCAGTTGCTCTCTATATTTATAAAGTACTACAAAGAGTGGAAAATCGAATTCAGATATTTCTCAACAAATAAATTGAACTAAAATTACCTAGTACTTTCAAATTTGGTATTAACAGAAAAGAATCTTAGTTATGAAACGTAAAAGTTTTCGGCCCGCCCGCATGAGTGAAGTTATTCGGGAAGTTGCTAGTGAAACAATCCTTTTTCAATTGCGTGACCCAAGAATAAAGGGAGTCACTGTAACTCGTACGGAAGTTTCCGGAGATTTGCAAAGGGCCAAAGTTTTTGTTTCTGTTCTAGCAAATGAAAAAGAGACCCGATTATGCCTCCATGCTCTTCAGCATGCGGCAGGATACATCCAATCCAAACTAGCAGATCGTCTCAATACTCGATTTATCCCACTCATTCAATTCGTACTTGATGAAGGAATCAAGAAAAGTATTGAAATATCTAAATTGATTCAGGAAGGTCTATCGTCAGTCCAGAATCCAGAATCAGAGAATCGATTGGAAAATCAAGATTCGGAATCTCCCAATGACTTGGAAAATTCGAAAGTCAAAGTAAATTCAGAGGAAAATATTCTTTCCTAATAAACCCGATTTGGAGAGTCCTTTTTCTATTATGAATTAGATAGAAAACGATTCATGATTTTCTTACTTAATATTCTCTAAAAAAGTACGTTTATTTTTTACTCTCGGTTTTTTTATTCAAAGTTTGATAATTTGAAGAATTGCCCTTTACGTCTTGCTGTCGATTTGGTTATACTATCCCAAATTATCCAGAATGAATCTGATAGAGGTTATCGCTGGAGAAAAAGTGAATTTGGAGAAAGCTTCAGCTAACTTCTTAAAAAAATTTTGCCATTATAAGATAGTCAAAACACCGTTTCGATTAACTCAGAAATTGGTTTAAGGATAAGGAATCACGGAAAGATGCCAACTATAACTAATCGTCAACAATTACTAAATCAGCTCTACACTGCTGGTAAGAAAAAGGTAGAACTGCCCGAGCGGATCGAGGAAAGATCAATACTTGATCATCTCATTTATGCGATTTGCCGCGAAAACGCAAGCACAGCTCAGGCAGATGTTGCATTCCAACAGCTTAGAAACCGTTTTGTTGATTGGAATGAGGTGAGAGTTAGCACCGTTGGAGAAATTGCCGAAGTCTTTAAAGAGATGAATAATGGTGAGGATCGGGCTACCAACATTATTGGGGTGCTACAAGAGTGGTTTGAAATGACTTTTTCCTTCAATATGGATGAAATTCATAAAAAAGGGTTGAAGGAAGGTGCAAGAAAGTTGAGTCGATTGCGCCATGTGAACGATTTTGTGGTAGCTTGGGTTGTTCAACAAGGGTTTGGCGGGCATGCGATCCCGCTTGACTCAGAAGCAGTACGCACGGTCAAGCGCTTACAACTTAGCGATGTAGATGGTGACGATCTGGAAGCTTTACGTACGTCTCTAGAACACTACATCCCAAAAACGCGAGGCCCAGCAATGGTAGAATTATTTTCAGTGGTGAGTAGAGAGTGGTGCCACGAAAATAACCCGGATTGTGGTCATTGCCCTTTTCAAAGTGATTGCGTTATGGGTAATCAGTCTAAATCAAAACCTAATGAATCAAAACCAAGAAAATCTCGTTAATCTCCTTTATAATATTCCCATAATATTCCTCATGATGAAATTTATCCTAGTCTGTAAGAATTATATATTTGCAATCAGAATACTAAATCTCAATTAAAAGTGCTTAAAAAAAGGAAAGAGGTGATTACAATCGCCTCTTTCCTTTTTTTGGGACTGTTTTCTTCGATCCTAGCGAAAGTTAATAAAACGCAATAAGAATGTGTTCTTCCCTTTCTAAAGCGGTTCTTGTTCGAGGTTGAAACTTGAAGGCTGTGTTAGATAATCCAAAGAGAGAACGTCCTGATCCTCAGAGTGGAATTAATTTAGTTGTTATGGTGCAGATATTAGTTATTATCAGATCGTATTTTGTTTAATAATAAGTAGCATCATTTAATAAAAAATTTCTTGTGCATCGTGGCCGCTCCCATGGTAAATCGAGTCTATTTTTCGCTTCGCTGGTTTGTAGGTCGAAATCATTTCGAGTAAAGCGATTGACGACATGTTCTGCACCATGTTCTGGGTAGGATTTGATCAAAAGAGAGAAAGTCCTTATTTAGTCTCCGAGTGGGACAGTCTATCATCATTTGGCAAGCAGAGAATAATTATCAGTTAGTCAAATAAGAATTCTTGCTTAGAGGCCAAGCGGGTGGAGAATGAGTGAGCTTATATTTCCAAACTCTCTTTTGTCTCGGTTTGGTATTTGATATGAAGAATAGACCCCGGCTCGAGTTCGGTTGTTGATGAGAATAAGTAATCAAATCTTGATGCCAGAACATGATCCAGGATTTGTTACCAGATTTTTTACGAATCGAGAGGTGGTTCACGGTTTCGAAGTTTTGCTCAAAAAGAGAGAAGTCAATTTTCCGATTCTCTTTGCCCCCAGGATTACTTGCAATCTCTCGAAATTAGGTTTTTTCCACTGAGACCGATTCTAGTCGAGCTACAGTGGAAAAGCTAGCTATAAACTTGTAGAATAAATAAAGTTAAATTAATCTGATTTATCAGCAGTAAATGATATAATTAATTTGATAGTAAGGATTTACTAATCAAAAGTTTAATTAAAAAACCGCGATTGAGATTTTCATGTTAAATAAAATAATTGATCTGTCGCTACGATATAGATTCATGGTATTGCTTACCGTTTTTGCCATGGTCTTTGTTGGTATAGGGTCGTTAATCAATCTAGATATCGATGCCTTTCCTGATACATCACCGGTAATGGTTCAGATTAATACGGTAGTATCCGCTTTAGGGCCAGAATCCGTCGAACAACAAGTAACTTTTCCAATTGAGCAGGTAATGAGCGGTATACCGCATTTAGAGATGATGCGTTCTGTCTCCAAATTCGGATTGTCTCAAGTGGTGTTAACTTTTGAAGAAGGTACCGATCTCTATTTCGCACGCACCGTAGTAAATGAAAAGTTGGGGGTTGTTGAATTACCCCCAACGGTAGAAAAACCTCGGCTAGGCCCTCCTTCAAATGGACTTGGAGAAGTTTTGCATTATGTGGTTATGGGAAAAGGGAACGATATTACGGAATTGAGAACAGTTCAAGATTGGGTAATTCGCCCGCAATTGAGAACCTTATCAGGTTTAGCGGAGGTGAATTCATGGGGAGGGTATCAGAAACAGTACCAGATTCGGATCGATCCGCGTTCGTTGATCAAGTACGATTTAACGTACGATAAAGTAATATCAGCGGTTACTAATAATAATCTCATTGTCGGCGGAGCTACAGTAACTCGTAGCACAGAAATGGTGCTGGTCCAGGGGATTGGACGGGTAACAGATGTCAAAGAGATAGAACAAATGGTAGTTTCCTCGCGAAACGGTGTCCCTATTTTAGTTGGAGATATTGGCGAGGTTGTCATAGGTCATCAAATTCGACGTGGCGCGGTAACCGCGGATGGAAAGGGGGAGGTGGTCCTAGGTCTGGGTTTTTTGTTGGCTGGGGAAAATACTCATAAAGTAACTACCGCCATGAAAGCGAGGATGAAGGAACTGGAGGAAAGTTTGCCTCCGGGGGTTAAGCTCGTTTCGGTGTATGACCGAACAGAGCTGATCGATTTTGTGATCGAAACCGTTCAAGCCAATCTTTTTGAGGGGGGATTATTAGTAATCACCGTCCTTTTTCTATTTCTAGGCCGCTTGCGAGCTGCAATCATCGTGGCCATGGCTATCCCTTTGTCGATGCTTTTTGCATTTTCAGGTATGTATAGGTTCGGGATCGCAGCGAGTTTAT
>JAKBAI010000204.1 GCA_021809185.1 Planctomycetota bacterium
AACAGAAGCGCGGAAATACTCAAAACAGTGCATAATAATAGCAATAACGGAACTCGGTGACCACGGCGATCAGACCATTTTCCCAAGGGAAATTGGAACAAAGCGGTGAGCGCCGCTATGGTACTGATCCAGGCAATGGCCGAATTGGAATAACCACGGTCGTGCAAATAGAGTGGTAACAGCGGTAATATAAATCCAATCCCGCATAATCCAAAAAAAGTACAGCTATACAAGCCGATTCGCTCGAACCATTTCATTTGAATTACCCTTCATTCGCTTATGTTCATCGTTCGCTTCCGCTTACCGTTCGCTTTCGTTCAATTCACTATTTTTGATTACACAAGCTTTAGAATTTTTTACTTTTCTTGTTGGAGGAATTGCATTTTCAATGCCATGAGGAATAAAATGAGGGTTGTTGATTGTAAATGATCAATCAATAAGAACTTAAAGAATAGATGATCGCAGATAATTTAGATTTTATTATTAGAAGAATCCGTTTTTTCTGGGCAGAATTCTTCCCATGCCTGTGGGGAATTAGCAAGTCCCCTTTGATGATTCTCTTGAGAGATTTTAATAATAACCAAGAGAGATTTCAAAGCACGATCTTTGTTTCAACGATGAATGTTGAATGTGTGTCGATCGGTACTTTTCTCATGGCAATATACCTTCATTTTCCTATGATAATCTTCAAGAACATAAGCAAACATCCATTAAAGATGGGTATAATGACAATTATTTCGGAATCTTAAGATAGACCAAGAATATAAAAAGGGGATTTTTGATGAGAAAAGATCACTGGAGCGATGACCTAGGTAGAGAGCTTGAAAATCTAAAGGTAAATGGACTATATAAACGTGAAAGGCTTATACAAACGCCGCAAGGGGCCGGTATCCAGGTGCAGGGGAAAGAGGTGATCAATTTTTGTGCGAATAACTATCTGGGATTAGCGAATCACCCCGATTTGATACAAGCTGCACACGAAGCATTAACCCATTGGGGATTCGGATTATCCTCCGTTCGATTTATTTGCGGAACCCAGGAGTTGCACAAAGAATTAGAAGCGAAAATATCGGCATTTTTCCGTAAAGAAGATACCATCCTATATACATCTTGTTTTGATGCAAACGGTGGTTTATTCGAGCCTCTGTTAGGCGAAGAGGATGCTATTTTAAGTGATGAATTGAATCATGCGAGTATTATCGATGGTATCCGGTTATGTAAAGCCAAACGCTTTCGTTATCGCCATAACGATCTTTCAGATCTAGAAAGATGTTTGCAGGAAGCGCGAAATTCTAAAAGAAAGTTGATATTTACAGATAGTGTATTTTCGATGGATGGAGATTTAGCAAAATTGCCGGAAATATGTGATCTTGCTGATCGATACGAAGCAATGGTAGGTATAGATGATTGTCACGGAACAGGGCATCTTGGCAAAACGGGGCGAGGAGCCGCGGAAACTCTTGGGGTGTTGGATCGCATCGATATTATAACCAGCACTCTTGGAAAAACCTTGGGGGGTGCATGTGGTGGATTTACTACCGGGAAAAAAGAGGTGATTGATTGGTTGAGAAATCGCTCGCGACCATATCTTTTTTCGAATTCTTTACCCCCCGTGCTCGCGGCAACTGGAATCAAGGTACTCGAATTGGTAGATCGATCTGAAAATCTGCGTCAAACCTTGCAAAAAAATACCGAACGAATGAGACAAGGACTAGAATCGCTGGGTTATACCTTAAAACAAGGACCGACTCCCATATTACCTGTAATGTTGGGAGAGGCTACCAGGGCGGCGCAGCTCGCAGAAAGTTTGTTGCAGCATGGGATATATGTGATCGGATTTAGTTTTCCCGTTGTTCCTCAGGGAGCTGCTCGAATTCGTTTGCAGGTTTCTGCAGCGCATACTTCGGCTCAGATAGAACAGGCCCTCCAGGCATTTGCTCAGTCGGGAAAAGAATTAGGAATTATTTCGTAATCTCTATAAATCTATACTACAAGCTCCATGACCAAGAAAAATTAATTTATGAATGCAAACCTCGCTTTTTTAGTGATTGCACACGGAAGTCGAAGAGCCGAAGCAAACCGGGAACTCGATCAGGTCTGTTCGCAGTTGCGCGAACGAAAGAGCATTCCGATTGTTCAACCGGCCTTTCTGGAATTGACTGGTCCAACGATTGCAGAAGGGGGGCAACGATGTGTCCAACAGGGCGCCAAGGAAGTATTGATGCTCCCCTATTTCCTTTCTCCGGGGATTCATGTCCGTGAAGATCTCATTGACCATCGCGACCGATTGAGTAAAGAGTTTCCCGGAGTAAAGTTTTATCTTACCGATCCGCTTGGGGGTCACCCTATGCTTATTGACATATTATTACAAAGAGTTGATGAATGTTTGAAACAAAAACAGAATTGATTGCGAAATATCTCTTATTGAATTGATGACCGAGAAAAGCGAGAGCTAGGACCATTTTTAGACAGTTAAAACATCAGATCAGCAACCCTCATAAGGATTGCTGATCTGATTGTTGGCCCCTTGTTATTTATTTGAGGGGAGAACAGTAAACTGGCGAAGTTTTTTACCATTATTGGCATCGTAGAAATAAACATTGCCATCAAAACCTGCAATAGCTACCATTTTACCATCAGGACGATACGAGGTGGTGTAAATAGGTGTAGGCACATTTTCTAAACTAGCGACAACTTTGGTGCTATCCACTTCATAGATTTTTGCTTCCCCCTTGCCATTCAAACTACTCCCCGCAACAAATCGGCTGCCATCGGCATTGGCGGAGATACCATAAATTCTTCCAATCAGAGCAGGATAGATGTGGATTTTGTTGGCATCATCACCGATAACCCGTTTGGTTTCACGATGCATTTTATATAGCCGAGGTATCCCATCCGAGCCTCCGAAAATAATTTCATTATAAACAATTTCTCCCCCACCGCTCGCTTCATTCCGCTTGATTTTCTTCAATGTTTTCATGGGTCGAACCTGAGCGACCGTCAACCCCCCTTTCAATGCTCCTGGTGTGATACTGGTAACATTATCGATAAAGCGCTGCGAAGCTATTTCGGTTAATTTCACCGTACGATCTCGCCCTACCGAGATGAGATAGTTGCCATCTAAGGAATACGATGTCCCCAATACCCAATCGCTATGTGCTCCTTGGAACAGTACCTGTTTGGCATTTTCGATACTGAATGCTCGTAAAGTATTATCGGCACAACCACAGGCGATCTGTTTGCTATCGGGTGACCAACTAACCCCATAGACGGTATCGTAAGAAACAGGAATCGACCAACGCAATTTTTCTTTTTGATAGTCCCAGATTTGTAACTCGCCAAACCGGGCCGGGTCGCCCCCGCTTGCTGCCAACCATTTACCATCAGGGGAAAACGCCAGCGATTGAATACGGTCCGATAACCCGATCAAGCGACTCTTCAGCTGTAACGAATTTACATCATAAATCAGAATTTCATGATAACCTGAAACTGCTATTAGTTGACTATCCGGACTAAAGCTAATAGCTGTAATTACTGGGGGAGAGCGGTAAATGGGGGGATGGGAAGCATCGATTTTTTGAGCTAACGCCGAAGCTGGCGAATCATCCTTCGCCCCTTCCAAAATCCATTGCCGAATGAGTTGAATACTTGCGGTTGGTAACGGATCTAGATTTTTCGGCATTTCGGCATGGCCATTCTTGGGAATGATCTGTTCCATCAAAAATGATTCATTTGGCTTCTTCGGAATTACCCCCTCTTTATCTCGATCCCCTTTTTTCAGCAGATCGGCATAGCTCGTCATGACATATCCCCCCAGAGGTTTCGCTGGCTGGTGGCAGCCCTGACAATTCTGCTGAAAGATCGGTCGGATCTGTTTATAATAGCTTATGGGAATACCAGCAGTTGGTGTCTTAGGTTCCTTTGAATCACTCGTTCGCATTCGAGATCGAAACTTATCGACAATCTCTTTTCTCAGATCGGATCCATTCCCCAATCCACGAAATGAAGATGAATGATCTGAAAAATATTTGTATTGCTGAGGTAACGGGAACGTTGATTCCCAATCGCTGTATGATTCGTCATTTGCTTGTTCTTGTGAAGATTGAAATGAAATTTTTCTGTTGAGTGAATCACCGCTTTGAGAAATCGTTGTTGGCTGGGTTGACGCTTTGAATTCCGCCGATTTCTCAATAACTGATTGGTTATTCAAAGAAGAATCCAAGTATAGATTCGCTTGTGTCCCTAATCGGGATTTTGATTGGCTCTGGGATTCTTGAATGGTATTTTCCAGTGGGGATCCTTGAGTTTTACTTAGAGGATGACTCAGAGCATGACTCAGAGGATGATTTAGAGAGGCTATAATCGAAAAAATCGCCAAAATAAAACAAGAGACTAATCTCATAACTCAACCTTTTTAATTCGTTATTTGGGTAGGTTTAATCATTTTAGAAAAATAGGTAACTGGTTTACAAGGGTGATTGAGCAAATTCTTTCATTTTTATTTTGAAGGATCGCGGATTGTCCTTGACAAATCACCGCGGTGGATTATCTAAAAACCCCTTAAGGAATAGTGATAATGTTTGATGAAACCCAGAAATAATAGGGAAAGTCAGATGCGGGTATCAAACAAAATAGAAGGGAAATAAAGGATCTAAAGAAAATTAAAAGAAATACGGGATTGATAGTATTTTTGGTCGATCGAAACACTTTCGCTCTACCACATGAAGAAGAAACGAGATGAGATTTTAGCTAACATTTGGATGCTAAACGGAGGACAGGGGTAATAGAAACATTCTGAAGGTCGATCCAATACAAGTCTACAAGTCGAGAAGTTAAAGTGGGCATTCTCAAATAGACCAAAAGGGGAAGGTTTATCTGGGATAGGGAAAATGGGGGAGATGAGAGAGGTCAACAATATCTTTTTCATCTGGATGGAATAGGATCAAGGTTCGAGGTATGATTCAGGAAAAAAAAGCGAAGCAGGTTTCTTCAGGGAATCACCACGTGGTGCATCATCAGGAAGATCCATGGCTACAATTGGTAAATTACTGGTGGGAGCCAGATGCTCGATTTATTGAAAAGTTATACGAAATTCTTTTAAAGAGAGGGCCTCATCCCAGTGAAGTACCGCATCAGCTCTTGGCGATTCAGAAAGGGTATCCGCGCGCAGAATTGGCGAAATCGTTCCTTTTGAGTGAAGAAGCCAAAGAGCATCACTTCAGTCATTCCTGGCTAAGCGAGATGTACCGATATGCCGCGATGGAACCGCTGAATAGACGTCAATGGTTAGAAGAGATTCAAGACGATTATGGCTATGTTCATCATTGTTATTTGCGTATATTAGGCCGAGAAGGATTAGCCGAAGAAATATCGAGCCATTTAAAGAATCGAAAATACCCGCTCTTTCGAAGGCGAGTGATCCGTTGCATGTACCGCTCGCTGGAGCGCTATCAGTTGGAGCAATCGTTCCGGATGCCAGCAACATGGGTGGCACCTGCCAATCGCTTTGGCATGAAGATTGGTCAGCGCCACGCTGTCCAAGCACATAGCCATCATGGCGACAAGGTAGTACGCGAGCATTATTTGGAAGAAACAATCGGTCATTTGCGAAATAGTATGGAAAGCATCTTATTTGCCAATTTGAAAGCGACGATACGAAACTCCAACCCGACAGATATTGTTGGTTCCGAGTTACGGCCAATTCCGTTCTCTGACCAAGCTTTTTTGCTACCGCATCCCGTTACCCGCTATTATCTCTCTAGCAGAGGAAATTCAAAAGCGCTGATTCGCTCCTTGGATCTCCCGTTAGCTACCAGTGCCATGTATCAATTGGCAGATCAGATCGATGGCATGAAAGAGGTTTATCTTTTGAGCAACGATCCCGGATATTGGCTGCTCGGCCTAGCGCGGCAATCCGCTAACTATTTGCTCCATCCGCCTCGATTTCATGTTTTAGCAACAGATTCAGAACAACAATTATTGCAACAAAATTTCTCTATACACCATTGGTCGGTTGCCAATGGTGATCCAGAAATTCAAATCGATTCATTGCCTTCGAGTAAAATAGTCGATAATTACCAACAAGAAACTTGCGTTGTTGTAGAGCTTGATCTTGCCAAAATCGATGGGTTAAAGCAGATTTTAACCACAACTCGTGTTGCGAAAATCATTTTAATCGGATCGATGAACTCTCTAGACCAAAAATCGGCTCCTATGAGTGTAGAATTAAGATCCTGGCTAGAACAATTAGGATATAGCATCGAGAGTAATTCAGTTTTTGAAGGGAGTAGAGAAGTAAAGAATTCAGAGCACGGGAATAGAGAGGAAGGTTGGGAACTGCAAAATTCTGCTTTCTCTCATCACGAGATCGATTCGATTTTAATCGCTCGATGGGACGAACACCGTACGACTGCGAACTCCCGCTCTTCGCCTGCAAAAGAGACAATTCCTCAAGCAGCTTGATTTATGAGATAAACAAGGATATTTCATGCGAATTTATGCCGATTGCCGTTGTTTACAAGATCCTTCCTATGCACGGAGAGGAGTAGGGTTACACTCTACAAATCTGTTGCGAGCTCTTCAGCGGGGCTGTCCTAATCAATTGGAAATAATAGGTTTACTCGATCTTCATGGCGGGGAAATCCCAGAAGATTTGCAAAACCTCGCTCAGCGCTGGAGCTACAATTGGAATCCGGTAGTTGATAATCGAAATCTCCGTAAAAACCCTTTGCATCGGGATGTGTTTATCAATCTATCCCCTATGACCAATGATAGTGGTCGCGCAGCGGTGTTTCTAAATTCTCCCGACATTTTTTCGATCGCGATCGTATACGATTTTATTCCGCATGATCTGCCTGAGATATTTTTGTCTAATTCGCAAGTGCATAGCGACTATCAAAAATGCTTAGCTTGGCTTTATCTTTATGATCACTTTATCTGCATTTCAAAATGGACCGAAAGTCGATTGCATGAAATCATCCCGATTCAGAAAGGTCAATCGAGTAGTAGTGGGGTAGGTATCCGAGCCGATTTTTTACAACGATCTACTAAAGTAGATACTGGCAAAAGTCTTGCCGAACTCATCCCATTCTCCCCTCATAAATATTTTGTTTTGAGTAGTGGAAAATGTATCCGCAAAAATGCACCGTGGACCATCGCCGCCGTGGCTAGACTTCAGCAAAAATATCCTGATTACGGGCTTGTTGTGATTGGACGAAATGATCGTTCTGTCCTTTTGGAAGAGGCAAATCAATTAAAATTAAAAGCAAATCTTGTTTGTTTAACGAATATCACCGACCAAGAGATGCAAACAGTCTATCGAACTGCTCTGGTGGCTATTTCCCCTTCGCGCATGGAGGGCTTCGATCTTACGGTTGTGGAAGCAGTTGCCTCTCACTGCCCGGTCCTCGCCTCGGATATTCCGGTGCATCAGGAACTGTTGGAGAATCAAGAACACCGATTTGCATTAGATGATCATGATTGCCTAATTCAAAAATTAACTCATTTGATCGAATGCCCTCAAGATCGGCACTGGATCTGGGTAGAACAATCGAAACTAGTCGAATCTTACGAAGAAACAGTAGTAGGAGACCACCTGGTCGATGTGATTCGCCGACAACGCGGGAAAAAATCAGCGGTGCAAGTTCGTAAACGGAACCGTCCTCGGCTGGCTTTTGTCACCCCTTTTCCTCCCGATCGCAGCGGGGTTGCTACCTACACCGCACAGTGCCTTAAAACTTTGTCGAAGTATGCCGATATCGATGTCTATACCAATGCAGTTGACGCCAAGAAACCTGTTTGGATTCAAAAAATCGCCCCGATTAGTGACTATCCCTATATATGCAACGAATACGATCGGGTTGTCAGTGTCCTGGGGAATTCCGATTACCACTTCCCGATTATCGATCGCTATATTCGCTACGGTGGAGCAGTAATCAATCACGATAATCGCATGGCGGAACAGTATGCCTGGCGCTACGGCCTGGAGGCCTTTGCCAAACGTTCTGAAAAGATCCTTCAGCGCAAAGTCTCTCTCGACGAGGCCCAGAGTTGGCTTGCTAATCCCGATCTTCTGCCTTTCCTCTTTCTCGAAGATTACCTCCCCATGGGGGAACCGTTTATTGTTCACTCGCAGCCTTTGCAAAAATTGATCCAGAAAATAAATCACCAGCAAGTCGACTATTTACCTTTTGCCTGCCAGCGAACTTTTCCTGAGGAGCAATTGCAACCTTTTTATCGCCAGCAGATGAAAATGAAATTACATCTGCCAGAAGATAAACCGATCATTCTTTCTTTTGGTCTGGTAGCTCAAACCAAGGCTCCACTCAGTATTCTTTGGGGATTAGAAATCCTGCGTAGTTGGGGTTACGATTTCCATTTTTATTTTGTTGGCAAGGTTGCCGAACCTAAGTTAGATACTAAACTCCTCAAGCTGATGCACAAACTCAAACTTACTTCCTGCGTGCATTTTATCGATTCTTGGATTAGTGATGAAATGTATATCGATTACTTGGCAGCAGCAGATCTAGCCATTCAATTGAGAGTCTTTGGACTGGGGGGACTTTCAGGCGCTGTTTTGGATGTCATCGGTGCCGGTATCCCTACCGTTGTCAATGATAATCTTGCCGAGGCGATGGATAGCCCGGATTACATTTTACGTATTCCTGATACCATCAGCCCGATTTGCATTGCTGAAGCCCTCGCTGATGCCATGGAGAAAAAATTGTATCTTTCTCGATTTCATCCGCAACGAGATCAATATCTGCAAATTCATAATTTCGACTATTATTCGAAACAATTATTGCGAAAATTAAAGTGTGCCTAATATTGCGCTCTCCAGTAGATTCGAAAGAAACCCCTCTCCACTATCGGCATAGAGGATAAGAATAAGCGAAGCGCTTATCGATTTAAGCTTGGCAACCGAACGGTCAAGGATAACTCATTATGATCTATCTCGATTTGACAGAATTCCTGCATCGCCCGTTACGTACCGGGATTCAGCGTGTGAATAGCGCTTTCTTACAGAATTGGCAAATGCAGGAACCGTTGCAGCTCTTTTTGATTCACCGCGGCCAAGCTTACGCTGTCCCGGGGGAATTCCGCAGTTATATTGTGCAATTTTTTTCGGATGACAAGTGCGGCGTTGAGCGGTTTTCGGTAACTCAGATTGTCGAGAAAATTAAAGTGCCGATTTCCCTCGAGGAATTTCGCCAGGCCAAAGCCATTCTCAATCTCGAATTGTTTGGAGACCAAGGGCGCGTACAGTATTACGAAAATTTGATCGAAAACGGGCTGAAGTCGAAAATCTTTTTCCTCGTCTATGATATGCTTCCCTGGGTTCACCCTAGCTGGTTTGAAACCAATTCCGTTCTAGGCATGATGGATTATCTCCATTTACTCCGTAATCTCGATCACTTAGCCTTTATTTCTGAGCAATCACGCCAAGATTGCTTTTATCGTGTTTTTCGGCGTATCCCTAATAACAGTGCTGTCATACCGCTCGGTTCTGATTGCTTCGGGAAAGTTGCGCCGAAATTCGATCCGAAAAAGAAAAAAGTCATGATGTTGGGAA
>JAKBAI010000205.1 GCA_021809185.1 Planctomycetota bacterium
TTAAACCCCTGGAACGGATCACCCCTCCGGGGTGTATCGGGTGTGGGTTTCCATACCAGGGGTGTGGGTTTCCATACCAGGGGTTACGTCGTCGCTCCGCGACTCCTCACCCCTGGCTACCGTCCGCCACCCCTCCGGGGTCCACTATAATTATTACCATTCAATCAAGGGGATTTGTTTGGTTTCGATGGTTGAGTTGGTTTGAGTTGTTTGATCCAGTCCTGGATAACTTGGGTAGCAACAGGATCAACAGCGTAGGTAGCAAGAGGTGGCATGAAGCCTTCGCGTCGCTGAGCGATACGATGCAATAGAACGGAGGATTCTGGGTGACCAGGAGCGACCAGTCGGGCATTGGGGAGCGCGAAGGTATGGTGCGAAGGGGACTGGTCTAGAATCAACATTTTTTCCAGCGAAGTGGTGAACTCCAGATCGATTTTAGAGTTGCCACCCCCTGCTTCAACGTGGCAAGAGGAACAATTGGCATGAAGAAACGATCGTGCGCGCAAACCGATATCTTGCTTGTGATCCGCGGGGTCGACTAATTTGCTATATTTGTCTAAAGAAAAACTCAGCATTTTTCCTGGGGAAGATAATCGTTGATCTCTTGTGCCCCACTGTTGATCGAGATAGGTATTGATGGCTTTTTCGGTCATCCCTTTAGCTCGTAATTCCTTTTTGATCGCTTCTTGAGTTTCCGATTGCCAATCGACCTGAAGAAGGCCTAGATGTTCAAGAGTACGGAATTGATGGTCGCTTATGCCGTTGTAATTGTGTTCTTTGTTCAGTTGCAGCTCACAGAGTCCTAGAACCCAATTCGCAGCTCGGCTGTGGCAGACCATACACTCTGCTCGGCTGGGATAGTGCCATTTTTGGATCCGATTTTCGTTGCCCGTTTTAATTACAAATTCGCGATCCATCCCGATACTCTCTACCAGATTGGCATCGGTCTGCGCCGAGTTCCACTGGTAGGAATAACCAAACCATTCAGACCCTTGTTTAGTGAGAAACCGAGTTTCGATCCAACGGCGCGAGTGCGGATTGCCCTCTTCCATTTCCAAAGCAAAAGACTTGACTATAACAGTTTTATCGGGGAAATTCCAGCCCCGAGAGCGTGTAAATCCGATTACCGGATCCTCTCCCGGCAGTGCCATCCAACGTTCCTTGTAGGCACCATCCGACCAGAACGGAGCGTTGACGGAATACGGGATGATTCCGGGCATCATTTCATGCTTAGAAATATCCCGAAATAGACCGGATTGAGATAGTTTTTTGGGGAATAGATCAGCAGTTGATTTTTCCGGATTAGGTTCCAGAGTGTAGAAGCCTCCTTTTCCTTGGCCCAAGTGATCACAAATGAGAATTTCGCCTTGGGAATCGAGACCGAAACCGGTTATCTGCAAACGAGTTTTAGCGAGTAACCGATGACCAGTTATCTTTTTGCCATCATGTCTTGCCGCCCAGATTCGTCCGGTGGAATAGTCTCCATAAATATACCATCCTTGTAAATCGGGAAATCGTTTCCCATAATAGACCAATCCACCGGTTATGGAACGCGCTTCCGAATGATGATGCTCTAGGACAGGGAAGGTAACCGGAGTAGGTCCCAATTTACGATTTTGATAAAATGGTTTGCTCCCTTCATAGACACTCCAGCCATAATTTTCTCCTTTGCGAATTAGATAGATCTGTTCCCATAAATCCTGACCATTGTTGCCGACCCAAATCTGTCCGGTTTTGGCATCGACCGTCATTCTCCAGGGATTTCGTAAACCATAGGCCCAGGTTTCCGGACAAAAATCCTTATTGCCGAGGAATGGATTGTCGCTCGGGATAGAATAATGAATTGAGTAATTTTTTTTCGATTCGTTTTTACCAGAGGATTCGGTCTTTTGGGCGGGAGCTTGGTTACTTAACTGGATGCGCAGAACTTTTGCCGTTATTTTACTCCCATCCTGGCCGACGATATTGCGATCGGAATCGGAAGTGCCATCCCCAGAAGTAATATAAAGCATTCCATCGAGACCGAAACATAATGCTGCGCCGTTGTGACCATCGGAATCCCAGGCAATGATGGTGGTTGCGGAATTTTTATCAAGATTGTATGGCGCTTTCCGGGACATGGTATAGCGGGTGATCATCGATTGTTTCTTTTGGTTGCTACCCACACCGTTCCAGCCCATATACAGATAACCATTTTCGGCAAAATGGGGATCGAAAGCGAGGGAATAACCGGTCCCTTTCATCTCGAGGAGAATTTCTGCATCTTTGGCATCGGGACGATCATCAACTCGGCGCAGAACCGTATCTCCATAGGGATACGATTGCGTAAGAAAAAGAAGTTTTGGGGAATTTGGCTGCGCGATTACCGTAATGGGAAAATCGATGCCGAGATGAGAGTATTGTCGCACAGCACGATACGGAGTTGGTGGTTCTGGCGATCCCACTACTTTCGATGAAAGCAAAGGGATTTTTTTGGGGATACCGTACGCTCTTGTTGCTTTTTTGCCTGGACCAAGAAATTTCAGTTTGGCGTAATCTTCGTAGTGGTGAAAATCGGGGTAGGGGATGGTGGAATGCGGATTGATATTTGAAACTTCTGGCCCTTCGAAATCGACCGAATAATCGTAGCGGCATAAGGAAAAGCGCCAGGTCTCGCCTGGGTTAGGCCGACCACCCGTTCGCATAAAATCTTTCCAGGGAATTTTTCCTTCGACGGTCCATGATCGATCTTTATCTTGCCAGTGGTTAAGTGTACCATCCAACGAGACTTTGGCTTCGATATGAAATTCGCCGTCGCTTTTAAATCGGCGATATCCTCCAGCACCGCGGCGAGGTAAGAACAGGTCCATGATTGTCCCTGCAGCGTTTACCTGAAATTCGTAATATCCGGGTTTATCCTCTGCGGGCTTGAAGAAGAGTTCAAATACGTCGTTATCCCAGGTTACCCCATCGTGTTCGGTGACATCGGCAAATAGATCGGTATCTTGCATTTCTGCACAGAAATAGAGATATTCCCGATCCCAGAGCAATCGGGCTTTCGTTTGACTTCGGGCCGCACGATCGATCTTTCCAAGCCAAGGTAAATGAAATTGATCGATCACGGTAGCTTCTTGCCATGCTGTCTCGTTTATTTTGCCATCGATCACGATTTTTTCTTCGGTAAAGAGACACGGGAATTCGCTTGGTTGTATCGAGGATTTAAGAGCAGAGTTTTTCTTTAGAAGTTCCTCTTTGTCATTTTTTTTAGTTAGCGATTCAGAGTTGTTCGCAGCTTGGTTCAAATAATGCAAAGACGATGCTAGTTTGGGCGCCAACAGAGCCATTGAAATAGCAAATAAGATAATAACTAAACTATATTTAATCGTTTTTATGGAGAGCCATTTAGACCAGCAGGAGGGAAATTTCATAACTAACTTCTTTCACTAGTTTTTTTCACTAGTTTCTTTCACTAACTTTTTCGCTTGAATCGGATCCAAACGGAATTATCTTTTATTTTAAGTTATTTTTTACCATGGTCAATCAGCAAATCTTTTGAATTCATTCGTCTCCATAAAATCGAAAAGGGATGAAAATGAGAGCTTCTTATGTATGTAGAACCATAAACATATATTACTGGAATGAGGTCTGGTCGCGAAAGGATTATCCTTGGATGAATATCGAAAAATGATGTGGTTGAATCAAGCCCGGCAAAGAGAAACAGGCCGATTCGCCTATTTCGAGAGATTGGTAGATTGGCTTGAGTGTGAGAGGGTTGATTGATGGGCGAGTGAATTTCAGTTAGTTAAAAGATCGAGGCATGGCCTAGTAATCGGCGTAAAAGAGCAATCTGGCCATGATGGATCATTTCATGATGGCTGCTCCAACTAATGGTTTCTCCTTTGGTTTTAAGATAGGTGTGCGGTAACAGAATAGGGTCGTTGAGTATGGAGTCATTCATGAGACTCAACTCGGCAATAACTTTTTGATAGACACGATCAAAAACCTCACGGATCTCTTGGGCTTTAGGATAAACACTGCAATCGGCATTGGGGATGGTGTCGCGGCCAAATAGTTTGGCATAGCTAGCAGGGATAATCGATTCATCGGTCTGGAGCGGGCCGCGCACCATTCCTAAGCAAAGACGATATTGTGCAATGGCAATATGCCCCATCTGCCAAGCGACATGGGTGATACTGGGTTGCGGCATAACAAAATATTCGTCATACGGCAAGGAGTCGATAATGCGGAGGCTATATTTGCGTGCTGCTTCGATTTGCTGGATATATAATTGGAGAATCATGGTATTTCCTTCAGAGAGTGAGGACATTTTGATATCCTATTTAAATGGTGTTTAGTAGATAATGGTTTGGTTAAATAGAGGGCGAAAAATTATTGCGCAAAAAAAGTAAATTTTATCTATTATTAGATAGGTGTTATTTTGCTATTTCTTTGTAGAGACCTTTAGCAACAATTTTTTCAAGGATTAAATATTCAAGGATTAAATTTAGAGGGCAACAATTTTAAGAGAGAGTAACAAAAGAGGGCGAAAGCACGAAAGCGAATGGTTGTCAAAATCAATAAAGCGAAAGAAAATTATGGCCGTTTATCGATTGGAACATACGGAGCATCCATTTTACCGATGTAATCCTGTTCGGGTCGATAGATGCGATTTTCTTTCATTTGTTCGTGCCAGTGAGCTAGCCAACCTGAAATTCGAGCGATGGCAAAGATGGGCGTAAACAGATCGGTTTCGATCCCAAGTGCTCGATAGACGACCCCAGAGAAGAAATCAACGTTTGGATATACCCCTTTGGCTGAGTAAAAGTTCGCTGCATAGCTTTCCAAAGCCAATGCAATATCGTAGAGGACAGGGCGTGATGATTCGGCAAAGACATGTTCGGCCAATTCTTGTAAAACCGTAGCGCGAGGGTCTTTGACCTTATAGACCCGATGGCCCATTCCCATGACTTTAAAGTGCGGATCGGCTTTCCGTTTTTCATCTAACCAAGGTTTTACTTTTTCCACTGACCCAATTTCCATGAGCATTTGCAGCACTTCTTCATTAGCTCCTCCGTGTAATGGTCCGGATAGACTACCAACTGCGGCAGCGATGGTGGCATAAGGATTGGCTAGGGAGGAGCTGGTGACCCGCGCGGTGAAAGTAGAAGCATTCATGGAATGTTCCGCATGAAGAATTAAACAGGCATTTAATACTTTACGTACAGAAGGGGTAGGAACGGTACCAAAGAGCATCCAATAAAAATTGGATGCATGATCGAGATCGGGATGAGGCGAGATGGGATCTTTTCCCTGTCGCAAGCGAGCATAAGCAGCGACGATGGTAGGAATGGAGGCAATTAGCTTTAATGAGGCTTCCCAACGCTGGGCAGGATTAGTTGCATCCCGTTGTGGGTAAAACATCCCCATCGCGGCGACTCCTGTTTGAAGTGAGTCCATGGGATGACCATTTTCAGGGAGTTGTTTGAGTAATTCGATTAGTCTGTAATGAAGTGAACGCCGTTGCCGAAGCGATTGATCGAAATTGGTTAACTCCCGTTGAGTAGGTAATTCTCCTTTGATCAACAACCAAGTGGTTTCTTCAAAGTTACTCTCCAAGGCGAGAGTTTCTACCGCAATGCCACGGTAGGATAGTCGCGCATGTTTCCCATCAATAAAACTGACCCCTGATTGGGCCACGGGTACATCAGCTAATCCCGGTTTAATCTCAACTTGACTCATAATTTATTGTCCCGATCACTGGTTAGAAAAGAATTCAATGAATATTTTTTACAGTAGTAATTTATAGTAGGTATTCATGGTGGTTGTTCATGGTGGTTCGTGAGGATTCCTGCCGCTTTTTTTCTCTCCATAATACATTAGTTCTCAATCGCTTTGCTGGCCAGTATCTATCCTCTTTAATCTCACTTTTCTAGAAATTTGTCTTCGAATTTTTCTTGTAATTGGTTCGATCGGTCATTGATCAGAGAATTTTCTTGATATTATTTTATCTGATGGTAACCAAAGAGAGGGCAAAGGAAAATTCTTTTATACATTTTTGTTACTACTTTATTCTTCAAAAAGCGTCTAGGTTGTTATTAAAACTCAATCGAAGTAATTCACCAGATATTCCAAGAAATAGTTTCAATGATACTAAAGGGGATTTGGGAAACGGTTCAAAGTCTGTTCCAAAGGAGTGCATTTCAGTCATGGGAATAAGAATAGAGAGGAAAAATTGGATGATTTTCGTAAAATGAATAAGTAGGGTTTACGAATTTTCGTAAATCAGATAAACTGGAAGAAGTTCGATAACCAGGTAAATAAAAGCGTTTTGTTACGATATAATGGGATTATGCGCTGATTCGAATGGTATGAGAACCGTTTTTGGGGCGATTTAGAATAGGTCGAAAAATAGCTCGAATAATTCATCGAGGAACTAAAAATAATGGCAGTACTGGATTTAGCTTTAAGCAGTGGGGGGACTAAAGGCTTGGCATTTGCGGGCGCTTTGGGAGTTTTGGAAGAAGAGGGGCACCAATGGGGTAAACTGATTGGAACTTCAGCAGGGGCCATCACCGCTGGGATGTTAGCGGTAGGATATTCGACCAAAGAATGGCTAAAATTGGTTACGGACCAACCCCCAGAAAAGAATTTCTTGAATACACTGGTCCAGCCATTGCCTTTGGATCAGTTGATCGGGATAGCCAAAGGGCCTTCGAGTGAATCGCGATTTCTTTTTCGCAAGGCGATCAACAAAGCGACCGATGAAGTTCTTCAGCAGGTCATCGGATATGCCCCTAAAACAGCAGCTATTATGAAGGCCATGCTAGCTGTGTTCAAAGCAAATCTTTATGAGGTTGCTTTCCAAGCTTTCATGGATGGGATGAATTCCATGCAAGTCGGTTCTGCTTTTCTCTCCTTTTTGGAACGGGGGGGATTTTATGGGACCGAGGAGTTTCGAAAATGGTTATTCGAACGATTTCGCGACAAAATTCCTAAGTTCAATATGGAATGGTCTTTTACGCAATTGTACAAAGAAACGCAAAAAGATTTATCGGTGGTCGTCGCCGATACGACCGGGAAAGAATCGCTCATTTTGAATCACCGCACCGCTCCGAATTGCCCAGTTGTCGAAGCGGTGCGTATGTCGATGAGTGTCCCGCTGGTCTGGCAAGAGATTGTTTGGAAAAAAGAATGGGGAACCTATCTCGATAAAGATGTAACTGATCATGTGATGGTGGATGGGGGAGCCATGCTCAATTTTCCAATTGAATATATCGCTTTCCCAGAGTCAGAAAAAGTCAAAAAAGTGATGGGCTTATCTGTTCCGGGGAAGTCTCTTCCCTTAGGTATTCTTCTGGATGACCAGAAGGGGGTTGCGGGAGAGGTGGAATCTCATCCCTTGCGAACTTCACATGTTCTGGATCGTTTGGAGAGGATTGTCGATTGTGCTCAACGTTGGGAGGACGAATTAGCAGTTAAATTAGCTCATCTGATCTGCCGCATTCCAACGCGCGGATTTTCGCCGTTAGATATGAATCTAAAGGGGGATCGGCTCGAATCGCTAGTCAATTCTGGGCGTTGTGGCATGGCAGACTATCTTAAAAGATACCCACTTGCCAAGCGTTAAACAATATTTTCTCAAGCCCATTCATTCTCTCATGCCTATTCACTCAAGCCCATTTACACAAGCCTATTCACTCAAGCCCATTGTTTCCGCGATCAAGACAACCATTTTCTTACCGATTTATAAAAAATGTCAACATCTGAGCAAAATCATCCGAAATATCTTAGCATCGAAATTGGAGGTACCAAGCTGCAGCTGGGGATCGGTACCGGTAATGGAATTCTCGAAGGGCAGATTCGTGCTGGGGTTGAAGTGAAAAAGGGGGCGGAAGGGATTCGCCAGCAGATTATTCAACTCATTCCAGATTTATTATCGCAAATGAATTTGAATATCCGTGCGATTCGGGGTATTGGGATCGGGTTTGGTGGACCGCTCGATAGCAAACAACAGAAGATTATTAAATCCCATCAGATTCTTGGCTGGGATGATTTTCCGATTTCTGAATGGTTGAGCAACCAGGTTCAGAAGCCAGTTGTTGCGGGAAACGATGCCGATGTTGCTGGGTTGGCAGAAGCTCATTTTGGCGCGGGCAAAGGGGCTTCGCCCATTTTTTATATTACGGTCGGTTCCGGGATTGGTGGTGGTTTTATCATTGATGGGCAAATCTATCAAGGGGTGGGTCGAGGAGCCGCGGAAATTGGCCATTTACAACTTGGGCCTTTATTTTCATCCGAAATGATCAGCGCTTCGAATAATTTAGAAGTATTAGAGAAACGAGCATCGGGTTGGGGGATTGCGTCTCATGCTCAACGCTTACTGAACGATCCGAATATCACTTCTCCCCAAGTATGGTTGTTAGCAGATCAGAATAACCGAGCTGCGCAGCAGGTGATTGGGGCGGCTCTCGATGCCCTGGCTCTGGCTATTTGTCAAGTAATTGCTCTCTTATGTCCCGCACGAATTGTTATTGGTGGTGGTGTCTCTCTAATTGGAGAAAAGCATTTCTTCGAGCCAATTCGGGATCGAGTCGAGAAATGGGTTTTCCCCCCTTTTCGCGATCTGTTTCAAATAGTGCCTGCCGCTCTAGGTGAGGAAGTAGTTCTACATGGGGGGATTGCTCTTGCGAAATACCATTTTGAAAGCCCCTTGAAAAGACTTGCTTAAACATGGTGAATTGGGGTGAGCCGATGTGGCAGGATATTTGATCAGATCGGTATACATATTTTATACCAAAATCCCGAAATATTGAAAACTTAGAAACGTTTCGTAATTCGTGGCAGTATGGAAGTAGAGGGAAGCCCATAGAGATTACTCGAAGATTACTTACTCGAACAATAGAAGTGCGAGTAAGTAATCTTGATAGGATCCGTTGGATTTTCTCATTTTCTTAATACACTTTTGGGGAAAAGTAAAAATTCAGTTAAATAGAAGCTAAGTTTAATAAGCTAAATCATGAAAATACGCATTAAAATTTGTGGTCTCACTAATCCGGAAGATATTCAGAGTTGTTACCGAGCGGGAGCAGATGCGATAGGGATCAATATGATCCCATCGTCTCCCAGGTATGTACCGGTCCAGAAGATTCCGCAACTATGCCAGGATTGTCCCCCCTTTTTATCTCTGGTGGGATTGTGGCCACAACAGCATTTTCGTCAGGTAACCGCACAAGCGTATCAGCTCGGCATTTCTGAAATTCAGTGGTATGGGAATTGGGAGGAAGCAGTTCTTTCGTACCCATTCCGGATCTTATTCGTTCTCCGCTTGCGGGAGGAAATCAACTCAAAAGTTGGTTCGACCATTGGCAAAATGGGCTTAACATTGGCCTCCGTGCTGCTGGAGTGGTTGTCGATTCGTATACCGCTGGGGAGTTAGGGGGCAGTGGAATTCCAGCTCCGTGGGAACTTCTAGCTAAATATCGAGATCAATTCCGCATTCCCCTGATTCTTGCAGGTGGCTTGA
>JAKBAI010000017.1 GCA_021809185.1 Planctomycetota bacterium
AGATCCAAACCCTGGGCGATCAAGTACATTTTACGCTGGGGTTGTCCAAACAGGAGTTCCTGGATCCCAGGCCGGGGTCTTCCGAACTGATAATAACGGCCTAACTTGGACCGAGATCGACAATATCAATTCACCGATCAACCACCCGATTGTTGGTATTGGTGACACACAAGTTGGTCTAGCGGCTTCTTTAATTCCTACCCTAAATGGTCAATATTTAACGGTGTTATACGAAGCAAACGTAACCAAAGGAGCACTTTCTAGTGTTTGGCGTTATGCAGAAACAACTGTTGGAGCGCCCGCTTCGGCAACCACATGGTCACAATTTGGCACTGCTCCTAATACGAATGGTGGGGGACAAGGGAATCTTCATTTTTCGATCGTAGCCGATCCAAGCAATCCAAATATTTTGTATATTGGTGGCGATGCTAACCAACTAACTACGTATGGTAACATTTATCAAGGAACGTTTAATCCTTCGAACCCTGCCTCTAGTTTTTGGGCACCTTTATCTCCTGGTGGAACGAACCCACACGCCGATTCCAGGAATATGTACATTGTTAATTTGAGCAGTACTTCGACAGCGGAGACTTTGATTGAAGTCGATGATGGCGGGATTTTCCGAGTAGTGAACCCTACAGCTGCTTCCGGCTCCGGCGACCAACAATGGAATTCCTTAGCTGGTAATCTTGCTAATTTACAAGTTTATTCTGCTGGTTATGACACCCAGAATAATCAAATTTTTGTTGGTACCCAAGATAATGGTTCCTCTGGGATGGTCAATAGTGTTGTCTCCAATAAAGTTCCGGGTGTTGGTCAGGTAGTTGCACCAATCCCGATCGTGGGTGGTCAATCAACCGTAGTTAATTCGGGAGATGGAACAACACAGGCTTACAGTGCTCCAGAAAATACGCGATACTCTTTAGACAATAATTACGGAGCTTTTGTTCGCGAAACTGGGTCTACTCCTGGTACACAACTATTAATGGAAGCACCCGGATCAACTGTTCAATTCAGTGGATTGGATAATTCTGCCGGATTCAACACAAATGATTTTCAATATTCACAACTGGGATTCGAAATTGGCTTACCAATTGCCCCGAATCGCTTTTCAACAACGACCCCTCCACCCCCAAGTGCCGCTGCTTTTGGGGATCTTCTTTTTGGACGTTATGCGTTGTATTTTAGTATGAATAAAGGGGATACGATTTATGAAGCGATTACTCCATGGACAAACGCTTTCGGATTCTTTACCGGAGAGAAATATACTTCTATTGTTTTTGGTGGCATGAGCGGCGGCTTTATTGACCAAAAAACCTTCTATGCAGGTACCGATGCTGGTCGATTGATCCAAGGGACTATTTTATATGATACTATTACTGCGAAAGTAGATGTAAATTTTACCGATTTGACAGCTAACTTAGCTGGCACAGGTATTACAAATATTAAACAGATTATAGAAGATCCTGCCGATGAAAATCATATCTGGGTACTTGGGAGCAATGGTCAAATTGCAGTAAGTTCGGATGGTGGTAATACTTTTTCTTTAGTAACGAGTAATCTATTAACCCTAGCTTACCAAGTTGATGCAATCACTTTGATTGATACTACCCCAACCGTACCAGGAGCTGGTACTTTGGTTGCAGGCGGGGCTGGTGGTGTTTATTACTTGGATACAGCAACGGGGAATTGGAGCAAATATGGGACTTTCCCAAATGTTATCGTTGATAGTTTATCGTATGAATTAGTCAATACGAATGGTAACCCATTAGATACTACTGGAATTCTAGTTGCTGGAACACTAGGTCGAAGTGCTTGGATAGCTTCTGATACGGGATACGCGGTAACGGTTACCGGAGGGTTGAATGATACAGGGATGTCGATGGAGGCTCCAAGTACAGAACAGACCCAGTATGTCTTCAACGATGGTCAAGGAAATACGCAGTCGTTTAGCCGATACTCTGTCTCTAAAGTGATTTTCAACACAACGGGGCCGAATACTACTGTTACCATCGGCAGCAATGGTCTGCAGAATGGGAATACTAGCTTCATGGATGTGCCCATCGTTGTCAATATGGCGGGACTGTCGAACGATACCTTAGTAGTTGACAATGCGGCAGTGAATACAAATTTGACAACGACAGTAACTCAAAATACGATCAATAATGGACCAACTGATAATATTCTAGGGAATTTCGGAGAAATTGATTATACGGGTATAACTCATCTTGTTACTAATTTTGGTAATGGGAATGACCACCTCATCGTATCTGGGGGAACAACCTTCGATCTCTCTGCCAATTTCGGTTCTGGAAATAATATCGTTGATCTTTCGCAAGCAACGGGATTGACCGGTTTTCAGTTAGTAGCAGGTACGGGGACGAACCAATTACTTGCCCCTGCCAATCCAGTAAATCAGTGGACGATTACTAATTTGAACAGCGGTTATATCAATACACCGAATTATAATTTCAACGGGTTCTCCATATTACAGGGGGGTGGAGGTAATAACCTCGCAACGTTTATTACTCCAGCCAATTCCACGATCACTTACAATATGACGATTGGTAATTACGGTGGTTTTATCAATGATTCGTTATTAGGGGTATCTTCGAATTTTGGTAATTTCCAAGATGTCACCTTAATGGGTGGGGCAGGTGGAATCAATTCTCTAATATTCAACGACCAAACGAATGGTACTTTAGGAAGTATGGCCGCGCCTCAAACAGGAATCGTTTATGCTCCTGTCGATGCAACATCTGGGAACATAACTACGGATCTCAATGCGTTCAGTCCTGCAGTACATTTCCATAATATCAATGGGGATTTTATCTTTAACGGAGATCCAAATAATCTCGGTAAACAGGATGTCTTTAGCTTCCTTGGTTTGAGTACCTCTGGAATGGCTAGTGGTGGTCCATTCAATGAAACACTCTCTAGCAATGGTGCGGATACGATTTTTGTAACCGATTCCTCTGTGAATGATGTCAACACAGCGATCGGAGGGGTTCGTGGCGTCTCTTTTGCATCTAATAGTTCTGGTGGTGTTTCGATAGGAAACTTATACGTTCGAGGAGGGAATGAAGCGAATCCCAATGGCGATACATTTGTCGTAACACCGTCCAGTCGAGTGAATATCTTAATTGATGGAAATGCGCCAAGTACACCTCCTGGTGACAAACTTACGGTAAATACAGCACAATCAGTTTCTGTTTCGCAAATTACTAATCCTGTGTTTGGACCTGTTCAAACTCGTATAACTCAAACCGATGGGGCTTATCTTGACTATGTTAATATCGAATCGGTTTCGGGAATCGCCGGTGTTTCTGCTGGTTCATTAGCTAGTGAATATGCTGTAGCATCCGATATCGGTGTTCCTTCGCAAGTTACTGTCTTTAATGCAGCAACAGGAACAGCTCGTCTATCGATTAATCCTTATCTCCCAAGTTTCACGGGAGGGGTACATGTAACTTTAGGAGATTTGAGTGGTAACGGGATTCCTGATATTATTGTAGCTCCAGGTGCCGGTGGTGGACCAAATGTAAAAGTTTACAATGGAATCACGGGCCAGTTAATGATGAGTTTCTTTGCCTTTGAACCGTCATTTACCGGCGGAGTCAGTATAGCAGTTGGGGATATTTTCGGAAATGGTTATCCAGATATCATTTGTGGAGCTGGAACTTCGGGAGGACCGCGAGTAACGGTGTTTGATGGTAGAACGGGTCAGCTCGTTTCTAGCTTCTTTGCTTTCTTACCCGTGTTTACTGGTGGAATTAGTGTAGCGGTTGGAGATGTCTATCATCAAGGATATGATGACATTGTTGTCGGTGCTGGTCCTGGAGGCGGTCCGGAAGTAGCTATTTTTGATGGCAAAACAGATCAGTTCGTTTCCGCTTTCTTTGCTTACTCCCCACTTTACAGCGGCGGTGTCACTGTTTCTGTCGGTGATATAAACGGAGATGGTTTTGCTGATATTATAACTTCTCCAATCTCAGGGGCATTACCGATCGTCAATGTTTTCAGTGGTGGATCCTTTAATATTATTTCAAGCTTCAATGTCAATCAATTCTTTGCTCCTGGTGCTCAATCGAACGTTCCTGTTCAAAGTGGACCTCGAGTTGCCGCTGCTGACATTTATGGAAATGGACAAGATGTGCTTGTTGTTGGTAAGGGGGCGACCGGAGATCTCCCAAGAGTATTCATCGTCAATCCTGCTACAAATCCTGTTCAGCAGTTATTTTCCTTCTCCTTCTATGACAGCACCTTTGGGGGCGGGGTTAATGTTGGTGGTTTAGGATAATGATTTCTTTATGTTGAACTGATCTTTATTAAGTTTCCTAGTCTTTTAAACGATTGATTATCAGATAGATAATCAATCGTTTTTTCGTTCTTATTTTATTTGTGAGCTTCTCTGAATTCAACTTTGATGCAAATGAAATTGCTCACCCCCACAATCCAAAGTAAACGGATCCTTTACTCAATGGCAATCTCCAAGCTTAAGTTAAGATCGATTGAGCGGATAATGCTTATGAATCTTGATTATAAATGGCTATCACAGACTCTAGATACGAGAGTCAACCGTTTATACGACTGAATTAGTACTCTTATCTTAGACAAAGACTTTTCGTGATACTCAAAATATTCTTTCCTCTACTTCTGATTTTTATTTTTAATCACGAATCACATAAATGAGCAGGCTTAAAATACAACGTACTAAGTTTCTTCTCACCGGATAAATAGAACTTATGGGTAACCATCACTTCGAGTTCCAAAGCAATTCCCAAGCCGCATAACGAGGCGAGCGAAGAGTAAACTTACTTATTCTCACTTTAATTCTTACGCTTCTTTGAAACAGTTCACAATTCAGAAGTTATTTCTTAGAGTGCAGCATAGAAAAAAGGGGCGTCGAGAATTAACTCGTTTGATACAACTTTATGAGGGATATAGCGGATCCAAGTAAGTTGTTTCTTCAATTACCACTCTTATATTTAATCTGGCAGCTTGGAATGGAGTCATTTTGATCTGAGATTGAATTCGATCAAAACCAATACTCCTACTTTTGCCATCTCTGCTTATTCGATTATTTTCTCTTTAGACATAGAATCAAAAAATAACAATCTTTTTCGATAATCGATCCATAAGCCGACTCGTGATAAAATGGGGATAACAATAATTATGTTCAGAAACAATGAAATCACAAATGAGATGGCCCATGTTAAAATTTGTATACCTGTTAGATGGGGGGTGATCAAGTGACTCAAAAAGTAGGTCTGGATCGAGATCGATAATAGGAGTACAAGAAATAATAACCAATTGGTCTTGAAGATCGCTTTTTTTCTTAAGTCCGAAATGGAATCTTGCGTGTTCCCCCATCGCAATCCCTTCAACGGAACCGTCCGTTCACAGTATGCGCAATAACTGCCTAATTGAAAGATAAATGGGTTCGCTAATTTTTTTGATATGTGATTTTGGACTTTGGTAACTTTTCCGCACGAGTCGTGACAATAACATCGGAAGTCAATCTGGATCTTTTTTCGATTTGATCCTGATGCCAGAGGTTTTTGATTTGAATCACCCATTGACTGATTCTCCCATTGCGTATATCCGTTATCTGCGCTATTTTATTCGACTGTATTCTCATGAGGGCAAAGCGTTTGTATGAATGGGCATCAGGAGAGTGAAGCGATATCATCATTTTCTATGTCAGTTTACTGTTTTAATAAAACAGACCTATTCAAACAAATGCTTCATTGATTCGAATAGGATTACAATCTTCTTTAAGTTTAAAAATACAAATAAAATTAATTAAATCCAAGATTATTCAAATAAAAAAATGATAATTGAATCAAAACTTCTTGATTAATTATTCGACTAGCTGAATAGTATTTGGTCAATTTAGAGAGAAAATCTGGAGATGATAATGTAAGTAGAATTATGTTTTAAAATAATATGAATATAAACCGATTGAAAAAAATGGGCGATTGATCAGAGGGTTGAGAGAAAAATATCAACGATTAAAATATAAATTAGCTAACGATAGGATCATTTTTTAATTCCGTAGCAATCGTTCGATCTTCCCACGTAAAATTCGATAACTCTCTTCCAAAATGCCCATGACGAGCTGTCTCACGATAGATCGGTCTTCTGAGTTTCAGAGAGTCGATAATACCCTGAGGCGTGAGCTTAAAGTGTTTGCGAATGAGTTTAATAAGTTTTTCTTCTGTTAGCCCAGCTTTTAATGTGTTATTGGTATTTACCCAAATACTTAACGGATCTGGATGACCAATGGCATACGATAATTGAACTTCACATTGTTTAGCGAGACCAGCAGCAACCAGGTTCTTGGCAATATAGCGGGCCAGATAAGCTGCGGAACGATCTACTTTTGTGGGGTCTTTCCCGCTAAACGCTCCTCCACCATGCCGACCGCGTCCACCATAAGTATCAACAATGATTTTACGACCGGTGAGTCCGCAATCTCCATGAGGTCCACCTTCTAAGAAACATCCCGTTGGATTGATGTAACAACGAATGCCATTGACTGGGATAGTAATGTTCGGTTGATCTGGAGGAATCATCACAAGCGGACCCTTAACGAGATCAGGTCGTTCAGCGAGAAGCGTTGGTTTGATTAATTTATCAATAATGAGAGCTCGAGCATCGTTTGTAAAGAATTTCCCTTTATTGGTTTCCAAAATCACTGAAGCATCGTGCTGGGTAGACAGAACAATGGTATCAAATCGGGATGGAATACCATCCGCGGAGTATTCGACCGTAACCTGACTTTTCGCATCGGGACGCAAAAAACCGAGCTGACCCGTTTTTCTTAGATTAGCGTGATTTTCAACTAATCGGTGTGCAACGTGAATAGGTAAAGGCATCAATGAAGGGGTTTCATCGCATGCAAAGCCAAACATCATGCCCTGGTCACCCGCACCACCAACGTCAACACCAATACTAATATCAGGCGATTGGCTATGAATATGACAATCTACTTGACAAGTATCTGCCGCGAATCCGATGCTAGGATCAACATAGCCGATTTCACGAATAGCATCTCGTACCAAACGATCTACGACACTTCGTGAAAGATCTGCTTTTGTGGTAATTTCACCAGCGACTACAACTAGGTTGGTGGTTACCAGGGTCTCACATGCAACTCGACTACTCGGGTCGGTCTGTAAACAATAATCCAAAACCGCATCACTGATTTGATCAGCAACTTTGTCCGGATGGCCCATCGAAACTGATTCGCTAGTAAACAAATACGTATCTTGACTCACCAAGTTTCTCCAGCAGATAAGATTAGAATAATCGATCGAAAATAATAAAAGCTAATGACAATCCTAAGAAAAATATCAACGATCGATAAATTTTATTTTTCTAGGATTCATCAAACCTCTTGGGACAGAAATTCTTTATTCATTTACACTTAGCGGTTCACAGGGGAAATATCTTGATCATAATTCCCTGTGATCCAACTAAAAAAACCGTATTTTTGATGATATGTAATCAGTCAAGGTTTTGAATGATTGTTAAAATTTGCGACCGGCGAGAAGATTAACTTTTTTCAAGTTCTGTTTTTTTACAACTTCTGTTCGTAAAATCTCCTCTAGAATCGGTTAATCTTTCGTGAGTTAATCTCTCGTGAGTTAATCTCCTAGGGCTTAATCTCCTAGGGCTTAATCTCCTATGAATTAATCTCCGACGTAGGGTAAAAGTGCCATGAATCTAGCTCGTTTTACTGCATTGCCCAAAGCACGTTGAAACGTTGCGCAGGTTCCAGTACGCTTTCTACTCAACAATTTCCCTTGACCATTAACCATTTTTTTTAGATTTACTACGTCTTTGTAATCGACAAAAGCAGGACGAGGACATCCTTCTTTGGTACAAAAACGACAACGGGTTCGGCGATGTCTCTTTAACTTTTTTCGAATCATCTAATCAACCTTCATAAATTACATTCTGATTGCGAATTTTATTTAACTATGATTCTTTTTATAAATCATGTAGTTAATCAACGTAAAATTACTGAATAATTAATATACTTCGCAATTTCAGACCAATTTTTGTTATTCTATTCCAATTTCAATTCAATCTATATGAATGTTTGAATTTGGCAATGGGTTGATACAAATTCATTGTGAAATCAGATTTTATCTAATGCTCACAATCGATTTTATCGTTACATCAAGAATACCAATCATTTTCTGATACGATTACGATGGGTGCAGTTAAACAGGAAGCGGTGAATGATACGTCAGAGATCATTAATGGTAAGATGACCAAAGATTGAATAGGAAATCGGATAATTGTGTGGTATTCTCGCAAAGAAATAGAAGCATTTGATCTTTAAATACCTAAAATACATTGCGATTCTCGATCCAGATAATTTAAGTTCAAGGTTATTTAACTAGAATTAAAAATATGAGTATTACTAAAAAGAAAAAACGTGCCGAATACGATGAAGATTTTTTTTCCAGTTCTCGCATGTCGTTTGGTGAGCATTTAAACGAACTTCGCATAAGAATGTGGAATGCGATAAAAGGGTTACTCTTCTTTTTACTGATAGGATTTTTACTTGATGGAGTTGGGGAGAGCCTTGGGTGGAAAAATTTTGGTATTGGTCGGCCCATGCTTCGATTTATCATCTCCCCCGTAAAAGCACAACTAAAGGCATTTTATGAAGAACGAGCAAATGAACTTCCACAAAAGCTAGAAGAACTCAAAAACGATCCTAAGAAATATGAAGAATCTTTTATTGAAATGCCTGCTCGACTTTCAGCGAAATCACTCGAGAGTCATTTCCCTCAATTAAAAAATCAGGATCCCGAAAAAGATGAGATCGAAATTGTGTTGAAATTATCGACTCAATATATTGCTTATACACAGAAAAAAGGGGATTTGGAGTTGGATTCCTCTGAATTTCTAAAATCACTGGGAGTAACGGAACCTTTCATGGTTTACTTTAAGGTCTCGTTACTCTGTGGAATCGTTCTTTCCTGCCCATGGATTTTTTATCAATTTTGGGCTTTTGTGGGTGCTGGTTTGTATCCCCATGAGAAACGTTATGTTCATGTTTATCTGCCTGTAAGCATCGGATTATTTTTACTTGGGGTGACCATGTGCCAATTCGTAGTCATCCCTGCCGCGGTGCATGCTCTCCTTGGTTTCAATAACTGGATAGGCGTTGATCCCGATCTTCGTCTAAATGAATGGTTAGGATTTGCCATCATTTTACCCCTTGTTTTTGGAGTCTCCTTTCAGACACCGCTTGTCATGTTTTTTTTGACACGCATTCATTTATTTACCTGGCAAACTTATTGGGACCGTTGGCGTTATGCAGTGATGATTCTCGCTATTTTTTCTGCTGTAATTACTCCAACGCCTGATGCTTTGACCATGATGTATCTTTTTCTGCCGATGTTTGGTTTGTACTGTCTTGGGGTATTCGTATGCTGGTGGTATCCAGTAACTCCATTTTTTGAAGAAACCAATGTCGATGAAATTGCGATATAGGTTTGGCTAGGGGGATTTGGATTTTTTGAATCGATACAAATCTGTTCCGAAAACCGTTAGTTCTGAAGCGGTCCTCGATGAATAACTTGGATTTCTTTCGTTGCGAAACTGTGAAGAGTCAATCCCGATTGATGGCTTCTTATTTCTATCGCCCCATGTTTCCAAGTACTCCAGAACGGAATCCCTTGCCAATTCTGATCGATAGCAGGATGCTCGAGCTGTCTAGGTGCCCCCTGGCTAGAAAGGATCCATTTCGGGGTCGACCAGGATAACCACTTAGGATTCAAAGCACCTAAACTGCCATGGTGGGGCGCCATGAGAATATCGACTGGTTGAGCCGGTAAGGAAAATAATCTCCGTTGCCCATTTTTTTCCAAATCTCCCGTGAGTAAAATTCGATGCCCTCGATGTTCTAGTAACATGGTAAGACTGCGTTCATTTTCTGTTTCCAGGTTCTTGGCCTCGACATTATTTCTATCTAATGGTGATGAGAAAGGGGGGTGAAGTATTTCGATACTCAAATTTCCTGCTTGCAGATAATCCCCAGCACTGACAATACGAATAGGAACTCCATATCTTTGAACCGCTTCCAGAGTTTCCGAAACCGCACTCAACGATTTGCTCATAAAACTTGAACTAAAGGAGATCTGTTGAACCTGAAATTTATCGAGCAACCCAGGAATTGCATTGTAGTGATCGTTATCAGCATGGGAAATTAATATCTCGTTTATTACTCTTATCCCGCGCGACCATAAAAAAGGAGCTAGAATTGTTTCAGCGATTTCTGGTCGATTCAATGAGCCGGAATCATAGAGGATAACTTGACCATTTTCTGTTTCGATGACGGTACACCCCCCTTGCCCAACTGCTAGAAATGTAACTCGAAGCTCATCGGGACTATTTGGGAGTGAGATTTGAATACCGGCGAAAATGAGCCAAGAGACGATCAATCCGAGTTGCCATTTTCTTATCGAATTATTTCTTAAATAATTAGAAGAACGGTCTTCTTGCCGATCTAAACTATTATTCGACTTGCTTGATCGGTTTTTGGACTTGTTGCTCCCTTTCCACCTTATATAGAAATCGTAAACCCATGGATACGCCAAGAATAGAACGATGAGAAGATAAAATATCATTACCCAGGTCAACGAGATATTTGGAAAATACCAACAGCCGGTGTTGAATCGATCCATGGTATGGACCAGCAGATCGCAGCATTCTAGACAGCTTTGCGTTATCCAGCCAGGAAAAAATGCAAGAAAAGGGACTAGGGCATGACAGAGCACGAGCATTAATCCAGAGATTAAGGCGATCGTAGTTAATAACACAATGGGAGGGCCGATAATCAGTCCTGACCATGAAAAAATATTTTGCCAATAAACAACCAGTGGGGACAAAATAATAGTAATCATAAAGCCCAGCCGATAACTTTCCCAGATCGAAAAAATCAACCAACGAATCATGCGTTCGGAGAGTGAGCGACTTTCATCCACCACTTTTTCCAAAGCGGACTTTTCCACCTTGGGAAACCAGATTGGCATCCCCCAGATAAGGATGGCTACAGCAAGGAACGATAGCTGAAAACCGTTTTGAAACAGATCAGCTGGTTTCCATAATAAGATAATAAACCAGGCAAGGGACAAACTTTGAAATGGAGTTACTAATTTACGGAAGAAAATTCCTGAAGAACTGATTAGAACGACAATTGCAGCTCGCATTGCTGAGGGTTTACCACCAGTTAGAATGGCATACAAAAATAAGATCACCGTTATAATAAGAATTCGAGTTTTAGGTCGAATTTGAAAAAATCGGAGACCCCATTCTAAAAAGAAACCTAGGATCACTAAATGTTGCCCAGAAATAGCCAAAACGTGAACAACACCTGTACGAATATAAAGATTCCAATCTCGGTTCGTCAATGTAGATCCCTCGCCAAATAACAACGCCATTCCAATCCCACTTGTTTTTTCGTCGAGATGATTCTGAATTGTCTGATTCCCCATGCTGCGTAGTTGATTGAGCCAAGCAGTAATCGAAAAGTCTCCTCCAGATTCCAAACGGGCGATAGTTTCCAGTTTTTTTCTGATCCGAATTTCACAATGAATCCCCTGATCTGCGAACCATCTCTGGCGATTAAATTCTCCCGGATTTTTAGGCGCATTGAGTTTTGTCAACCAGCCTGTCAGTTCAACTTTATCTCCCTGATGTAAACCATGATTCGATGCGGTATAGATTAAGATCGATTTTCCAGATATGGTAAGCCAGAGATTATTACTAAATATACTTTTTACTTCCAAAGGGATATAAGTTGGGCTTTCCATTTCGATTCGCTGGTAATATGGGTTCTTGGCTCGCCAGTGAATTTGTGGTTCTTCAGCAATTATTGCCCTGACTTGAATTAGTTTAGGGTTCTCATCTGCTAACTTAGATATATCGTTGGGGCCTATGTTTCGATGTTCTAGAAAATGATAGATTCCCCCCAAACCGATCCAAGCACTGAAAAGGAAAATCCAGTTTGGGTAGTTCTTTTTCCAAACAAAGTAAGCCCATAAACCAAGTGAAAGTAAGAGAAGGAAGACAAAATATAGTTCTGAAATTAGTTCCAATCGATCAAGACAAATGCCAAGGGTATATCCCGAAATCATTGGAAACGCGGGGAATCGTCGTAATAAATAAGAAGCGAATTCGGTAGTTTGCATAAGTTTTTTACGCAATCAGTTATTTAATTGCCGGTCGAGCGATAATATTTTTCTAGTCACTCAAACGATTTCTAGATTATTCTTAGAGACTATCTCATCATGATAAAATTTATAAGCAAAGATCACGAAATAACTTAATCATTTATGGGGCAGCCCACGAGACGAATCTCAGATAGCGCCTTGGCTGAAAAATCAACAATATTTAGCTAGCAGAGAACACCATGGGAAAACCTTCAGAAATCTACTAATCGGGTAAAACTGAAATCTCTCGTGATTAAAATTAAAAATTATTAAGTATCGAGAACAGAGAGATCAGCGAGTGAAATCCTTCAAAGAATCTACTTGTATTTTAAAGCTGGATTCTCTGATGAATAATTCTATAACTCGTTCTATACTCCGAGACCTCACCTTGCTGAGATCAATTTCTGTGATCTCCTTAGCTGATGAATATAACGACCTTAAAATAGGAGATTTTCCTCATCAAAGACATTTCATCTAAGACAGTTATATAGGACAGTTACTCACGATCAACGACTTCCCAAGATTCTTGGCAACTGTTATTTTGAATTCTCTCTTTGATTCCTATCTTCTGATCTATAAACTAAACAAGTATATTTTTATTTCGGTATTTTGGTAGTGATTTCAAGCGAGGAAGAAGATAGGTATATCCGATCTATTGTTTTCTCGATTCTGGTATAACTAAAAACTTAAGAAAATCATTCATGCGATCCGTCAAAGTTCATTTAGCCGATCATCGAGATTATCCGATTGTGATTGGCCAAAATAGGCTGCAAGAATTACCTCTATTCTTGGACCAATGTTTGCAACAAAAAGAAAAAAAGAGGCGAGCAGTTCTAGTATTTGTTGATGAAAAAGTTAAATCTCAAGGCTTTGAGTTAATTAATATCCTATCCGGCAGGGGATTCGAGATTCACTCAATGATTATCCCATCTGGAGAGTCATCAAAATCGCTCGCCCAATTGAGTACGATTTACGATTTCTGTGCGGAGAAATCGTTGACTCGGCAAACTGTTGTGATCACTCTAGGTGGAGGAGTTGTAGGAGATCTTGGGGGATTCGTAGCCGCAACCTATAATCGTGGGATGGATTTTATTCAAATTCCAACAACATTATTGGCAATGGTTGATAGTTCAGTTGGCGGGAAAGTTGGGATCAATCACTCTGGCGGGAAGAATTTAATTGGCGCTTTTCACCAACCACGAGGAGTTTGGATCGATTTGAACTATCTTGAGACACTCCCCCAGAGAGAATTTCTTAGTGGACTGGCGGAAGTTGTCAAATATGGAGTGATTTTAGATGAATCGTTTTTTGTCTATCTAGAAAAAAATTCGCAATCGATCATCGCCAAAGAAAACAACATCTTGCAGGATATTATTCAGCGCAGTTGTGAATTAAAAGCAGAGGTAGTAAAAAACGATGAGCATGAATTAACTGGGTTGCGAATGATCTTGAATTATGGTCATACTTTTGCTCATGCATTTGAAACGATAAGTAATTATGGGGAACTACTTCATGGGGAAGCGGTCTCCATTGGGATGATAGTTGCCAGTCGGTTTGCTCAAATGCGCGGGTACATTTCCGAAGAAGTTACTCAGAGACAGATTCGATTGTTACAAACTTTTAACTTACCAGTGAAACCCAAAAAAGAATGGGAAACAGATCAATTAATTCGCATTATGAAACGTGACAAAAAATCAACCGTTGGCCAGCTTAGGCTCATTTTACCTACTCGAATTGGGGAAGTGAAATTGTTCTCCGATATTGAAGAGCGAGAGGTTAAAGAGGTTCTACAAGTCCGATGAACGGAAAAAACTGGATCCTTTTTATTCAAAATCGGCTTATTTATGTGCGTTGGACAGCTTGTTTTTTGTGGTTAAGCTGGTGGATTTGGCTACTCTTGGCGAGTACGGGTATTATCCATGAGAAAAATCGGTTATTTACCGATCATATGGCTTTTTACGCGGCAGGGCGAATGATTCTCGATGGTGAAGGGGAGCACCTTTACGACTATGATTGGACATTCCATTATCAGCCTAAGTTGATTGGCATCGAGGATGAAGAACAACTTACCGCATTTAGAAATCCCCCTTTTTACGCATTGCTTTATGTTCCTACTTCTGGCCTTCCTTATCGAGTATCATTCTGGATCTGGAGTCTTATAGCCATTGGGTTATTCTGGTTTAGCTTATCTTGGTTGGGAGTCAAAAATCGCCTGTCGACTTTGTTATGGTGTACTAGTTTTTACCCACTCTTCACCGTCATTTCTTTTGGGCAAAATTCTTTATTGAGTTTTGCTTGCTTCTCTCTCGGTTATCGATTTTTACAACGGGATCAAAAGTTGTTAGCAGGTTTGGTTCTTGGGTTATTGGCATTTAAACCTACTCTTTTAATTGGTGTTGTGCTTTGGTGGTTGGTAGAATTTCGAAAGTATCGGCGATGTTGGATAGGGATGATTATTACAGGGATATTTCTATGGGCGATCAGTTTGATTTTCATCCCACGAGAATCGTATTTATTCTTTCAAAATCTGCCTGAGATCGCTGGGTATGCTAAAGAGGAATTTTACAATCATCATACCACCCGATCGTTCTGGTTCTATCTTTTAGGATCTTCTCAAAATTGGGGAGTCGTATTAGGCGGGATTACTTCTTTATTCTTGGGATCATTTTTAATCTATGCGTTCATTAAATACCGACCTCCTCTTACTTATCAATATAGTCTAGTAGTTTTTTATACTCTTTTACTATCTCCTCATGCACTGATTTATGAATGGTCTTTATCGCTAATCCCTGCGCTCTTATTGAGGAAATATCTGGAGGCATCGACCAATCAATGGCTCTATTATTGTGCTATCAGCTGGGTAGTTTTACTGATCTCTACGCAGTTGACAAAATGGCAAGCACAACTTTTCAATCAATGGGCTATCGATATTAGTTGTCCAGTGATGGTTTGGATCGGTGTAAAATTGGTTTTGGAAATGAAGCGAGTTCATTTTAACGAGAACCAAAATGAGATTATGACTACTTGATAAGTCCAATCTCTTGAAGGAGACTCGAAATGAACTCGTCTTAAAGATTATCAATTTGAAAGAAAATTAAAGCTAAAACGGAAGGGATGCTCAAAAACTCTCGAAGTTCATCCATCCCATTATTTGTCAAACCTAGATTAATAAGATCTAGCTTTTCACGGGATTTAGCTTTTTCGCGAGCTGCGATTTCTTTCGTGCAGCTTGATTTTTGTGAATAATCCCTTTCGCTGCTGCTTTGTCCAATTTTTTAAAGCACAGCTTAAGATCTGAAAGTTTTTGTTCAGGAGTTCCCGATTGAAGTACTGTTTGGAACGACTTCAATTGAAAGCGAAGAGCTTTCTTTACTTCGCGATTATGTTCGCGGCGGGATCTATTTTGTCGTAGCGCTTTTTTGGCACTTTTTGTGTGTGGCATACCGTTTATCCAATCATCTTTCAAAAAACTAGTTTTATGTAAATTACAATATCAAATATTTGAGCGTTTAAAAGAATCGAGAGAAGACTTTCTCTCGATCGTGAACTTATTTAAGAAATTCTGTTTTCATAATTATAGAGGTATAAAATTACCCTAATGAAACTTCACCGATCTTGATTCGAATAAAAGATACTAGGGTCAGTTTTTGTTCCAATAAAAGATCTGAAATCTTTTTCCCAGGGTATTTGCTTTGGTTACTAATTTCTTGTTCCAACAATACTCGTTCGGAGAGCCAGTCTCTCAGCTGACCTTCAAGAATTTTTTCCAGGATATTAGCCGGTTTTCCTTTTGTTTTTGGATCTTCCGCAATCGAACTACGTAATATTTCGGACTGCTTTTGAACTTCATCAGCGGGAACCTGATCACGAGTCATATACTGTGGATTCATGGCACCGATATGAGCTGAAATATCACGAAGAACTTCTTGTTTGGAAATGGTTCCATTCACTTCCAGTAAGACGGCAAAACTTCCATCATGATGCACATATTCTCCATACTGAGAACCGCTTAATCTTTGGAAAGCATGAACCTTCATATTTTCGCGAATTAGACCAATCACTTCATTGAATCGATCCTGAACCGTTTTATTCCCCTGATTCAACAAGGGTTGGCTCATTAACTCTTCGATTGTCTTAGGATTTTGAACAGCAATATGATGGACAACATCTTTAGCTAGAGCAATGAAATGTTCACTTTTTGTAACGGGTGCACTTTCACAACGGATATCCAATATAGCCGCGATCTTTTTTTCGTTATCAAAAAAAGTGATAGCTCGCCCCTCAGCGGTTTCGAGCGCAGCACGTTTGAAAGCGACTTTTGCAAATCTTTCTCTTAATATTTCTATAGCTTTTTGGGTATCCCCATTTGCTTCTTGCAGAGCGGTTTTACATTCCATCATGGGTAAATCGGTCCGCTTTCGTAAATCGTTGACCATAGCTGCAGTAATCGTCACACTCATTTTTTTCTCTCTTTAGCTTGAAATTTTCCATTGTTTCAAGTGTTATGTTTTCGCTTTTGCGTTACTAACTGTAGTTTTAAGTATACGAATTACAAGATCGGATTGGGAGTATTTACATCTTCCAAAGTAAATATTTCCTGGAAGATTTTTCCGGCTTGCGTTTAAGTTTCATATTTACTTAAATTCAAAATATTTAATTAATTCAATATATATCTTGAATTTCAGAAATGATTGAATCATCCTCAATATTTCTGAAGGGGCAAACAAAGGTTGATAACAAAAATTGGTTCTGAAGAGACCAATAAAAATTACAGACTTTTCCCAGAAAACTATTTAGGGAAAAGCCTATGATTAAATAATCCAGTTGAATTCGATCAAACTATTAAATTCGATTATTCACAAAAATAAAACATCCCTGAAAAATCATAAAATTCATAGTACGAAAAAATACATATTATTCAGTGATGGTAGCAGTTGATTTTTGGTTCGCTAAATCCGATTTCGCTCCATTGGAACTTGGGAGTGAAGCGGGGGATGGAGCAATCTTTGGCCGCTGGCGAATGGGGGTTTGTTGATCAGGTGGAAGTGCGGATCGTCCCATCATAATCGCATCTACCATTTTAGAAATCACAACTTCGATCGATCGAATGGAATCATCATTACCTGGAATAGGTAAGTCAACGGGATCTGGATCACTATCTGTATCAATTAGTGCAATAGTGGGGATACCCATTCGCTGGGCTTCTTTCACTGCGATGTGTTCTCGTTTTGGATCGATTACCAACAATACGCTCGGAGAGCGTTTCATTTCACGAATCCCTTGAAGATTACGACGAATTTTCGTTAATTCTCTCGAGAGATTAGCGATCATTTTTTTAGAATAGGTTCGAATCAACGAACTTTCTGGGGCTTTGTGGGGATCTAGCTTACCGGTTTCATTCATCATCGAAGTGATATAATTCGCCATATCCATTCGGTTTGGGTTGTCATTAGCACTCACCCACATCGCTTCTAATTCTTGTAATCGAGATAATCGACTTCGAATGGTACGAAAATTAGTTAGTGTACCACCTAACCATCGTTCGTTCACATAAGGCATGCCGCAATTAATCGCTTCTCGCTCTACAATTTCTTTGGCTTGTCTCTTGGTTCCAACAAATAAAACAATTCCTCCAGAACTCACAATTTGATATAGATAGCGGTGAGCTCGCATTAACCCTCGCATGGTTTCTCGCAAGTCGATCAAATGAATCATATTTCGCTTCGCGAAAATATATGGGTGCATTTTTGGATTCCATCGACTGACACGATGACCAAAATGGACCCCCGCATCAAGTAGCTCTTTTACTTGCACAATCGCCACGCAGTACCCTCCACCTTAATATTAAATTGTTGTTTGTTCGTTTATTATTCTTATTAATTAACCATATTCGTTACTATATAATTACTAAATTCAAATTATTCTCTTAAATTTATTTTCTAGATTCTTTCTTTTTTTAGATCAATCATTTTCAATTTTAATAAAAGTTATCTGAAATTAAAATCTATCCGTTTTAGATCAACTACCCTTTATCAACTACCCTTTAACAGATAAAAAACATTATTTTCGTTTAGTATATCAATAAACAAAAAGATTAATCTAAGTAAATATTTCATTTTTTAGCAAGAGTACTATCTTACCAATTTCAGTAATCATCGTCAAATTGCTTTTCTCTTTTTTCTCGAATTTCTAGATTCTTTATTATTTCCATTCCGGAACGCTGTCATTTTTCGATTGATATATGTGTCTTTCTCAATTTCTAGATTCATCAATTTAGGGAACTTTCTCCGTGGTCAGGTAAAGACATTGGTTCCTAAGAAGAAGGGACGCTATTTAAATCGAATTCCATTTATTATCGAATTTTATTCCGGAGTTAAGGAAATCAACAATCGGTTTATTATACCGATTTAAAGAATCGCTATATGATTTGAGAATTAGCGATTTCTCCCGCACATTGATGAACCACAAGGAGGACCATCCCCTCTACAATTGGTTTGAGGCTCAGCATTGTACGCAGAGGGAAGACTAAAAGCTTTGACAAGATCTTTTCCGTCGCATTTAGGGCATGCTACCTGTTCTGCTTCTTTCTGATTGAGTACAAGAGTCTCAAATGAGGAATCACAGGAAATACATTGATAGGTAAATAGTGGCATTATCCCCTCGAAATAACTTTATAAAAATAATATTAGGTTAAAATGAAATAAATTTTTTAAAATTATATCTCCGTACTTTGAAAAGAACAAGCCATGAGAAAAATTATTTCTATTTCATCGTTTAAAGTTATTTACATTTCCTATATTTATTGCCCATAAATCGACCAAATCTCATCGAAGGATCACATTTTTTTCTTGCGGAAAATCTCACTCGCTTTTTGCAGAATCGAAAGTTCTTCTTCTGTCAAACTTTCTTTTCCTGAACTGGAAAGCTTGGCCAGTACATTATCTACTTGTATCTCCAAAGAGTCTTCTTGGTTCCGCAAAGATTCGTCGTTTATCGGGTTCTGGAATTGATTTTCATCAGAATCTAATGAGGTCACTTGAATTTCTGTAGGATTATTTAGATTTTCTGAGTCGTTATTAATTTGGGAAGAGATCGGTGAATAGGCAGTTGGATTATATGCCTGGTTACCTAACAACCTTTGATTTTCCAAATCTTTATCTACCGAATTATTATTATGAGTTCTGAATTGATCCAGTTTTTTGATCTTTGAATTTTCTCGATAACGATTTTTGGAAAAAAGAGTTCTTAAAAAATTAAACGGAAATTCATTAAAAGTTCGATTTTTTAACTTAAATTGAAGATAACCAAAAACACCTCCAACAAAAATAACTGAAATTGCAGCAGGTCTCCGAATCATTCCAATTATTCCGAAGACGTCGTTCATTATATATAAAGTAACTAGAACCCATATCTGCATCGGGATGAACCAAACGAAGACGATTTCCTTAGGGTTACTACACGCATAATACAAAAGAATCGAAGCAATAGCACCTGAACTTCCTATACAAAGCGCCGATTGATTTGTCAAAGACTGATATATTAAGAACCCAATCCCCGATAACAGCAAAGAAAACAGATAAAATCTCAAGAAAATTTGAGAACCCATTTCTTGTTCAAGATGCCTTCCAAAGAACCACAGAAGAATCATATTGATAAGTAGATGTCCCCACGCAAAGCTCGAAGTATCGTGCAAGAAGCCATAAGAGAAAAGACGCCATACCTCCCCATCACGTATTTTTGTCACATCTAAAATCAAGCTTTTCGAAAAACCATCCGGATTCGAATTCAACTGTTCTTGGAGGGTGATTTGCACAAGATAAATGGTTAAATTGGCAATTATCAGCAAAATCGTTACGGTGAACGGTTTTACCGCAACCACATACTGCATGAGGTTCGGCGATTCTTTGCGATAATAATCCCGATCTTGAATTCCCATGTAACTGCCTTAAAATAAAGAATATTTTGGAGGTGAATTATTCCCAAAATTTGTCAAATCTGTTGTGAAGTTTTTGTTCCATTCTTGAATTTAAATTATCAATATCGTTTTTTTTGCAAAATTCGGGAGGTTTAGAAACGCCTGAATTTTTGATCCACTCCATAATTTTCAATATGGCTAACATTTATTCTATTTATAGGCTCTAGATAGAGAAGAATCTTCGAGTGTAAATATTAGTTAGATTATTGAAAGTCTGATTATTGAACAATTTTTCGATGGCGGTTTTCCTAACTTATTTTTTATTTATGATAGAAAGCTATGAATTTTGTATGTCTATAAACTAAATCGAAAAAACAATCTAATTCAATTAATTCACACGATTAAAGATTTATTTTAATGCTCTGGTTTCTTTTTTAATTGTTTTGGATAGACTGTTTTTTATAAGGTTTTGATTGGAAAGTAACTATGAGTAGTTAATTAGCACGGTTTTGAAATGTTAATACGTTAATGATTATCTCCAAGGTCGCTTAAGAAGCCATCAGGTGCTAAATTAGAAATGCTAAAAGTAGAAGTGCTAAAGTGGAAATCTTAATGAAAGGTTTGATTTAAATCGCCCAGTTGAATTCAAAATAGGTTTCTAAATAATTAGGGAAGTTGTTATGAATTAAGAACGAACTATTTCCTCAATAGAGACCTCAATAGAGACCTCAATAGAGACTGATTGGGATTCTCAAACAAAAGATTGACCTTTCTACCAATCTATTCAAAACCGATTGATGTTGATGTAAAGATAGGTAAACTGAGCTTTATAGGTAAGTTTGAAAGTGCTTGTTAATATTTTCTGGTCTAAAAAAGAAGATAATAGGTAAGTCTGAACTTAAGAGATAGGATTAGGGATTTTTTGTGGATTGAAAATGGCTTTTTTCAGTGAGCAGGTGTTTTTGCTCTTTTAATGGTAAAAATGAATGACGAGGACATTAATTAAGATAGATAAAAATCATTTTCCCAGAGTGATAGTTCCCTTTTACCCCTTCCTCTCCTATGATAAAAAAATAATTTGTGATAAAAAATAAATTTTGAATGTAAATATTGGATTTTAAACAACCTGGAGATTCTAAAAAGCTTCATACAACAGTGAAGTTCGAATCATATCCCACATGCAAACCACACCGCAAACCACACAAAATATGTCATTACCGTTATCAGATTATTCAAGAATAGCGCAGGATTTGCAGATTCGCAAATCCCAAGTTGAACAAGTTGTTCAACTATTGGATGAAGGCAATACTGTCCCTTTTATCACTCGGTATCGAAAAGATTTAACGGGTGGATTGGAAGAGGATAAGATTCGCCGAGTAAAATCTCGCTTACACGAGCTGCGCACTCTGAATGAGCGACGGAAGACCATATTAAAGGTTATAGAAACTCAAGGGAAATTGACCGGGGAGTTGAAAAACCAAATTGAATCAACTGATTCAGCGAAGCGATTAGAGGACTTGTACCAACCCTTTAAACCAAAGAAAACATCCTTAGCAGGAAATGCAAAAGAAAAGGGTTTAGAACCTTTAGCTATTGCTATTTGGGAGAAGGATCAATCGTTAGGAGACCTTTCTGTTTTCATTCAAGGAATGGTTAATCCTGAAAAAGGCTTAAATACCCCAGAGGAGATTCTCTTAGGTGTACAGCACATTCATGCAGAAATGATTGCCGATAATGCCGATATTCGAGCTGCAATTCGCGAAATTGTCTGGGAATCGGGTCAATTGTTTTCAACGAAGACCGATAAAGTGAACTCTGAGAGGGGCGTGGAGTATAAAGATTACTATGATTTCCATGAGTCAGCGAAGCTCATTCCCCCCCATCGCATTTTGGCTATTAATCGAGGCGAAAAAGAGGGATTCCTTACGGTTTCCGTCAAGTGGGATACGGAATTGTCGATTAACTCCGCCAAGAAATTACTTCCTTTGGAAAATCATCCCCACGCAGATTTGATCGTCAATGCCTTGAATGATTCTTTGGAACGTTTGATCTATCCGAGTATGGAACGGGAAGTCCGAAGCGAGCATCGTGATGCCGCACAGGACCATGCTATTGCCATTTTTGCTAAAAATCTTCGAGGTTTATTACTTCAACCCCCCTTATCCAAAAAAAGGGTTTTAGCCATTGATCCTGGTTTTCGTCATGGCTGTAAATTAGCTGCACTTGATGAGTATGGAAACTTACTTGACCACACGGTTATTTATCCGCACGAAGTTCCTAATAAAAAAGAAGATCAAAAAACGCGAAAGTTGTTGGCAAAATTTGCGCTCGAGCGATTTATCCGTAAACATCAAATTCAGGTTATCGCACTTGGAAATGGGACTGCTTCACGGGAAACAGAGCATGTTGTTGCGGAATTGCTATCGGAATTAGCGGAGCGTAAGTTTGGTGAATTACCCCCAACCGAAGCCGAACCACCGGTTCCCTTAAAAGTATCAAAAACTGTTGCCACTACTGTTGCTACTATAGATGCTAAATCTGCTGCTGTTTCGCAACCCAGCGGAGAAAGCAACGGTACTTCCCATGCTACCTCAAATGCTACTTTACATGCAACTCCAGATGGCTTGCTTGTCTCGACCCCAATCGATTCGGGAGTAGCGGCAGCTACATCTGCTGAAATCCAAATAAATCCTTTAGAAAATCAATTGGCTTCGAATTCATCTGATGATACTCCGAAATCAATTACAGTTTCAAATGGGGAAACATCCTCCACTACGAGTGAAGTTTCAGTGCCCGCAATTGATTCGCCATCGTCCTCTGCCATTTCACCTCAAGAAAAGTCAGATTCTATTGTTACTACTCCACTAATTACCACACCAGCCAATCTGACTTCTGATAGTTCTATTCCACCAGCAAATAGTTCATCGCTTGAACCTAGTTTAAAGGAATCTGGTTCTGGTCAGAATCCAATAAGCGGTCTAGAGAACTCCTCTTCGGAGCCTATTGGGAATGCAAATTCGGATTCTAGGGATTCGCATAACTCACCATCTAACTCACCTGCTGTAGAAGTTCGTGAACCTTTGGAAAGTCTTCCACTAGCTTATAAGGAACTTGCTTACATAATCGTCAATGAAGCAGGGGCTAGTGATTATTCTGCTAGCCAGGTAGGTAGAGAAGAATTTCCAAATCATGATGCATTGGTTCGTGGAACGATCTCGATTGGTCGCCGTGTGCAAGATCCACTCGCTGAATTAGTGAAAATCGATCCTCAGCACCTGGGTATTGGCTTATACCAACATGATCTCAAAACAAAACAACTGAAACAATCATTGGATGAAGTGGTTGAAAGTGCCGTGAATTATGTCGGTGTCGATTTGAATACAGCTAGTTTTCCGTTGCTTTGCCATGTTTCTGGATTGAATCAGATGGTGGTACGGGATATTCTTGAATATCGTAAATCGAACGGGCCGTTTGCAAATCGGGATCAGCTCAAAGCGGTCCCAGGAGTGGGAGTTTCCCGATTTACACAGGCATGCGGATTTTTGAAAATTTCTCATGGAGACGAACCGCTCGACAATACCTGGATTCATCCAGAAAGTTATGCGGTCGCTAGACAAATTCTAGCAGAGCTTGGCTTTATCCCCGCTGATCTGCTCGATCAGGATCGATTAGCGAAATTGCAAGAGAAATTGCCTAGTGTGGATATCAACGATATTGCTACACGTCTCAATATTGGTACAGCAACTGTCCAAGATATTTGCGACAATCTACTAAAGCCGGGGCGAGACCCACGTGAGGATTTACCGAAACCGATTTTCAAGAAAGGCTTACTTAAACTCGAAGATCTAGTTCCCGGAATGGAGTTAAAAGGGACTGTCTTAAATGTTGTCGATTTTGGAGCATTTGTCGATGTCGGTTTGAAAGATAGTGGCCTGGTTCATATTAGTCAAATGGCGAGTCGATTTATCAAAAATCCATATGAATTGGTATCGGTAGGGGATATCATTACGGTGTGGGTGATGAAAGTCGAACTAGAGCGCAAAAGAGTGTCATTAACCATGATCTCTCCGACAAGCTCGAAACCTTCACCAAGTTCTCGGCATCGCGATAGCCATCGCCAAGAAAACCGTTCTGAAGGCAATCCAGAAAGCCGTTCAGAAAGCCGAAGTGGTAATCGTGGTAATGCCCGTAGAGGGGATGGTTCTCAACACCGGCCGCGCGAGCGATCTCGAGATGAGTTCAAAAACCCAAATGAGCCAGGATCCCACTCCGCAGGATCGATGGAGTCTGGAACGGCGTCATCCAATGCTCCAACTCCGGGTAATCCAGGACAGATGGGGGACCGATCTTCTGGCAAACGCTCTTACCCTCCGCGCCGATCTTTCTCCCAAGGAAATCGTTCTGAATCAGGCTCTTCTCATCCACCGAGACCAAGAGAAGGGGGAGATAGTACTGGTAGTTCAACGAGTAGTTCCATGGGTGGTTCAACAACTGGTAGCGGAGATTCGAGTTCATCGGGTCGATCTTTCTCTGCGGACAATCGCGAATCCTCAAACCGTCCTGGCTCTTTTAGAGATCGTCCTCCTCGCCATGATCAGCGCGGTCAGTCGCCTCGAGATAGAAATCGTTACTCGGAGCAATCGTCAACTTCGCAACGAAACACCTCTTCGGGAGGAAAGGGCGAAATGGTTTATGATTCCAACCAACCAGACTCTGTTCATCCACAAGATCACAGAGATCGTGGTCGTCATCCATCTTCTCCGCGTGGCCCTCGCTACGAAGGACAGGATCGTACCCAGCGTCCGAATCTTAACCAACCACAGCCGAAAAAGCCACATAAACCGAAATCACTCCCTAAATTGTCTCAGGAAGCATTGTCTGGTAAATCCCCTCTTCATACCTTTGGTGAATTAGAAGCATTCTTTAAAGCAAAAGATCCTGTTCCTGAATCTACTTCAGTTTCGATTCCACACCAAGCGGATGCGAGTAACCAAGCGAATGCGAGTAACCAAGCGAATGCGAGTAACCAAGTAGAATCGATTATTGCTGATTCACCAAAAATCTCTGGGTCATCTGAGAATATCTCGCATATATCAAGTGTACTTCCAACAGGATCGACATCGACTGACCATCTGGATTCAGTTTCGAAGACTCCTTCCATACCTATCTTTGTTTCAGAAACCACTCCTCCTGAAGGAAATCGATCGGATGATGGTGAATCATCGAATCATCGGTCTGAGTCTAGAATTGTTTCTGAAACATCGATGGATCAGATAGGTTCTAAGGAACCAATTTCTTCCAGTTCCTCTACTTCTAGTTCCTCTACTTCTAGTTCTATTTCTGAAAACGAAGAACCAAAATTAATTTGAAAGCATACCCTTACAAAATGTTTTTAACGAGGAATAAAGTTCTCAAGCAATTAGTAATTTCCTCATGATTTTTAACATTCTCGTTTCTTGTTTTATGATCGATCTGTTTTCGGTCAAAAAATAAGTTACGAGTTTTAACGATATATTTGAATCTATTTAGGAAAGTTCAATGCCTCAAACCGGCACTAACCAGAATTCTGAATCCGATGACATTCCTTCGAATTTTCTCTATGTTGTGCTGCTTTTCGGAATAATTACAGGACTTCTAATCATTATTTCTTGGATTGCAGTTCCTCCTACGCATAAACCTGTAAGTTTCACCATTTTCAATCGAATGGTCGATGAAGGAAAAATTGCCAAGCTAACCATTATTGGCGAGGAAAAAGCAACGGGTGAATTGAGAGATCCGAAGGATGAATCATTCAAGTCTTTGGATTTGCCACATGGTCGATTCTCTATCAATTTATTTGTAGATCATAATAGGGATAAGTGGATTCAAAGTATTCAGGAGAAAGATTATAAAGCAAATGAGGACGCGATAAAAAAGAAAGAGATTAAACCAATTGAAATCGAGCACCAAGAGGATCAATCGACTTTATTGAAAAATCTTTTCTGGTATGGTGCACCATTTTTGCTGATCATCATTTTTTTGATTTTTTTGTCTCGAGGTCGTGATTGGATGGGTGATCCCATGGGGAGTGGGATGATTAAATCTTATATAAAAAGTCCTGCCCGACTTTACGATCAGAGTAAACAGAAAACCGATTTTAATGATGCCGCAGGGATGGACAATACGAAAAAAGAGCTGCAAGAAATTGTAGACTTTTTGAAAAATCCAGAAAAGTTTCATCGCCTCGGGGCAGAAGTCCCTAAAGGGGTGTTGTTGGTAGGACCACCTGGAACCGGAAAAACGCTGTTGGCGCGAGCAGTGGCTGGTGAGGCAGGTGTTCCCTTTTTTAGCATTAATGGGTCTGAATTCATTCAAATGTTTGTGGGGGTGGGAGCAAGTCGAGTACGAGATTTATTTAAGACGGCTAAAGAAAATTCCCCCTGTTTGATTTTCATTGATGAAATCGATGCGGTGGGCCGGATGCGTGGTGCCGGAGTTGGTGGCGGATCGGATGAACGAGAACAGACTCTCAATCAGATTTTGGGAGAGATGGATGGCTTTCAAACAACGGAGACCGTAATCGTTCTAGCAGCTACGAATCGACCCGATGTCCTCGATTCTGCTTTATTACGTCCGGGTCGATTTGATCGGCATATTACTGTAGATAAACCGAGTTGGAAAGGTCGACTATCTATTTTGCAGGTGCATACTCGGAATAAACCACTAGGCGATGATGTCGACTTGGAAATGATTGCTAAGAATACCATAGGCATGGCAGGAGCCGATTTACGCAATCTTGCGAATGAAGCAGCTCTCAAGGCCGCCCGCGAAGGGAGAGAACGGATTAATCATCTTGATTTTGTTCATGCCAATGATCGAATTATGATGGGGACTTCGCGCGATGATGTCCTAACGGAAGATGAAAAGAAAAGAACCGCGTATCACGAAGCTGGGCATGCTCTATGTAGTTTGCGCGAACCTGAAGCAGATAAGTTAACGAGAGTTTCTATCTTACCCAGAGGGAATGCCGGTGGGGTGACTCTTTTTCAGCCCGATGAGGATCGCATTGATCATAGTTCCATTGAAATATTTAGCAAATTGGTAGTTGCTCTTGGAGGCCGCGCTGCGGATCGCTTGATCTTTGGTGCACCGCGCAGTGGGGCTTCCAATGATCTAAAGCAAGCTACTCGAATTGCTCGGATGATGGTTACTCAATTTGGAATGAGTGATCGCTTAGGGCCTGTTTGGTATCATGCGGGGGAAGAACATGTTTTTCTTGGTAAGGAAATTGCCGAAACGAAGGATTGTAGTGAGGGTACTCTAGAACTGATCGATCAAGAAGTTCAACGTCTGCTTCGTGATGCGGAAAAGAAAGCTCTGGAAATCGTTTCTGAATTCCGGGATGATTTGGAACTGATTACTCAATCTTTGTTGCTTCATGAAGAATTGACAGCAGATCAGGTTGAACACATTTTAGCAAGCAAAGATCCCTCTCTAAAAGACTTTAAGAAGATCGATCAGACAGAATCTACACATTCTTCCGGACCTACTATTGTAAATGAACCTAAATCCCAAGTAGCTCCTGAATCGAATCCTGAAAATCCTTCTCAACAACTTATTTCACAACCGAGTTCATTGCCTGATAAAATAAGCTAGGTTGTGCACTTGGGTAGTGTACTAAAGGGTAACCGTAGTTTCGATAAATATTAATAAAGGTTCGTTTGATATCGTCTAGAAAATAGTTGCAGATCGACGAGGTTAAAAGTCAAAACTCCTTTGAATTTTGACTTTTTATGCTTCTGTTTTTAATCTCTTTTGAATGATTTTTATCTACGGTCTTTAGCTGAGATTTTTTCCGATTCCCTTTTTTAGTCGGCAATCCGTTAGAAAGATTTGCAATCATTAATCCGTTAAAAGTTTTGCAATCCTTTAGATTGAATCGATTCGAGTTTATTGTTTATCTTCAAAACTAGAAAGAATTCCTTGATAAGCATCGGTCCGGCGGTCGCGAAAGAATGGCCAGTTTCTCCGGGTCGAAATGATTTTATTACGTGAACAGCTGGATAACAGATCGGTCTCATCTTCATGGTTTGCTTTTTGCAAAATAACTCCCGAAGGGTCGCAAATAAACGATCCTCCCCAGAATTGAAGTTCCCCTTCGCGAGATGTTTCTAGTCCGACGCGATTGATACTGGAAACATAAAGCCCATTCGCAATTGCATGAGAGCGCTGAATGGTTTCCCAAGCGCTATACTGTGCAGACCCAAATTCTAATTTTTCTTTGGGGTGCCAGCCGATAGCAGTCGGGTATATTAAAATTTCTGCTCCCTGAAGTGCCGTTAATCGTGCCGCTTCAGGAAACCATTGATCCCAGCATACAAGGATGCCCAATTTCGCATAGCGAGTGGTGATCACTCGAAAGCCAAGATCGCCAGGTCTAAAGTAATATTTTTCATAAAATAATGGATCGTGAGGAATGTGCATTTTTCGATAAATACCTGCAAGAGTACCATCTGCATCTATAACCGCTGCGGTGTTATAATAAATCGCATGGTCGCAATGCTCAAACAGAGATGCGACTATTACGACTTTTTCTGTTTTTGCAATTTTACTAAGAATATCTGTTGTCGGGCCAGGGATCGATTCGGCTAAATCAAAATTTTTGATGTCATGAGTTTGACAAAAATAAGGGGTTAAAAAAAGTTCTGGTAAACAGATGATCTGCGCACCCTGTTTTGCCAAATGTAAAATTTTTTCGATCGCATTTTGCCGATTCGTAATAATATCCTTGTTGCAGTTCATCTGCACCAAGCCGATGGTAAATTCGTTATCCCTGAACAAAGCTTCGCTCCTTTTCGGATAAATATTTTTATCCATTATGCTATCAAATGGCCCGGTAAAAGTAAGTTCGGTGAATTATTTCTCAATCAAATATTCCTTGAAATAATCTTTTTTTGTGATTTATCTTCATAAGAAGGGTCACCTAAAACCGGTATTACTCATTTTACAAATAATTGCTATTCATTTGAAAGAAAGTTGCTTGAAAGGATCTTTACTTATTCGTAATTGGGTCAAACTTCAAAAATTGAATTATAATTATTTTATACTCAAAATCTTCGAAATGGTTTCTGCAGGAAGTAAAAATGAATTCAGAGAATAATTTGAATCAACAATTGTTTCAACAACTTCTCGGTTGGCAATTAGCTGGGGTAGATTATTTGTCGAAGCAGCCATCATCACTCACCGAAGAGTTTAAAGATTTTTTCATTGGGAATCAAGCATTACAAGATTCTGCTCAAAATGACAATCTCACACAAAATAGAGAAGTTTCTAGATCTCTGGAAATGTTAGAAAGTTCGATCACTTTATTTGCTGACAAGGAACCGGGGGCACCAAAAGATATATTATCGGTTGCACAGAGAGAGAAAGCATTAAAAATATTGCGAGAGGAAGTCTCTAAATGTACCAAATGTGCAGAATTGTCTTCAACTCGAACTCAAACTGTTTTTGGAGAAGGTCCGTTATCACCAAAACTCTGTTTCGTAGGTGAAGCGCCTGGGGGAGATGAAGATAGGCTAGGACTTCCTTTTGTCGGCGAAGCAGGAAAATTATTGGATAAAATCATCCTTGCCTGTGGTCTGAACCGCAAGGATGTCTATGTTTGTAATATTCTTCGCTGCCGACCACCAGGGAATCGGCAGCCCAAAAGTAGTGAAGCTTCTAATTGTCGGATGTTTTTGGAACGCCAGATCGAGTTGGTCTCACCAGAATTCATCTGTTGTCTCGGGGCAGTTGCCAGCCAAAATCTTTTACAGACGACGAGAAGGATTGGTGAGCTGCGCGGAAATTTTTATGATTTCCGAGGTATCCCTGTGATGTGTACTTTTCATCCCGCTTCGTTGTTACCAGGGAGATCACCGGAAAATAAAAAAATAGTTTGGGAAGATATGAAAAAATTGTTGACTCGAATGGGACTTCCAATTCCAAAGAGAGAAAGCCAGAAAGGGGGCTAATAGCAAACTCTTAGATTGTTTTATTGCAGGGGAAAACAATTCAGAGGAAAAACGTGGGTAAAATTTGATAAGCAGTAAGTTAACGATTTTTTTCTTTGGCAGAAATAGGTTTGAGAGGATTAAGAATGTCATTAATTTTTTTCATCGAAAGCGGTCGAACGAGGATGTGAATATTTTTTGTAGTGGGGAATCTACTCTTCCACTTGGCTTGATCTTCGGAGAGAATAGCAATCCCCGTGCATTTTCGTTTCGAGAATTCTGATTCGACCATAACCCGTTTAAATGCCTCGATCCCTTCTTCTCCAGTCGTACCTATATCGATCAGAATCACATCAAAAGGTTGTTGTTTGTAACGCTGGACAGCGCGTTCGGCATCAATAGAAATCAAAACACGAAAACCATATTCTTTGAGTTTAGTTCTAAAGACATTTTGGAGCTTTTCATTAAGTTCAATAACAAAGATAGTCCGAGGTTCAGAGGAATTAGTTTCTTCAGAAGTTCTAGAAGATTTAGGTGAGTTCTCTTCTTTGAGAACGTCAATTCCATCTAGAACCTCCTGAGGGTTTTGAAAGCGTAGGTTAGGATCAATCGCAACCATCTTCATCAAAAAGTTGTAAAGAGAGGGAGTAAAAATCGGGTCATCTTTCTCGATCTGTTTGGAAACATCGAAGCGAGCTTTCTGTTTTCGAGCACGAACATCGCGTGTGATTGAAAGTAGTGGTTTTCCGCTCAGCATTTGATAAAATACACACCCCAGAAAATAGATATCACTGCGAATATCTCCTGGTTTGCAGCTCGTTGCTTGTTCTAGTCCTGAATAGTCTACCGATTGATCGACCTGGAGTTCTCCGTCGATAGTTCCTGCGGAAGTAGTGATTTCCGCTAAGCCAAAGTCAACAAGTTTGGAAATACCTTGAGAAGAGATTAAAATATTGGAAGGTTTGATGTCGCGGTGGGTCATTCCCCGAGAATACGCATAATTCAAGCCACTAGCAGCTTCATCAAGAATTCTTAGGGATTCTTCCGCGTTCATTTTTTTTCGAATGGCTAAGATGTCTCGAAGATTGCCCCCTTCTACAAACTCCATAACGATGTAGTATTGCCCGGTTACTTGATCTCGATTGACGGCAAGGATGCTAACAATATTTGGGTGACGAAGTAAAAGCCCTAGTTTACCTTCTCGTTCAAATAAATCGATCTTTTGAGAATTTTCTGACCAACGTCTTCGAAGGACTTTAATCGCGACGATTTCCCCTGTTTGAGGGTTATCACCACGAAAAACCCGACCAAATGTTCCTGCAGAAATTTTGTAGAGAAGACGAAAACCGCCCAGAAAATAGCCATCTCGATCCCCTTTTACGAGTTTACTAACTTGCCAGGGGGTAAGAACTGCTTTTCTTTCTAGGATTTTCACTAAGGCTTCGCCTGGAGCATTTTTACTTTCTAATTCAAATTCAGCTTCGTGAATTTGTTGGGGGGTAGCTAAATTCAGTCGACTTATCATCGTGCCAAGTGTGACCGCATCTGGTAGAGACATAAGGCGCACCATCTCACTTTAAAATTAATAATATCTACTTATTTTACCAAAAGGATCGAGAAGGATCAACCGGTGAAATAATTGAGAATAGGTAAAGGTTGGAAAAAAGTGTGAAAAAAATGACTATTCCTTAGAATTATTATAAATAGAGCTTGTAATTTAGTATGATTTGGAGATAAGATAAATTTAGATTCGAGCTAATTCATCCCCTTTAAGTGCGAGAAATCGTCATGAAATTTTATTTAATAGTCGCCAAGGGAAAAAAACAAGGATTTCCAATCCCCATCGAGGTCGATTTGTTTCTAATTGGATCCTCTAAAGAATGCCAATTACGGTCTGTTCACGAAAAAATAGGAGATCAACATTGTGCTCTAGTAAAAAGAGAGCGGAAAGTATTCATTCGAGATTTAAATAGTGGAGAGGCGACACTTGTTAATGGGGACGTGATGCCACCAAGTGAAGAATGGCCCCTTCATGTTGGGGATTTGATTGAAATTGGGCCTTTGAAGTTCATGATTCAATTTCGGGAGAAGGCATTATCGAGAAGAGATCTTGAAGAATGGGCTTTGAAATGCCTCGATTCCGATAGTTCTCGTAAAGTGGCAGGAGCGGAGCAGCTCGACCAATTGACTTCCTTTACCAAGGAAGCAGCGAATGCTTCAGAAATTGCGGAAGCTTTAATAAACAAATTAAATGCTCGAAAAGGGATCGTTAAAGGGAGATTACGAATTGCAAGAGAAGGAAATATCACCATTGTTCGAATTAATGATGTGTACATGGTCGAAGAAGCGGAGTTGAATCTATTAAAAAAGGAATTACACGATAATTTAAATCGGCCAAATCTCCGTGTCTTACTCGATATGAAAAATGTCAAACGGATGTCTACTACGGCGGTTGAAATGCTTGGAGAATTTCACGAATGGTTGAAATCCCAGGCTAGTCGATTGGCAATGTGTAGAATAAAAACAGATATTCAAGAGATGATTCTCAGTTTTGATCATCTTGAGGGGGTTAAAATATTCCCTGATAAGCCAGCGGGGGTTCAATCGAGCTGGTAATATTGAAACAGGGATTTCCCAAATTTCATTTATCTTTCTATTTTAGCTTGAAGGGACTGGACCTAAAACAGGAGATTTATCAAATGAAAGTTTTAGTATTTCGAAGAGGAATACTTCATAAATCGTTAAAATCAACTTTTTAGAGATTCGTTTTATAGATGTCTCTAAGTGAACAACATTCTGAACTGAATCGTTTAGTGAAAATCTTTTGGAAAGAAGGTTGAGGAGAAAAGCGATTCAAAACAAATCATAAAAAACACTTGAAATTTAAAGCATTTCACAGAAATTTTTATTGCTTCCCAGGAAAATTGTTTCTAAATCTAAAAATTGGTTTCATTTTCTTTTAAAGTTTAAATCGATTTAGCTTGAATCTTTAGATTAAACGTTCTAAATTGAAATAAGCGTGTATGTTAGTCTTCTCCCTTATTTTACAGTCTAAATTTTTCTGTAAACTGGGTATTAACAACATTGGGTAGATAAAGTTCATTCAAGATTTATTTATCCAGCAAATAGTTTGGGGAAACTCGTCATGTGGTTTTGGAGTCAACCACAATCTTTTCGAGCAAACCTTTGGCTATCACTTTCCTTTCTAACATTTGGAGGGATGCTAGCTCTGGGAATCTTTATTTGGTTCTTTTACGAAATGACGATTGAAGAATCGAGTAAAAAGCTTCAAGTTATCACTTTAGAAAGAGTAGAATCTCGAATTCAGGAAATGCTCCATCAATGCACTCGTCAAAATCGCTTTCAGGTTGCGTTGATTCCTAACGAAGAGTTAAAAGAAGAATCGTTCTTGAAATACTTTATCATTCTAGCAAAACAGTTTGCCAATCAGATGGAGTGGTCCGATGTTGGTTTAACACTCTCGAAAACGGGAGCTTATGCTACTCTACAACGAAAAGAGAATCGGAATCAGTTTTTTTTGCGGCTATATTTGCACGATGATAAGGATCTACCCATCATCGAAGACCACGATTTTAAAGAGGGCAAGTTCGTCTTTCGCGAAAAGAGATCGGGCGCTAATTATGATCCGCGGCAACGTCCCTTTTATCAGGAAGTAAAAAACCAGGGACGATCGATCTGGACTAAAACCTATCTATTCTTGCGTGCGAATCAGTCGCCGGTGCCCGGAATTTCATATGCTTCCCCTATATATAACAATCAGGGGGATCTTGTTGGAGTTTGGGATGTCGATCTTGATATACTCGGATTGACCTATTTTTTGCAAGAGGTGTCTAAGGAAGTTCCAGGAAATATTATGATTCTGGAACGGCCACCAGGTGAAGAGGCAAGGATCATTGCTCATCCGAATGATCAATGGAATGATATGATCTATGGTGAGCAAAATGGTGATTCCAAATCGAGTGATCCGCTTTTGGAAAAGATCCTTAGTTCCATTCCTGAGGAGGTGGCATCGACTCCTGAACCAGGGCAAGCGGGGTATCAACTGGAGCACAATTCCAATCGGTATTTGATCACTCTTCGTCAACTAACTGGTCCAGATGTTCCTCATTGGATCATTGTGAATTATGTTTCGCGACAAGAAATCGAAAAACCGTTTCAGAAGAGAAAACGCTGGGGGATATTACTTTATTGCTTCGTCTGCCTGGGTGGTATAGTTGCATTATTGGGGGCAGGCTATCTTTTGAATAGAAATCTTAATCATTTCCAGCAATTGGTGCAAATGATCGGATCCGATCAACATCCTAAATTAGCTCCGAATCAAGGACCAGCTGAATTTCGACTAGCTGCGGCTAAGTTATTCCATTTTGTCGAGAGTTTTAAACGCCAAACAGAAGAATTATGGACTCTCAACGATCAATTGCGTTTGGAAGCTCGAAAACGGGAACAGACCGAAACGCTTTTACGGTTTAATGAAAAAAAATTAAAGCAATTGATGGAGCACTCTGGAGCAGGCATTTTATTTGTACGTCTGGGTACTGGCTCTCAAATAACGGTTGAAGAATGCAATCCGCAAATGATGACTTGGTTAAATTTGAAATTATTTGAAATGAATGTTTCTTTCTCTCAAGTTGTTCCTGCGAAATTAATTGTTTCTTGGATTAAAGCGATTCACCAAGCTTATGACGAAGATCGAATTGTACAATTAGAATGGATCATTGCACCGGACCAAACGGAGTCAACTGTCAATTCTTTTGATAGTCGGGATTCTGATCGTATTCAAATAGGGGTTCCATCGAATCAACCTATGGATACAAAAATATCTGATCTGTCAGAATCTCCAACCAGAATCACAAATTCATCTGGAGTCGTTAAAGATTCCCGTGGAGATTCTAAGTTAAATAATAATTCTATAGCTAATCTGACTCAAAATCCTACGAAAAGTGTTCAAAAGCGTTTATTGTTATTCATCCCGCTTCGCTTGAATGAGGCCAAAGTAAATCGTGTTCTCATTGTCGCTCATGAGTCATCTAGTAAAATGGCAACTCCTCATCGAGACATGTTTACTGCTTTCCCTGGTTATTTGACGATTTTAACGATGGATGGAAAATTTTTCGATGTGAATGACAAATGGCTTCATTTAATCAGTATGAATCGATCCGCTGTTATTGGTAAAACTCCAAAAGAAATTGGAATTGATTATGATCCTAGTCAGATCGATCACATCCGATCGAAATTGCGCTCCCATGAAGTGGTTAGAGATGAACCGCTGCAAATAAGTTTGCCTGATGGGCAAATCTATAAAGGATTACTCTCCGCTTATATGATTCAGATGGATGGCAAGCTAATGATTCTCTGGTTTGTCCCTAGTTTTGAATTCGTTTCGGTTTAGATTCGGTTGATTTTCACATTCGATGTAACTAATCATATCTGATGATATCGGGGAAATCCTGATTTATTTCTAAACTTCATTAGGAATACGAAAAAAAAACTTTTATTGAGAATCAGTGCTGAAAAGATCGATTTTGTGATTATGAGCAGTACAAGATATTATATTTTTTTGGCAGAGGAGTCTCAACCCCTTCCATAATATTGAATTCTGATACTGACTATAATCTCCGGAGATATGTTCGATAAGTCGTTTAGAGGCAATCACAATCAATCTCTGTTTCGCTCTGGAAAAAGCGACATTGGCCCGATTCAAATCGAGAATAAATTCCGCATTTTGTGTAATAGCGACTGGATCGCTGACCGTTGCTGAAACGATGATAGTTGGGCGTTCCCCCCCCTGCAGTCGTTCCACCGTATCGATAAGATCGATTGGTCGATTCTCGCCAAACCATTGGGCAAGTTCGGTTCGCAAAAGTGTTCGCTGGGCGCGGTGCGGGGTGATAATGGCTACTGAACCTGCTGGTTGTGGTAAGCCATGAATGAAAAGTTCTTTAATGAGCGATACTTCCAGTCGATTGGTCTGTTTCGATTCCTGTTCATCGTGGGCGAACCAATACAATCCAATGGGATCTAGCCAAGGGATTCGCCAGATTGTTTCTTGATTGGAATGATTGGAAGCGAATTCGCTAAGTCGATTTTTGGAGGATTGACTAGGTTGAGCAAAAGCGTTTGTATCAGGGCCTGTTAAAGTGATATTATCTTCGTAATATACCGATTTAATCAACTCACGTATTATTGGTGGCAAGCGAAAAGATTCTTGCAAAACGGACATGGTTATTACCTGAGGGCCGAATCGGGATGAATGATTTTCCTTAGAAGACAAAGAAGACAAAGAAGCTTTAGAATCTTTAAGAGCTGTGTTACCGGGATCGGAAGTCGATATCGATTCAGAATCTGTGCGTTGTTCTACTCGATTATTTTTCTGCAATCGGCGAATCGCTTCAAAGGCAGATACGTAAGGTTCATAGAGCCGATTGGATGGGCGGTCTTCGTTTTTCCAATCATGTGCCGTGATCGGTCTAAGCTGGCGATGATCCCCGGCTAACATAAGCAAACCGTTACTGCATAATAAACTCGAAAGAGCAAGAAAATGTGGGAATACCATCATCGAGGCCTCATCCACTATCAACAACTTCGCGTTGATCCCTGCGGTATCCGATTTTTCATTTTGTTCGATCGTTGTTAAATTGATTGTATCTTTATGTAAATCCCCTAATTTCAGTAATGCAGAGGTCGTTCCGCCGATTACCAAAATTCGATCTTGGAGATAAGATCCTAATTTTTTTTTAGTTCCTAACTGCTGAATCGATACTTTTTTAATGCAATTACCTAATGGTTCTTGATCAGGGATGCTGGTATAGACTTTTAACAATTTGATCGAATCTGGATCTACATTCTCTGTTTTATTGATCCAGCTTTTAGTTTGCTCATCACGAGTATTGTGAATTTTTTCACCTAATTGGTGGTACTTAACATGCGTTAGAAAATGAGGTAAATACTGTTCAATACGGAGTAAAAGTGTATCAATCGCTGTATGAGTGTGCGCAGCGACTAAAATGATCTGTCCAATCTCTAATTGTTCCATAGCTCGGACAAGGATTGCTAATGCCGTTGTGGTTGTTTTCCCTGTTCCTGGTGGACCTTGTAATAACTGGATCCTTGTTTGTAAACCTGCTAATATAGCGGTTATCTGTTCTTGCCCAGCGGAAGATCTATTATGGGGAGGTAATAAAAAAGTTTGCAGAGTTTTATGCCATTGCTCCATTATGAATTCACTGGGACTATCCTTAATTGGTGGAATAATTGGCTCGATCGGATCAAACCAACGATAAATGGGAGTATCTTTCTGTAACGCTTTGTCTACCGAACCTGCCACAAAATCGGATATATTTTCATCCAAGGTAGCTTCTTGAAATTGAATTTTAGAAGTGCTTGACAACAAATAGTTGTTTTCATTGGCGGGTAGTAAGAATAATTCGACCGCTCCTGTTTTCCAATCGAGCGCTTGAACGATACAGGTACAACCTAGTGGACTTTTTAATTGTTCGAGGGACTGTGCCGACTTTTCGTTGCCGTGCCATGGAGTGAGCCGGGCAAAACTATCTTTACTGAAAATAGATCGATTCGATAAATCGGCTAAACTGATATTCCGAATGGAAGATAGTTTAATTTTAGCCTTTAAGATACTATTTTTATTAAACTCGAGCTGATGCAAAGGTAATGATTGCCCTTGAATAAACCGTTGTTCTGGAGGTAATAGATGATCATTAATCCACTTAGTGTATTTGACATGATGATCATATCGCAAAAATTCTAGGGCAGATAGACTGATCGATAACTTCTCTTGAAAGATTTTTTGCAAATCTTCAAGAGATACGGGGGGCTTTTTTATTTCTGGATTTTTTTCGAGTATTCGTTCTTCAAGCCATCTTAAAGCATGTACTTGTGCTCGAAAATATTCATGGAGCAATCCCGGTTTTTTAGCATTCAGATAATCTTTTTGCGATTTAGCATCAAAAAAAGTGTTCTTTTCCTCCTTTACTTCTGTACTAGATCGAGCAGGTTGGGCACATTGGACAGGATTATCAAATAGATCCCAATAAGCGTACCAGTAGCCTGTGGGTAAAGTATCTCGATAACGAAAATAGATTTCATTCTGAGAATTATTTTCATGTTTAACTTGATTTGTCTTTGTATAGGCATCTTCGGAAATAAAGTCGAATATTCCGGTGCGTAATTCAAGCGCAAGATCTACTATTTCACCATGGCACCAACGAACCCAGTGATATTTTTCTTTGTCCCAATCGAGGGAGATAATGGCAGCAAGGGATCGACTGCAGATCGCTAGGCTATAATTGTCTTGAATCTCTTTTTGCAGCGACGTATAAATCAATTGATCTAAGTTTTCTCGGCAACCCAATAAAGCCATGACTCCTGTAAATAATTCATGATCTTGGCGAGACAATGCGTCAATCAATCCAGATAATTCTGACTCTTTCCAAACATAAAAATGGATTTGAGCTTCCTTTTTGTTTGGTACCTCTTTGTGAATTCGTTGGATAAGTTGCTGAAAAAACTGATATAACATTTTCCCTTCTGAATTTATATCTTCTTCGTTGCCTATCCCGGGGTGGTCGATCAGAAAGATGATATCGTCATCGGCCAGGATATATTTTTGCTCGAGTTCATCGTGCTTAAGTTTAGATTCATGAATAGATTCATGGAGAGATTCGGTTTGCTTTGGGAATCGTTTTGCCGTTATGGTTTCTTCATAAACTCCGGGTACCGCTACTCTCTGGTCTTCTTCTAATCGATAGGGGGTTACCACTCGATTGGTAGAAGAAGTAACGTGGGCAGCAAGAGCGATAATTCGATCTCCCAAAGTGTCGATCTCGATATGGAGATAAACTCGAATCAAATTCGTCCCTTGATGAGTATGGAGAGGCAACATCGATTTGCTTCTATTGCGCAATTTTTTGACTGATTTTATTGCATCTGCTTGGGGTAATCGATGGGAACTGTTAGGCTGTTTCGCCGATTGATGATTGGCTGATTCTAACTTGGTCAATTGTTGCGAGAAGACTTTTGCGCGGTCAAATAATTCTTCCCATTTTACAGTAAAACTTGGATTGCTCTTTAGCTTTTCGATCTCTTTGGTTGTAAAAATAGGGGCCTTGGCAAGCTCATCGATGGTGCGAATTTTTGCTTCATTTAATAATCGTGAATTTACTGGGTCAAGCCCCAGCAGTTCTAACCTTTTCTCTTGGGCACTTTCTAATGCACAAAAAGCACTGTAAGTACAGCTATGGCATTTGTTACTGATTTGAAATGGGATTTTCTCAAAGGGACTAGCTAAAATCTGGTGCAACAAACCATCTTTATTAAGCAATAAGTCCAAATCGGCAATTTCATGCTCATTTTTTAATCTCGGACTGTTTAATATCAATTGGTGGATTTTAGTATTTGTATCTAATTTTACGATGGCGGTATCGATCCTATCTATCTTATGCCCGTGTAAAAAAAGAGGGTTGTTTTGAAAGAAGTGCTTAATGAGATGCTCGTAAACTCCCAGTTGAATTCGATGGTCTGTGCGCTCCGATCGACCAAGATGGCATTCGATAATTTCCAGAAACGGTTTGCCTTGCTCATCGAATTGTAGCAAGAGAAAATCAAATCTCCCTTTAATATGAAATTGGTTCCAATCTGCTTCGATCGCTATCTGCGAGTAGAACCCGGGGGATAAATCATCGATTTTTTGTAAATCTGTGACAATTGTTTCCCAAGTAAGTTGTTGGTGCGTTCCCCGTGTTAATGATTTTCCAAGGTTTTTTAGACCATTTTCTTCAAGTTCTTTTTCCCATTCTCCCTCTTTTTTTCTTAATAAGATATTGATGGTTGGGTCATTCCGTTGAAATAGATCGGTGTACGAAATATGTTTTGTCTCGCCATTACCAAGGTCTAGAATTCCCGAATCGAGATTTAATCGTTGCGAAAGATAAAATCGGCGTTGGCAGGCCTGAAAGCGAATGAAATTCCCCAGATCCGAAACATTCAGTTTGGTGAGTTCCTTCGATCTTTCTTGTTCAACATTTTCTGAGCTATTTTCGAGCATTATTATTTATTCGAAATCACTTTAATATAATTTTATACCAGTCTCAAGTTTTTGAGAAGTTCTTATTTCAATTATCGACTTTTCAAAATACTCCCCTATTAGATATGGTAAACAATATCGGATAAAATTAGTAGATCAGCTTTGGCTTTTTGAAAAGAAAGCAGTGAACTTTAGCCTTTTCTATTCCCTTGATA